>JAAVHY010000057.1 GCA_014799485.1 Clostridiales bacterium | reverse complement strand
GCCTGGGGTCATTCGCCGCCGGACTTGCTGTCCACACGCATTCCCTGGGGGATGTAGGTGAGCAGCTTCTCCCGCAGGGCCTTGGGGTTCTCGCCGGACTGGATGGACATGATGCCCTCCACGATGATCTGCTTGCACAGCACTTCCTCGCTGTCCCGGGCACGCAGGTTGTTGGCGATGGGGCCGAAGATCATATGGGCCAGGATACAGCCGTACAGCGTAGTGATCAGGGCGGTGCCCATGTCCTGGCCCAGGTTGCCGCCGCCGCTGGCCACGTCCATGCCGGCCAGCATGTTGATCAGGCCCACCAGCGTGCCCACCATGCCGAAGGCCGGGGCCACTGACGAAGCTTTGTCATATAGCGCCGCCCCGTCCTCATGCCGGGCGGACATACACTCGATGTCGTTCTCCAAAATGGCCCGCACCTTGTCCGGGTCGTTGGCGTCCACGATGAGCATGATGGCCTGCTTGAAGAAGGGGTCCTCCTGCTCGTTGGCCTTGCCTTCCAGGGCCAGCAGGCCGTTCTTACGGGCGGTCTGGGCCAGTTCCACCAGCTCGTCGATGTACTTCATGGGGTCGAATTTCCCGGCGTTGAGCATGACCCCGAAGTGCTTGGGAATGGACGCCAGGGTGCTGGCCGGGAAGCAGGCCACTACGATGGCCAGGGTACATCCGATGACGATGAAGATACTGGCCGCATCGAAGAAGTTCCACAGGTTGCCGAGGTTGAACGTGATGGCGTGGAATTCATCTCCCGCCAATGCCGCGGCCTCCGCCGCCGCCGTGGCCTTTGGGCCGATCGTGATACCCATGACGCAGCCCAGCAGGAACACCAGGATGGCCATGACGAGGCCAATGATATAGGTAATATTCATACTGCAGCACTACCTCCAATACCCGGGGCGCAGAGCAGCCGGCCCGGACGCTTTGTCTCTGTCTTTACCGCTTATCCACCACGGCGATCTCCCGCTGGATATCCATCACCTTGGCGTTGTATTTCGCGATCTTATCAATGATCTCCTCCGTGCTCTCACGGACGAGGTAGAAGTCGTGGTTCATCATGACGATCTTGGATTCGGGGATGGTCTCTATATATTCGATCTGCAGGTGGTTGACAAGGAATTTCTCATGGTTGCGCTTCGTCAAAACGATCATCGTGCAAACCTCCTTTTTAAATGGGGGCCACAGGGGGCCGGCCCGGAGGGAGGTTTTCCCCTCCCCCGGGCCCTGCCGCGTTGAAATGCTCAGGATCAGCGCTTCATGTTGACCAGTTCCTCCAGCATGGAGTCGGTCACGGTGATGATGCGGGTGTTGGCCTGGTAGCCGCGCTGGGTCAGGATCATGTTGGCGATCTCCTGGGCCAGGTCGGTCTTGGACATCTCCAGGCCGTTGGACAGCATCTGGGTGTCGCTGGTGCGGACGCGCAGGCCGTCGGCCATCGGGTCGCCGCTGGCGTTCTTGGAGCTGTTCACGTGGGTGATGCCCATGGCCTCGGCGTTGCCGCCCAGGATGCCGATGGTCAGCTCGCCGGAACCGGGGCCGGCCTTGTAGTAGTTGTCGCCCTGGTTGGTCACGCCGTTGGGGTTGGTCACGAAGCCCACCGCCACGCAGCCGATGGTGACGACTTCCTTGGTGTCGCGGCTGGTGCCGGTGATCAGGCCGGTGACGGGGTCCACGGAGATGCCCTCGAACTGGCCCCGGGAGAGCTCCTCGTTCTCCACGATGCCGGCGGCTCCCTGGTCCTCGGGGTAGACGATCTTCACGCTGCTGGTCTTGGTGACCACGGCGCCGTCAGCGTCCGCGCCGGGAGGCACCGGGCTGGTGCCGTTGGTCGTCTGCGTCACCGCGACGCCGTTCTCGCCCACTCTGCTCCAGGTATAAGTATATTCGTCGCCGTTGCCCTGCACCGCGCTTATGAGGGTCCAGGTCACGGAAGTGGACTCGGTGTCGCCATCCGCAGGGGGCGTGGTGACGACGTAGCCCTCGGTGGGCTCCACCCGGGGCAGGCGGATGGGCACCAGCTGGTCGCTGAAGATGGGGTCGCCCACCTTCGCGGTGGCGGGCACGTTGGGGTTCCGGGTCTGCTGGCCCTGAGCGTCGGTGATATAAATGTCGTCGTTCGTATACTTGCCCACGCACAGGAAGCCGTAGACCACGTTGCCGTCGTTCTTGCCGAAGTAGCCGTCGGCCTTGAACTCGAAGTCGCCCACGCGGGTGAGGGTGAGGGAGGTGAGCCGGCCCACGTCCTCGGCGGAGCCGTCGAAGTTGTCGGCGATGTCCTTGTCGCCCACCAGGAAGAAGCCGTCGCCGTCCAGCATCAGGTCGGTGGACTTGCCGGTGACGGTGTAGTTGCCCGTGCTCATATCCACGTCCACGGTGGCCACGTTGGAGCCGTAGCCGATCTGGGACGGGTTGGTGCCGCCCATGACGGCGGTGCCGTTGGAGCCGCCGGTGAGGGTGGTGTACAGGGAGGTCTTGAACACGGCGCGGCTGGCCTTATAGCCATTGGTGTTCACGTTGGCAACGTTGTTGCCGATGACGTTCAGGTTCTGCATATGAGTCCGCAGGCCAGCGATGGCCGCATACATTGCACCAGTCATAATTTTTTAAATTACTCCTTTCGGTTTGGCGCCGCCCGCCCCCCGCCAGTCGGGCGGGGGACGAAGGCATCCGAAATCGGTCCTGCCTTTAACCCAGTTATTCTATTACAGGAACACGGCGCCGTCAATATTAGTAAAGATATTTTGTCTCATTTCCTCCTGGGTAATCGCGGTAATGACCTTCGCATTGGGCACATTGATGATAAAAGCTTTCTCGGCGTCCATGGCCAGGATGTTGGTGGCGCCCTTGGCCTGGGCCCGGACGACGCTGCCCGCCAGCTGGTCCATCAGGTCCGGCGTCACCTCAATGCCCCGCTCTTGTGCCCGGGAGATGGCGTGCTTGGAGAATTCCACGCCCTGGGGGGGCTGCTCCGCTCTGACCAGCTCCTGCTGGAGCATGGCGCCGAAGCCGCCCGTCTGCCCCTGCCGCTGTATCGGGGCCCGCTGCGCGTCCCTGCGCTCCAGTCCTGATACCCGCTGGATCATCTCATGTCACCTCGTTCTTAATTACGTATCGTCCGCCGGCGCGCCCTGGGTGCCGTCGTACTCGGGGGTCTTGTCCGTGGTCTCGGGCTGCTCGGTAACGGCGCCTTCCGTGCCTTCCACCTCGCCGGTCTCCTCGCCGTCCCCGCCTTCGGTCTTGTCCACGATGCCCTGAGCCTCCTGGATGTCAGGCAGCCTGCCCACGGCCATGATCTGGTTCAGCGCGTAAGTCTCCACGTTGCCCTTGCCGTCCTTGCCGAAGATGACCTGCTGGCCGTTGGAAACGCCGGTGCCGATGACCTCGACCTCACGCTCCTCCAGGCTGTTGCCGTTCACGATGCCGATGGTGACCACCTTGCCCACCAGGGAGCTGGCGTAGGTCATGATGCTGGTCTCGTTCATGTTGGTGATGGCGGTGATCATCTGCATCTGCACCATCTGGTTCATCATCTCGCTGGTGTCCATGGTGTCGTCGATGGTCTGGTTCTGCAGCTGCACGATCATCAGCTGGAGGAAGTCCTGCATCTCCAGCTCGGTATTGCCCTTGCGGCTGGTGCTCTTTGAAGCGCTGGGCGTGCTGACCGCCTGGGTCAAGCTGGCGATGTCAGCCATGGAATAACTGCTGGTGCCCATAGTAAATTCGCTCCTTTCTGTTCCTTAGATGTCTCCGTCCGCGGGGATGAGCCCCAGACGGAGCTGCTGCATGAAGTCCTGGGAATTGGTGTGCTCACGCCGCTGGCGGCGCTCCTGCCCGTTCTGGGCGTGGCCGTTGTGGCCGTCGTAGTTCTGCTGCTGGTTCTGGTTCTGCTGGCTCTCCTGCTGGCGCTGTACGTCCACCTGGACCTCCTGCTGGGTGCGGCTGCTCACCAGCCCCTGCAAATCCGCGGCGTGGCGCTCCAGGAGGGAGCGGGTCTCACCGCTGTGGGCGTTCAGCGCGATGTGCAGCACCCCTTCGGCGCTCCGGCTGATCTCCACGGTGACGCTGCCCAGATTTTCCGGGTTGAGCTGGATGCGCACCATAGATTCGCCCTTCTGCAATGCCTGGGCCAGCTGGGTGTCGATCTGGTTCGCCACATCGGGCTGTTCGGCCTGCTGGACGTCCTCCGCCTCGCCCACCTTTACCGGGGCGGCCTTCACGTCGTGGAAAATCCGCTGGGGGGCCTGCTCCACCTCGGTGACCTCCACCTCGGTCTTGGCGTCGTCCTCACCCTCCTGGGGCTGGACTTCCTCCACCACCTGCCGGGCTACCTGGCCGACTTCCTCGTCTGCCAGTTTCTCCAGCATCGCCGCGGGGCTGTTGTCCGCGCCGGGGGCGGTAGCCTCCAGAATGGCGTCGGCCTCGGGGTCGGAGACGTCGACGGTCTGTCCCAAGTCGGTCACGAGCTGCCGCAATTGAAGCTGTTCCCACGGCTCCAGGTCTGTGATGGGGATGAGCTCGGTCTGTCCGTCCAGATGCGCCAGCACGTACTCGCCGGGCTGATACACCGCGATGGTCTCGCCGGTGTCAAGGTCGATCTGGACGTTGGCGATGTTGGGCTGGGTGAACCAGGCGCCCTGCTCCGCCAGCTTCTTGGCCCGTTCCAGGGCGTTCTCCTGCTTCTGGACGGGGGCCTTCTCAGTCTTCTTGGCGGGGGCCTGGGGCTTGGCGGGCTGCTCCACCAGGGGGTCCTTCGCCTGGGTCTTCTCCTCCAGCAGCTTCTGGAACTCGTCCGTCTCGCCGCTCTTGCCGGTCTTGGGCAGCTCGGTGGCGCTGGTCATGGTCTGAAGCATAGACATGGCCAGGCTGTTCATCTGATCCATTTTCCTTACACCTCCTTATATTGAAATATATATTTCCAAACGGCGCAAGCGCCGAATTGGACACTGATGTGCTGAGCCTATCTTATGCGCTGATGTTGGCGCGGGCCCGGGCGGAGCTGACGAACTCGTCGATGAGGAGCTCCTCGCTCTTGGCAACCTCTTTGTTGTAAAGCTCCCTCTTCTTCTCTTTCAGCTTCTCGATGGAAGAGGTGTCGATCTTCGCGTCCACGACCTCCTGGCGCTTTGCCTCCTCCTGCTTGCGAAGCTCCGCAAGCTTGTCGGTCTCCCGCTGTATGTCTGCCTCCAGCGCCCGCAGGCCGTTCTGGTAGAACATGGCGTCCATGATGGACAGCCCCTCGGTCTTGCGCTGGCGGTATTCCTCGTTGCAGTCCCGGTAGTCCTGCCAGACCGCCTCCAGCACGCCCTCCTGCTCCCGGACTTGGGCCAGGATGGCGGCGTGCTCACCCTGGAGGGCTTCCAACACCTGTTCTTTATAGGACAGCACCGAATCCAGGGCGAATTTGAACTTCTTCATCTCTCTTCAGCACCTCGCGGGGATTATTTGAGCAGCTCGGCCATTTTCTCCACGCACTGGTCGTAGGAGAAGGACTCGTTCACGTCCTGGGTCAGGAAGGCGTTCACCGCGTCGATCTTGGACATGGCGTAGTCCAGCTTGCGGTTGCTCCCCGGCTTATAGGCCCCGATGGCCACCAGGTCGGCGTTTTTCTCATATACGCTCATGATGTCCCGGATGCGGGAGGCCAGCTGCCTGTGCTCCGGGGGGACGATCTCCACCATCAGACGGGAGATGCTGGCGCTCACATCGATGGCGGGGTAGTGGTTGGAGTTGGCCAGCTGCCGGGACAGGACGATGTGCCCGTCCAGGATGCCGCGCACCGTGTCGGCGATAGGCTCGTTGGTGTCGTCGCCCTCCACCAGCACCGTGTACACCCCCGTGATGGAGCCCCGGCTGAAATTGCCGCTGCGCTCCAGCAGCTTGGGCATTTCCGCGTACATGGAAGGGGTATAGCCCCGGGACACCGGCGGCTCGCCGATGGCAAGGCCGATCTCACGCTGGGCCATGGCGAAACGGGTGAGGGAGTCCATCATCAGCAGCACATCGTACCCCTGGTCCCGGAAATACTCCGCGATGCCGGTGGCCACGCTGGGACAGCGCATACGCAGCATGGCGGGCTGGTCGGAGGTGGCCACCACCAGGATGGAGCGCTTCATGCCCTCTTCTCCCAGGTCCTTCTCCACGAACTCCAAAACCTCGCGGCCGCGTTCGCCCACCAGGGCGATCACGTTGATGTCGGCGGTAACGTTCTTGGCGATCATGCCCATCAGGGTGGACTTGCCCACGCCGGAGCCGGCGAATATGCCGATACGCTGGCCCTTGCCGATGGTGATCATCCCGTCAATGGCCTTCACGCCGAACTGGATGCGCTCCCGGATGGGGGGGCGCTCCAGGGGATTTATGTAGCCGCCGCCCACGCAGTAGGAGGTGCCCCCCTCAAAGGGGCCCTTCCCATCGATGGGCTGGCCCAGGGCGTTGATGATGCGGCCCCGGAGGAACTCGCCCACATGGAGGGTGAGCTGCGCACCGGTATTGCGCACGAAGTTGCCCGCCGAGATGCCGCTCATATCCGAGTAGGGCATGAGCAGGATGTGGTCGTTCTTGAAGCCCACCACCTCGGCGGTGACCTGTCCGCCGGAGTCGCCGTTGTAGATGCGGCAGATGTCGCCCACGGCGGCACGTCCGCCGGAGGCCTCGATGGACATACCCACGATATTCTCGATTTTCCCCGTCAGGCTGTAGGGCTCCGCGTTGTACACCTGGCGGGTCATTTGTTGAAAGACGGAAGGCATGATTCACTCCACCGGCCTGTGCCTCAGGGCCTCCTTCCCGGCCTGGGAGAATGGGAAGCCCCGCTTTACCTCTTCTAAAATATGTTGATCCCGGACGCGCTGTTGGCGGTGTCCGTCAGGATGGTGCGCAGGTTGTTCAGCTGGGTGGCGGCGCTGGCGTCCACGATCTCGTCCGGCATCTCGATGATGCAGGTGCCCGACTCGTCGTCCGCCATAGGGATGATGCGCACCCGGTCGGACAGGGCGTTGAGCGCCCCGGACAGGGACGCGGGGATCTGGCTGAGCCGCTTGGCATCGCACTCGGAAATATAGATATGGACCCACTCTTTTTTCTTGCGCTTGTCGATGGCGGTCTGGATCATCCGGCTGATCACGTCGGCGCTGCTCTTCAGGCTGACGCACACCACCTTTTCCGCCACCGCCAGGGCCAGGTCCCGCAAATCGTCTACGCTCTGGTCCATCTGCCGGTCCAGCGCCACGCCAGCGTGCTCCATGAAGCGGTGCACCTCTTCCTCCAGGCGCTTGGCCTGCTCCTCCCGGAGCTGCCTGGATTCCTCGGCGGCCTGGGCCATCCCGGCCACGTAGCCTTCCTTGTAGCCCTCCTCCCGGGCCTTGGCGAACACGTTCTCCGCCTCCCGGTCGGCGTCGTCCCGGGCCTGTTTCAAAATGCGCTCCGCGTCCCGCCGGGCGTCGGCCAGAATCTCCTCGGCCTGGATCTGGGCAAAGGTGATGGGGCTCTCTTTCACCTCCGCCGCGGACGGCTCCTCCGGCTCCGGGTCGGTCAGGAGGATATCGAACCCTCCCTCCCCCGGCTCCGGGGGCAGTTCCTCCGGGACGGGCGCCTTTTCCTCCGGCTCCGGCTCCGCCATCAGCTCCGCCGCGTCGGGGAACTGGTACGGTTCGGCCTTCGCCTTGGAAAACGCTTTGAATATGTTAGGCAATGATATCGTCCTTTCCGCCCTTGGCGATCACGATCTCGTTCTTCTCCTCCAGGTCGCGGATGATATCCACGATGCGCTGCTGGGCGTCCTCCACGTCCTTCAGCTTCACGTTGGTAGTGATCTCCAGGTCGTCCCGGATGTTCTGCGCCATACGGGTGGACATATTGCTGAGCAGCTTCTTGGAGACCTCCTCGTTGGCGGCCTTGAGGGCCAGCACCAGGTCGCGGGGGTCGCAGTCCCGGACGAAGCGCTGCACGGAGCGGTCGTCCATGGTGATGATATCCTCGAAGACGAACATCCGCTTGCGAATCTCCTCGGCCAGCTCCTGGTCGTAGGCGGACAGCCCGTCGAAGATGTTCTTCTCGCTGGTGCGGTCCAGGTTGTTCATCACGTTGGCCACGTAGTCGATGCCGCCCACCTTGACATTGGCGCTGGTGACGATGCTGGAGAACTTCTTGCGCATCTCCGCCTCGATGATCTTGACGGCGGTGGGGGAAACGCTTTCGATCTTGGCCATGCTCTCCACCACCTGCACCTGGCGCTTCTCGTCCAGCTGGGCGATGACCCCGGCGGCCTTGTCCGGGTCCACATAGGACAGCACCAGGGAGATGGTCTGGGGCCGCTCGTTCTGCAGGGCGGAGTACAGCGACTTCTCGTCCGCCTTCTCCATGAAGGAGAAGTTGCGGTTCTGCAGGGACTTGGTCACCTTGCCCAGCAGTTCGTCCGCGGTCTGGGCGCCGTAGGCCTTTTCCAGCACGGTGCGGGCGTATTCCAGTCCGCCCTCGGTGACAGCCCGGTTGGTGCGGCACAGCTGGTAGAACTCCTGGAGGATCGCCTCGGTCTGCTCCGACCCCAGGAAGCCCATCTTGGCCACTTCCAGGGTGAGCTGCTCCACGTCCTCCGGGTCCATGTGCTTATACAGCGCGGACGCCCGCTCCACCCCCAGGGCGATGATGACGGTAGCCGCCCGCTGGGCGCCGGTGAGGGGGACTTCGTTTTTGATGGGTTTCTTTGCGGGAACGGCGGCCTCGGCAGGCGCCGGCTTCTGTTCCACGACCGCAGCGTCAGCCATTGTCTCCATCCTCCTTCAGCCAGCTCTTGATGAGCAGCGCGGCGACCTCCATGTTCTCATCCACATACTCCCGGATGTTCTGGCGCAGCTCCATGCTGCGCTCGGTGTGCATATCCATCACATCGGCGCCGGCCACGGGGTTGCCGTCCTCATCCAGCACAGGCTGTACAACAGGCTGCCCGTCCGGCCCGATCTCCATCATCATCTGACCGGGCATGGCCGTAGCCATAAGCTCCTCCACGGCCTTCTGCTCCGCCGCCTGCTTCTTCTTTTTGCCCCGGCGCACCAGCAGGATGATGGTGACCAGGATGATGATGAACAGCAGCAGCCCGCCCAGGGCGGCGTACACCACCCATTCGGGGATGCCCAGCCGCTCGAAGATGGTGGGCTCGGGCGTCGGTGTCGGCTCACGGTAGAACGAGGTGTTCAGCACGGAGATATACCGGCTGAGGTAATCCGCCTCGGTGACGCCCTCCGGCAGCTCCAGCGGGGCCCGGATGCCGGAGGCGGTGGCCACGTGGCGGACCACGTTGTCAATGACCACAAGGCCCGCGGTATCGGAGTTGATGCTCACCGCCACGGAGACGTCCGTCAGGGTGCCGGCGGTAATGATCATCTGGGTCTGGGTCTTGGAGTTGTCGTAGTCGATCTGCCCTTCGCCCACCAGGCGGGCCAGGGCGTCCACCAGGCTCTCGCCCTCTTCCACATAGGTGGGCAGGTCGGCGTTGGAGGACGTGCCCACAATGCCGCCGGCGGCCACATCGTCCCCCACCCGCACCTGATACTGGTAGAACCGGGTGCCGATGATGCCCGCGCCGTTGGTGGAACCGTCGTCAGCGAACGCGGGCAGATGGACCACATAATCGCTGACGGTCTTGTCTCCCAGCTCCACCGTGCAGTTGACGGTGGCGTCCACATTGCCCGCGCCGTAGACGGGCACCAGCACCTGGAGCACCTGCTCGCGGACGCGATCGCTCCACTCCCGCTCCAGCTGGAGCTTCAGGGCCGAACTGGCCGCCGCGGCGCTGACGCCGCTGCCGGCGCTGTTGTAGGGGGTGCCCTGGTCGTCCTCAATGATGACGTTGGTCACCTTCAGCCCCGCCACGCCGGCGGCTATGTAGTTGCGGATGGCGTTGGCCTGCCCTTCGGTGAGGGTCCGGTTCCCCTGCATATGGAGCATGACGCCGGCGGAGGCCTCCACCACGTTGTTGCTGTCCAGCACATAGCCCCGGTCCTCGCCCAGGTTGATCGTCACTTCCACATCCCGCACCCCGGGGAACTGGCGGATGGTCTTTTCATACTCGTCAATGAGGGTGGTCAGCCACGCCTTGTTCCGCACCGACTCGGTGGAAAGGGCGCCCACCTGCTCAAAATATCCGCTGTAGGGGGCGTTGGCGCCGGAGTACTGCTCCTGGAGCAACTGGGCCTTCAGGCTGGCCGCCTGGCCCTGGGGCACCAGGATGGTGCCTGAGCCGTCCATCTTATAGTCCGTGTATCCCTGCGTCTGGAGCCAGGACAGCACGGTGGCCGTCTCCTCATCGGTTGCCCCGGCGATCAGTGTTGCGTAGGGCCTTGTTTTCAGGAAAACCACAATGCCGATGACCAGGACGGCCACCGTAACAGCAATGATGATCCAGATTTTTTTGGAAACTTTCCCAAGGGCCGTCTTGATCTTTTCCCAGTAGCCCTTCAGCTTCTCCGTGTTCAAGCCCCATCAACCCCGCTCTCCGCGTTCTTTCTCCTTATGGCGCCGTGCCTCAGACGCTCATGTTTTTCAGCTCGTTGTAAGCGTCCAGTGCCCGGTTGCGCATCTGGATCAGCAGATCCACCGCGATCTCGGCCTTATAGCCCGCAATGCTCAGCTGGGCGGGATTGTCCAGCTGGCCGGTGGCCAGCAGGTACTGCGCCTGGGTGAACTCGGCGTCGGTATCCTTCACGTTCTGGATGAGGGAGCTGAAGATGGAGCCGAAGGGGCTGTCCTTGATCTCGTCCAGCCCGGTGGCCTTCTCCTCCTGGCCGCCCCATGTGGGGGGCGTGATCTTCGGGATGTTATTGGTGATGCCGGTGATGGCGGCGTTGTTCACGCCCTCGATGATGGGTGCGCTCATGGCTGTCACCCTCCTTATATATTATAGTAAGCGCGGGCTGTTATTTCCCGATCTCCAGGCCGCTGGAAATGACGGACTTCAGCGTATTGAACGCAGTGACGTTGGAGGCGAACGCCCGGCTGGCGGCCATGGCGTCGGCGATCTCCTTCACCATGTCCACATTGGGCATTTCCAGGTAGCCCTCCTCGTTCGCGTCCGGATGGGTGGGATCATAGACCATTTTCATGGGGGAGTCGTCCTCCACGATCTGGGTCACCCGCACGCCTCCGGCGGTGGGGCTGGTCCCGGTGGCGGTGTTGGCGATCAGGCCGTTGGCGGCCTTCGCCATGGCGTCCCGGAAGGAATCCCGGCCGCTGACAGCCTCGAACACCACCATCTTCCGGCGGTAGGCACCCTCGCCGTTCTCCACCCGGGTGGTCTGAGAATTTGTGACATTTTCCGACACGATGTCCAGCCGCAGCTGCTGGGCGGTGAGGCCGGAGCCCACGATATTGATGGAATTCATGAAAGCCATATATTATGTACCTCCTTATTGCCCGCGCACGGCCATGCGAAGGATGGAATAGTGCTTGTTGACAGCCTGGTAAACGTACTGCTGCTGGTAGGCGTTGCGGATCATCTCCACCATCTGGTCGGTGACGTTCACGCCGTTGTCATCCATGCGGGTCTGCTCCTGGGCCTCGAACACGGTGAGCTCGGAATCCTCCAGGATATCCCGCACAGCCTTCCCCGCCCCGGTGGGGCGGCCGGCGGCGGCCTCCAGCTTGGAGCGGATGCTGTCCTCGAAGGTGACAACCTTGGTCTTGTAGTCGGGCGTCTCCGCGTTGGCGATGTTGTCCAGGATCGCGGCCTGCTTGGTCCAGAGGAACCCCATTGATTTCTCCAGAAGAAGCTGGGAATTGCTCGTCAAAAAGTCCATACCTGACCCTCCTGATTCTTCGGCCACAGAATCCCTCCATGGCGCACATGGATATTATGAGGCAATTCCAAAGGAAATGCCGCTTCCTCAGCTTTTCCGAGGGCGGGGAGGCGGCGGTTGGAACAATATGTCAACACCGCGTCGCCCTATATTCTTCCAAAAAATGGTTTGTTTTCCAATTTTTGGGCGCACAACCTCGGCCAAAGCGCAAAAGGCCATAATTTAACGCTGTTATTATAGCACAGCGTCTTGGAAAGCACAAGTACTTTCTTCCACCAAAGTCCCGGTAAAAAGCCCCATGGGCCGACCGCCCAAAAAAGTGAGCCCCGGCCATTGGCCGGGGCTCGTTTCGGTCTATTTCACGTACTTTTCCAGCAGCCGCATGACCTCTTCCACGTCAATGGGCTTGGCGACGTGGGCGTTCATGCCGCATTCCAGGCTGCGGCGCACGTCCTCGGCGAAGGCGTCCGCCGTCATGGCGATAATGGGCAGATCCCGGTCCGGGCGCTCCAGGGTGCGGATCACCTGGGTGGCTTCGTACCCCCCCATCACCGGCATCCGGATGTCCATGAGCACCGCGTCGTAATACCCCTCCGGGGACTGCTGGAATTTCTCCACGCAGATCTCGCCGTTCTCCGCCCACTCCAGCTCCAGCCCTTCGGCGCTGAGCAGCTCGGAGGCGATCTCCCAGTTGAGCTCGTTGTCCTCGGCCAGCAGGATGTGCCTCCCGGCCAGATCCCGGCCGTGCTCCTGCGCCTTTTCTGCCCGCTCCTCCTCAGGGATGCCGGCGAACTGCCGCAGAGAGTTGAACAGCGTAGAGCGGAACAGCGGCTTGGCAATGAATCCGGTGATGCCGGCGGCCCTGGCGTCGTGCTCGATCTCCGCCCAGTCGTAGGCGGAGATCAGGAGGATGGGCACGTCGCCGCCCAGCTCCCCTCGGATGCGCTTGGCCGTCTCGATGCCGTCCATATCAGGCAGCTTCCAGTCCAGCAGGATGATCTCGTAATCGGCCCCCCGCTGGTGGCGCTTCATCACCATCTCCACGGCGCTCTCGCCGTCCAGGGTCCACTCCGCGTTTACCCCGATGGAGCGCAGGGCGGACGCGGTGGACTCGCACAGCTGCCGGTCGTCGTCCACCACCAGCATATCCCAGTTGGGGAGGATCATGTCCTCCTCCATCACCTCGGCCTTTTCCAGGTCCAGCGCGACGCTGAATTTCGTGCCATGGCCCTGGCGGCTCTCCACGTCGATGGTGCCGCCCATGGCGTCCACCACAATGAATTTTGTGATGGCCATACCCAGGCCGGTGCCCTCGGTGCGGTGGACACGCTGGCTGTCCTCCCGGGCAAAGGAGTCAAAAATATGTTTCTGGAACTCCTCCGACATCCCGATGCCGTTGTCCATCACCTGGATGTGGATGCGCACATAGTCCTCGCCCTTCGGGGAGGCCTCCTCGTACAAGGCCATATGGATCTCACCCCCCTCGGGGGTGAACTTGATGGCGTTGGACAGCAGGTTGATCAGCACCTGGTTGAGCCGAACGCTGTCGCACAGCACGTTTTCGGTGGAGATATCGTGGATGAACACGTCGAAGTGCTGGCGCTTGGCCCTTACCTGGGGCTGGCAGATGGACACGATGCCGTCCACCACTTCCCGCAGGGAGACCTGGTCCATGTTCAGCGTCATCTTGCCGCTCTCGATCTTGGACATATCCAGCACGTCGTTGATGAGGCCCAGCAGGTGCTTGCTGGACAGGGTGATCTTTTTCAGGCAGTTCTGCACCTGCTGGCTGTCGTCGATGTTGGCGGTGGCGATGGCGGTCATGCCCACGATGGCGTTCATCGGGGTGCGGATGTCATGGCTCATGTTGGACAAAAACTCGCTCTTGGCCCGGTTGGCGTGCTCGGCCTCCTTGCGGGCCTCCTCCGCCGCCGCCCTGGCTTCCTCCGCCGCGGCCCGGGCGGCCTCCACCTCCCGCAGCTGCTTCCGGGTGAGGCCGTAGTACTTGTAGAACACCAGCAGCAGGGCGGTGAGGATGATCGCGCCGCCGAACAGCGTCAGCGTCCCCCACTCCCGGCTGAAGTCGAAAACGATGGAGTCTATGGCGCCGTAGGGCATAAAGGTGAGCAAGTACCACTCCGAGTAGGGCAGGCTGGTGCCATACAGGTAGAAACGGTTGCCGCTCATGGTGAACTCGTTGGAGTAGTCCTCCTCCGCCGCCATGGCGGCCTCCAGCTCCTCCAGATACTGATCCGGGGTTATGCCGTTCACGTCTTCATAGAGGGCGTGGACCCGCTCGAAATAGCTGGAGCGGAACTCGTCAAAGCTGCGAATCACAAAGCTGCCGTCCCGGCGGATGATAAAGGAGTACATCTGCTCGTCGTTCTCCTCCAGGGCCAGGTTCTCGCTGATGTAGGACACGGGCAGGCCGGCCACCAGCCCCAGGCAGGGGTTCTCCTCCGTGGTGGGATGGAGGGCCGGTATCCCCAGCAGGATCACCTTTTCCCCCTCGGCGTTGGTGCCGATGGCCACCTTTACCTCCCCGTTTTCCAGCGATCTAAAGAAGGGCTCCGAGGCTGTGACCGTCAGCTCCGAGCCATAGAGCATCTCGAACCGGCCGTCCAGCCTGTAAAACGCCAGATAGGTGAAGTCCCGGGCCTTGGCCCCCTTGATGGTCTCCTCCTGCATCGCCGGGTCGCTGTGGACATCGGTGGTTATGCTCTCCGACAGCGCCTTCAGCTGATCCATCTGCAGGCCGATGATCTTCTCAAAATGGTTGGCGGCCTGCTCGCTCACGCCGGACATATACAATGTGCCGACCTGATTGATGGTAGCGGTGCTCCGGTCACTCATATGAATGGCAAAAAAGGAAAAGACGCACACGCACAGCAGCGCCACCCCGATCAGGCTGGAAAGCAGGAACCGTGTCGTCCTGTTTTTCATCCCGCGGCACCCTCTTGAAGTGCCTCGATGGCCTGGCGGGTGCGCTGGTAGTCCTCCTTCACCTGCGCCGCCAGTGCCTCCTCCCCCGCTTCGGGGGGCTTGCCGTCCCGCAGGGCCTCCGTGAGCCTCTCGCTGGACTCCAGCAGGGTATTGAACGCCAGGTTGGCGCACACACCCTTGAGCGTATGCGCCGCCCGGAAGGCCTCCCCCCGGTTCCCCGACGCCAGGGAATCGCACAGCAGCTGATAGCTGCCGTCATCCAAAAATTTCAGCACAAATTTCTGCACCAGCCGCTCGCTGCGCAGGCGGCCCATCGCCTCGTCATAGTCTCCGCCCAGGGCGGCGTAGCATTCCTTCAGCGTCATGCGTTTTCCTCCTCGCCTTCGTCCCCCGCGCGGCCCCCGTCGATGGGGGATACCGCCGAAGCCGCCGTGTCTATGGCGTTGTCTTTGTGATAGTAGTTGTAGCGGCCCTTTTTGCCGCTGTGCTTCACCACATAGAGCGCCTGGTCCGCGCAGCGGAACAGGTTCTCGTAATCGGCGCCCACCATGTCGGCGCTGGCCACGCCCATACTCACCGAGATGGGGAAGCCCTGGTAGTCCCCTCCGGCCAGGCGGCTGTAGATCCCCTCGATGGTGGACTCCAGATCCTCCTTGTACTCCAGGAAGATGAGGAACTCGTCCCCGCCCACCCGGGCGGCGATGTCCCCGCCCCGGATGCTGTGGCGCAGCCTGTCGGCCAGGAATTTCAGCGCCTCGTCGCCGAACAGATGCCCATAGGTGTCGTTGGCCTGCTTGAAATGGTCCAGGTCCAGGATGGCCAGGGCATAGTGCCCGCTGGGCCGGTCCTTCAGCCGCTCCACGATGCGCTTCTGGGCGTAGGCCCGGTTGATCAGCCCCGTGAGGGCGTCGTGGGACGCCTGCCGCTCCAGGTTTTCCAGCTGGAGGCGGGTGCTGTGGATGTCCATGGCCTTGCCGATACAGCCGGTGTACCGGGGCGGCTCCTCCGACGACCAGGAGGCCCGGGCGATGATCCGGTGCCACCGCTCCTCCCCGCCGATGTGCAGCTTGCAGTCATACTGTACCACGGGGCTGCCCGGGGTGGTGGAGTGGAGGGCGTCGGCCAGGTTGTCCCAGTCGCTTTCCTTGAAGCTGACCTGGGCCTGGGCGTTCTCGTAAGGCTCCATGACGATTTCGGGCAGGCCCAGCTTTTCCGCGCCCCAGCTGCTCAGCACCAGGCAGGGCGGGTTGAGGGTATACTCGAACTGGATCTCCTTGGTGAGGGAGGCGAAGAAGCTGTACTTCATCCGCTCATGCTCCAGCAGCTCCAGGGTGCGCTCGGAGGCGGTGAGCTCCTCGTGCTTGTGCAGCTCCCTGGCCACGTTCCGGATCTCCAGCTGGCTGCGGCGCTGCTCGCTGCCCCCCGCCAGCTCCTCCTGGATCTCCTCCGCGCACTCCTCCAGGCACTCCAGCACCAGCGGGTTGAACACGCCGCACTCCCCGTTGAGGATCATGGCCACCGCCCGGTTGTGGCTGAAGGGCGGCTTATACACCCGCTCGCTGGTCAGCGCGTCGTACACGTCGGCCAGCGCCACGATCTGGGCGGAGATGGGGATCTCGTCCCCCTTGAGCCCGTCGGGATAACCCCGCCCGTCCCACCGCTCGTGATGCCAGCGGCAGATCTCATAGGCGGCCCGCACCAGCGGCTCGTTCTGATAGTTCGGCAGCTTTTCCAGCATCTCCGCGCCCACCATGGAGTGGGTCTTCATAATGGCGAACTCCTCATCGGTGAACTTCCCCGGCTTGTTAAGGATATGCTCGGGGATGGCGATCTTGCCGATGTCATGGAGGGCCGAGGCGGTGCAGATGACGGAGATATCCGCCTGGGTGAGATGATACTTGTCGGTCCTTCGGATCAGGGCGCTGAGCAGGGTCTCGGTAAGCGTGTGTACGTTGCGCACGTGCATCCCGCTCTCGCCGTTGCGGAACTCCACGCAATGGCTGAGTATGTCGATCATCAGGCTGCTGCGCTGTTCCTTCTCGTAGATCTGCTCCGCCACCATGGCGGTCAGCTTCTTCTGCTTGGCGTACAGCAGGATGGTGTTCACCACCCGGCGGTGGACGATGAGCGCGTCGAAAGGCCGGCTGATGAAATCGGTGATGCCCAGCTCAAAGGCCCGCTCCACGTGGCTGGACCCCCGCTCCGCCGAGATCATGATCACCGGGATATCCTCGATCCAGTGGTATTTGTTCATCATGTTCAGCACGCCGAAGCCGTCCATCTCGGGCATGACGATGTCCAGCAGCACCAGGGAGATCTCCGGGCCGTGCTTTTGCAGCAGGGCCACGGCCTCCTTGCCGTTCTCCGCCTCGACGATCTCAAACTCCCCGCCCAGCATATCCGCCAGGATGGCCCGGTTCATCTCCGAATCGTCTACGATCAATATTTTCTGTCTGTCCGCGATCTTTTTCAAGGCATTACAACCCCTTTTTCAAAAGGGCATACGCCCTCACGATACTCGCATTATATCACAGGCCGGCAGGAAAAAACAAGCCGGATTTTCCGTATCCAGGAAAACAAAACACGAATAAAAATAATCCGTCCATCTTTACATTTCTTCGCCGTTGGTATACAATAAAATTGGCGAAACTACACAACACACTTCGGCGCATGGAGGTGCTTTTTAGATGAAGCTTACATTTTTCGGTGCCGCCAAGGCGGTCACCGGCAGCTGCCACTGCGTGGAGACCAACGGCCGCAAGGTACTGGTCGACTGCGGGCTGCAGCAGGGCAAGGACGAGCGGGACAACAGGGAGCTGGATTTCGCCCCGTCTTACATCGACGACGTGGTGGTCACCCACGCCCATATCGACCATTCCGGCCGCATCCCCCTGCTGGTGAAGCAGGGCTTCTCGGGCAATATCTACTGCACCCGGCTGACGGCGCAGCTGCTGTCCATCATGCTGCGGGACTCCGCCCAGATCCAGGAAAACGACGCCGCCTATGAGAACCAGAAGGGCAAGCGGGCGGGCAAGGAGCCGGTAGAGCCGCTGTACACCCTGGTGGACGTGGAGAAGGCCCTGCGGCACATCGTCACCTGCGAGTACGGCCAGGAGCTGGAGGTGTCCGACGGCATCAGGATCCGCTTTGTGGACGCGGGCCACCTGCTTGGCTCCGCCTGTGTGGAGATGTGGCTGACGGAGGACGGCATCACGAAAAAAATCGTGTTCTCCGGCGACATCGGCAACCGCAAGACCCCCATCATCCGCTCCCCCCAGCCCATCGCCGAGGCGGATTACGTGGTCACCGAGAGCACCTACGGCGACCGGCTGCACAACGTGAAGGAGAAGCCCGACTACTCCGGCGACCTGGCCCGCGTCATCGACGAGACCCTGTCCAAAGGCGGCAACCTGGTGATTCCCTCCTTCGCCGTGGGCCGCACCCAGGAGCTTTTGTACTTCATCCGGCAGATCAAGGAGCAGGGGCTGGTGGCCTGCGACCCCGATTTCCAGGTGTACGTGGACTCCCCCCTGGCGGGGGCGGCCACGGAGATCTTCTCCGGCGACCTCACCGGCTACCTGGACGAGGAGGCCTGCGAGAGGCTGCGGGGCGGGGCGCTGTTCCGCTTCCCCGGGCTGAACATCACCGAGAGCACCGACGAGTCCCGGGGGCTGAACCTGGACTCCCGGCCCAAGGTCATCATATCCGCCTCCGGCATGTGCGACGCGGGCCGCATCCGCCACCATCTGAAGCATAACCTGTGGCGGCCGGAGTCCACCATCCTGTTCGTGGGCTACCAGGCGGAGGGCTCCCTGGGCCGCCGCCTCCTGGACGGCGCCCAGCACGTGAAGCTGTTCGGCGAGGAGATCGCCGTCCGGGCCCGGATCGTCCGCTTCCACGGCCTCAGCTCCCATGCCGACCGGGACGGGCTGGTGCGGTGGATCAGCCAATACACCCCCAAGCCCCAGCACGTGTTCGTGGTCCACGGCGACGAGCGGGCCGCGGTCAATTACACCCAGACCCTGACGGAGCTGGGCTTCGCCGCCCACGCGCCCAACTACGAAGAGGTCTACGACCTGATGGACAACCGCCTGATCGCCCCGGGCATCGTGCTGGAGCCCAAGGCGGCGCCGGTGGACCCCGGCTCCCCCGCTTACCGGCGTTTGGAGGACGTGGGCCGCAAGCTCATGGAGGTCATCGCCCACAACAAGGGCGGCTCCAACAAGGACCTGGGCAAGTTCGAGGACCAGATCCGGGCGCTTATCAGCAAGTGGGACAGGTAGTTTTCCCGTACTTCAAAAGCGCAGGTATCGAAATCGGCCCTGCACTGTGCTTCCCGGCATCCGCCCGAAAAGCACAGTCAAAATAAGTGAAAAAGAGAACTGCAGGGAGCTACTTCTCACGAAGTGGCTCCCTGCTTTTTGCTTTATTATCCAACAATCAGATGGGGCGCGCTACAGGAATTGCGCAGTGAGCAGCCATTCAACTTGTAGAAGGGAATCGGCTCTTACCTTACTGTCTCTTTTATCTCCTTAATTACTGTGCTGTCATCCAAGTGGTATTTTTTGATAAAATACTCTCGTGAGCCAAATTCCGAAGTGTACCCTCCGCCAAAATCTATCCCCATACGTTTGATATTCTTCCAAACATTTTTATCGGAAAAAGCTTCTAAAACCGCGGAACCTATCCCGCCTTCGCGAACGTGCTCTTCAATCGTCAGGATGTTTTGGAACTCCGCTGTCTCCGCAATCAGTTTCTCTGTATCAAAAGGCAGCGCATACAAATCTATAACCTTGGCATTTATCCCATATTCTGAAAGGGTCTGGCTCAGCTTCATCATTCGATTGGTGTAATATCCGCTTGCAATTATCGCAATATCGCCGCCGTCCTTCACAACGGAAAAACCTCTCTCAAAATCAATATCTTCGGAACCGTAAATGATGCCGTCACTGTATTTATCAATCCGTATGTAAAGCGGCCTATCAGTAGTTAAACTTAATTGGGCGGCTTTCTCAGCCATAACCTCATCAGTAAGGTTTATGATCTTGAGCCCGGGTATGGTGCGCATTATGCTTACATCCTCGACGCAGTAGTGAGTTGCGCCAAATTCAGGAATTGCAAAACCTACTCCTGCGGAAACGATAGAAATCGGCAGCTTCATCATTGCAGCGGCATTTCGTATCTGGTCCACCGTTCTTATGCAAGGAAACGGCGCCAATCCATATGCGATTGCCCTCTGACCCGACAGCGACAATCCGCAAGCGATTTGAATTAAATTCTGCTCAGCAATTCCCACGCTTACATATCGTTCACCAGTCGTTTTCCTGAAATCATCCAGCACAGGCGCGGCATAGTCCGAGCTTACCAGCGCCATATTCTTTCCTTCTCTTATCAGATCACACACTGCGTCTAAGTATTTATATCTTACCTTATTCATATGTACTCCTAAAGATATCAGCAGTCGATTTGTTCAAACGCCGCAGCAATCTGTTCTCCCCTTGGCGCGGCCCCGTGCATAAGCGGATTGTTGCTCATGAAATCTATTCCATTACCTTTCACCGTTTTTGCAATGATGCATATCGGTTTTTTGCCTCTGTATTGTTTTGCAAATTCCAGCGCCGACACTACCTCGCCCATGTTGTGCCCATCAATCTCTATGGTTTCCCAATTAAAAGCTTCCCATTTAGCCTTAACGGGTTCCTGCCTCAGCATATGCTCGGTAAAATCCGTACAAGCCATACCGTTTCTGTCCAGAATTACAACAAGATTGCTCAAGTCGTTGCTTCCGGCAAACATCGCCGCTTCCCAAATCGAGCCCTCGTAGCATTCGCCGTCGCCGACCAGGCAATATGTTTTATAACCCTTTCCTGAAAGCCGCGCACCATACGCTAAACCGCATGCCACACCCAACCCTATGCCGAGGGAACCTCCTGAAAAGTCCACACCACTCACGCATATTTTAGAGTGCCCGCCGATATTGCTGCCGTCACCCATAAACGTCCGCAAATCATCGTCCTCAATAAATCCCAAATCAGCAAGGATCGGATATGTGATGACGCTGCCGTGGTTTTTGCTCATGATAAAGCGGTCCCTGTCCTCCCAGTCCGGGCAGGAAGCATCAATGTCCATAATACGATAATACAACGCAGTCATTATCTCCGCACAGGAAAATGCGGTCGTGACATGGCCTATTCCCGCATTTACGCACATCTCAAGGCACCTTCGCTTGATTTGTTTTGTTTTCGATGTTAGCTCTTCTATGCTGTACATATCGGCAGCTCCTTCAGGTCTGATCGTAGAGATTCAGCCTCGCCCAATTTATCGTACGCCGAGTACCCTGTTCAATTCCAATATAATCGTTTTTCCCAAACTCTTTTGCCACTCGCTCCATGCTGAGCAACTCGGCGGCAATGGCACCCTTTACAGCGTCTCTGTTCCCCTCGTTCAAAATAACCGGGGCATTGCAATAATCGCCGATAATATGCGCTAACTGTGCGATGCTTATCTGTTCACTGCCCCCAATGTTGTAGATTGATTCTTTGCCGAACAAAAGCATTTTCCATATAAGCTCAACCGCATCTGAAACATACATAAACGCCTTTTGCGCCTTGCCATCGTCCAGTAGTTTTATTTGCTTTTCGATCAGCGCCGATCTTATAAAGGTATTCATTACTCGCACGTCGTCCTTTTTCGTTCCAGGGCCATAAGTGATCGATAATCTTACACTTTTTGCATCAACGCCTTCCATGCGGTATGCGTTGCATATTGCTTCGCCGCATTTTTTCCCCTCAATGTAACAAGCCCGTGGATGGTTGGTGTTTGAATTGCCTACCTCCTCTTCACGGAAAGGCGTTTCGCTCAATCCAGTGTAGACCGCACTCGAGGACATAAACAGGAATTTCCCAGGGCGCTTAAGCTTTTCCATTAGTTCAAAGATGGTATATGTGTTGATTTTCAATGTATTTGCCGCCTCATTCATAAAGCGAAGCGGCTGACCATAACCTGCTGCGTCGATAATTATATCAACTGCGGGAAGCGCGCGCAAAAAACTGCTGTCAGTCATCTCGCCCTTGAAAACCTTTATCCAACCACATTCGTTTGCGAAATCCATCTGAGCAGGGAGTTCACCGCGTGTAATAATATATAGCTCAACGTCAGCACCCGTTGTTTCGACATACTGCTTTATTGAATAAACAATATGTGTTCCAATCAGCCCACTTGCTCCGGCAACAAGGATTTTGCAGCCGTTTATCCCACTTAAATCGACCTTGCTGATGACCATATTTGCATCATCAATAAGAATTTGATTTTTGTTTTTCATTTTTCCCCCTACTAAACTTTTGTGCACATAAAGATTTAATACGGCCAGCCGTTTATTTATTCCGCTTTGTGCCCCTGCGCGATGATCACATCCACCACGCCTTGGGCCAGTTCCTGGCACTGCCCCTTTCCCGGGGCCTCCACCATCACCCGCACCAGCGGCTCGGTGCCCGACTCCCGCACCAGGATGCGGCCCGTGCCGCCCAGCTCGTCGGCCACGGCCCGCACCGCCGCCTGGACCGCCGGGTCGTCCTGGGCGGTTTTTTTATCCTTCACCCGCACGTTGATGAGCACCTGGGGATAGATGGTCACCGGCTCGGCCAGACGGCTCAGCGTCTCCTTCTTTGCCATCATGACCTCCATGATCTTCAAGGAAGTGAGGATGCCGTCCCCCGTCCGGGCATATTTGGAGAAGATGATGTGCCCCGACTGCTCGCCGCCGATGCGGTGCCCGCCGTGTACCATCTCCTCGTACACATACTTGTCGCCCACGGCGGTCTTTTCGTAGCCGATGCCCGCCTTGTCCAGCGCCTTGTACAGCCCGAAGTTGGACATGACGGTGGTGACCACCGTGTTGGTGAGCAGCTTGCCCCGCTCCTTCATGTATACGCCGTACAGGTACATGATCTGGTCGCCGTTGACCACGTTCCCCTTCTCGTCCACGGCCAGGCAGCGGTCCGCGTCCCCGTCGAAGGCGAAGCCCGCGTCGCAGCCGTGCTCCACCACGTACCTGCACAGCCCCTCGATATGGGTAGAGCCCGCGTCCAGGTTGATGTTCAGCCCGTCCGGCTGGTCGTTGATGACCCGCACGTCCGCCCCCAGGGAGCGGAACACGTTGGGCGCGATGGACCAGGCGGAGCCGTTGGCGCAGTCCAGGGCGATCTTCTTCCCCCGGAAGGAGTACACCGCCAGGGAGATCAGGTAGCCCATGTACCGGTTGCGGCCGGCGGTGTAGTCCACGATGCTGCCCACATCCGCCCCCGTGGCGAAGGGCAGCTTGGGGATGGGCCGCCCGTCCACATTCAGGTTGCCATCCAGATAGTCCTCCACCAGCCGGATGGTGGCCTCGTCCATCTTCTCCCCCTCCCGGTTGAGCAGCTTGACGCCGTTGTCGTAGTAGGGGTTGTGGGAGGCGGAGATCATCACGCCGCAGTCGAAGCCGTCCGTCCGGGTGACATAGGACACGGAGGGGGTGGTGGTGACGTGGAGCAGGTACACGTCCGCCCCGGAGGCGGCCATGCCCGCGCTGATGGCGTACTCCAGCACATAGCTGGAGCGCCGGGTGTCCTTGCCCACCACGACGCGGGCCCTGTGGTCCTCCCGGCTGTAGTACCAGCCCAAAAACCGGCCCACCTGGTAGGCGTGGTCGGCGGTGAGCTCCACATTCGCCTTGCCCCGGAAGCCGTCGGTGCCGAAATATTTGCCCATAAACTCAATCTTCCTTTCGCTTGGGGACGATGACCCCGCCCGTCTTATAGATGCTGTCCGCCGGGACGACCCCCCGGACGCAGGAAACGGGATAGATATTGCTGCGGGGGCCGATGACGGTGCCCGGGTTGAGCACGCTGTTGCAGCCCACCTCTACGAAGTCGCCCAGCATGGCGCCGAACTTCTTCCGGCCCGTCTCCATGGCCTCGCCCTCGTTTTTCACCACCACCGGCGTCTTGTCGGACTTCACGTTGGAGGTGATGGACCCCGCCCCCATGTGGCTCTTATAGCCCAGGATGGAGTCGCCCACGTAATTATAGTGGGGTGTCTGCACATTGTCAAACAGGATGACGTTTTTCAGCTCCACCGAGTTGCCCACCACGCAGTTGGCCCCCACCAGGGCGGAGCCCCGGATGAAGGCGCAGTGGCGCACCTCGGTGTCCGGCCCGATGACGCAGGGCGCGCCCAGGAAAGCGGTGGAGGCCACCGTTGCCGTCTTGTGCACCCACACCTGGGGGGCGCGCTCCTCATAGTCCTCCCCCAGCGCGGGGCCCAGGGCCAAAATCAGCTCCTTGATGCCGTCCAGCGCCTGCCAGGGGTATTCAAATCGGGCCAGGTATTCACCCGCCTGGGAGTGGCGCAGGTCAAACAGCCCGGTCGTGTTCAAATTCATGGACAAGACCTCCTTATTCTTCGCACTCTATTTTGCGGTTTTTGAAATACTGAACCAGCTGACATACACAGGCGGCGGCGCAGAGGATGGGGAGGACAACCCGGGGCCAGTTCACGCTGCCCTCCGGCAGACCGGAAAAACCGGGAAGCCATGCCCAAGCGCCAATTGCCCAGAGGACGGCGCACATCAAATTGACTGTACTTTTCTTCACGCAAATCACCTCATTTTTGTTTCGGCACCCGCTTCACCAGCACCCCGGACACGATGCCGATGAGCACCCCGGCCACCGTCCCGGAGATCCACAGCACCGGCAGATACCACGCCAGCCGGGACGTCTCCAGCATGGCCATAGCCACCAGAATCTGCCCCGCGTTGTGGGCTACGCCCCCCGCTACGCTGACGCCCACCGAGGAAAACTTCCCCGTTTTCCACAGCAAGCCCATGACGGCGAGGCTCAACGCGGCCCCCGCCGCGCTGTAGGCCAGACTGGCCCCATTGCCGAACAGCAGAGCCACCAGCGCCACCCGCACCAGTGAGATGACGCAGGCGTCCTTCCAGCTCAGACGGTACAGGGCAAACACCACGGCGAGGTTGGGCAGACCCAGCTTCACCCCGGGCACGCCCAGGGGCGGCAGGAGGGATTCCAGATAGGACAGCACCAGGGCCAGGGCGGTGATCAGCCCGTATTGGGCGACTTTCGATGCTTTCATGCCGCTTCCCTCACTTGGCTGTCGCGTCCACATCGTTTACCTGACCGCCCTCCACCGTGACCACCAATCTATGCGGCAGGCAGACGATGGACTCCCCCGCGTATTGGACGGCCCCGTGGTTGACGCAGATCTGGTCGGGGCAGGAGGCTTCGATCACCCGGACCGTCCCGTTTTCGATGACCAGGGTATTGGTATGCGCTCCTTGTCCCAGTACAATCCGAGTATCTTCGCCGAGGGGCAGCTCCATCACGGTCTCCCCGCCGATCTGGACGGACACATATCCCCCGCCCTGCCGGGTGACGTACAGGAACAGGGCCAGCGCCCCGCCCAGGACCAGCAGGGCGGCGATGAGCAAAATGTCGTTCCGCCGTGTTTTCCCTCCGTCCGCCAAGCCCCGCGCCCTCCTTTGTTCAGAGCCTCTGTCCATCGCCGGATGCGAAACCGCCGGGGATGGACACAACCTCTCAAACCGCAACAGAGGGAAAGCCCTCACGGCCTTCCCCCGTTGCGTTTTTTATCCTTTGTCAGCCGTTCACTACGGTGGCGTTGCTGATGTTCAGCGCCACCAGGCACCCGGCCTTACACACCTCGATGCACTTGCCGCAGCCGTCGCACTTGGCGTAGTCGATGCTCGCCAGGTTGTCGGTGACGGTGATGGCCCCGTTGTGGCAGTTCTTCTCGCACAGGCGGCAGCCGATGCAGCCCGCGGAGCAGCTCTTGCGGGTGCCCGCGCCCTTCTGGCGGCTGTTGCAGTCCACCACCATGTGGGCGTCGGCGGGACGGATGGCGATGACGCCGTTGGGGCAGGTCTTGGCGCACAGGCCGCAGCCGATGCACACGGACGCGTCCACCCGGGCCAGCCCGCCGTTGATGTGGATGGCGCTGACGGGACACACCTGGGCGCAGTCGCCCAGGCCGATGCAGCCGTAGACGCACTTGCCTGTGCCGCCGAACAGCAGCTTGGCGGCGGCGCAGCTCTCCAGGCCGTTGTAGTCCATCTTCACGGAGGTGGCCTCACAGGTGCCGGAGCAGCGCACTTCCGCCACCTGCTTGGCGACGTCGCCCGCCTCGCGGCCCAGCACCTTGCCGATGTTGGCGGAGGCGGTGGCCCCGCCGGGGACGCACAGGCTCACGGACAGGTCGGGGTCCTCCACCAAGGCGGCGGCGTAGCCATCGCACCCGGCGAAGCCGCAGGCGCCGCAGTTGGCGCCGGGCAGGCACTCGCGCACCATGGGGATGCGCTCGTCCACCTCTACGGCCATAAACTTGGAGGCGATGGTCAGCATCACGGCGCACAGCAGGCCGATGACGGCCACCACCAGCACAGCGATCACGATCGGATTATCCATATACGCTCCCCCTCCTTAACCCAGCAGGTTTTCCACGATGCCGGCGAAGCCCATGAAGGACACGGACACGATGGCCGCGGAAATCAGGGTGATGGGCATACCCTTGAAGCACTCGGGGCACTTGCACTTGTCCACCTTGCTGCGCACGCCGGAGAACAGCACCATGGCCAGCAGGAAGCCCAGGCCGGAACCCAGGGAATTGAACATGGCCTGGACGAAGCCGCCGGCAAAACCAACGCCCTCCTTCACCACCAGGTAGTTGTCCACGTTGCTGATGCACACGCCCAGCACGGCGCAGTTGGTGGTGATCAGGGGCAGGTACACGCCCAGGGAGGCGTGCAGGGCGGGGATGTACTTCTTGAGGATAATCTCCACCAGCTGCACCAGAGCGGCGATGACCAGGATGAACACGATGGTCTGGAGGTAGCCCAGCCCCAGCTTGTTGAGCACGAAATACTGGATGGGGTAGGTGACGGCGGTGGCCAGCAGCATGACGAAGATAACGGCCACGCTCATGCCGGCGGCCTGGTCCAGCTTCTTGGACACGCCCAGGAAGGGGCAGATGCCCAGGAACTGGGCCAGCACGTAGTTGTTGACCAGGACAGCGGCCATTACGATGGCAAGAAGTTCTTTCATTTCGCGGCAGCCTCCCTCTTCTCAGCGCAGTTCTGCCCGTTGCACGCGGCGGCGCTGGGGCAGCCCTCACAGCTGAAGTCCTTTTTCTTGATGGCCTTGCCGTTGCTGGCCTTGTTGATGATGGCGATCAGGATGCCGAAGATGGCGAACCCGCCGGGGGCCATGGTCATGATGGAGATGTTGTTGTCGATGAGCACCGGCAGCTCCATGCCGAACCAGGTGCCCGCGCCGAAGATCTCACGGATGGAGGCCATAGCCAGCATGGCCAGGGTGTAGCCCACGCCCATGCCGATGGCGTCCAGGGCGGAGTCGAAGATGCCGTTCTTGTTGGCGAACATCTCGGCGCGGCCCAGGATGATGCAGTTGACCACGATCAGGGGCAGATACAGGCCCAGGGCCACGTCCAGTGCGGGCAGGAACGCCTTGACGATCATCTGCACCAGGGTGACGAAGGAGGCGATGACCACGATGTAGCAGGGGATGCGCACCTTGTCGGAGATGACCTTGCGCAGCAGGGAGATCATCATGTTGGAGCACAGCAGCACGAAGGTGACCGCCGCGCCCATGCCGATGGCGTTGGACGCCTGGGTGGTGACCGCCAGGAAGGGGCAGGTGCCCAGGATCAGCACCAGGATGGGGTT
>JAAVHY010000056.1 GCA_014799485.1 Clostridiales bacterium | reverse complement strand
GGACAAGCGTTTACACGAAAAGGAAGCAAAAATTATGTGATGATGCAACCGGATCGGGATCACCTAAAAGAGACTTGCGTGTTGTCGTTGCACTCGAGTTGGAAGCAAAGTTGGAAGCCTGCTTCTACAAGTGAGATGGACCCCATCTTAATTGCTGCTATAATGGGTGGTTGGAACGAGGATAACCGAAATGATTGTGTACTGGTTGAATTGTTGTCAGGCATACCCTACAACAATTGGGTCCCGTCTCTACGAAAGCTCCACGAAAATGGAGATCCATTAATCACGTTCAGCAATAGTTTTTGGAGGGTTAAGTCTCCAGAAGTAGTTTTGAAAACCCTGGGCATCCAGTTATATGATAATCATATTGCCCAGATCGCCTTGCTCGTAGAACGGGCATTTTCAGATTATGATACCAAATATGATTTGGAGTCTGACCAGCGCTTTGCAGCATCCATTTATCATAAATCCTCTCAATACTCCGCATCCATCCGGCATGGTCTTAGCAACTTCTTGGCAATTGCCGGAAATTTTCCAGAGCAATTTCAATCGTGTTCATCATGGAAATTGAAAGAATTGATTGATGACATGATCAAAAAAGTAATTGAATCTTCTGACTGGCGGATTATAGCGACAATGGAGAGCAATTTTCAACTTCTTGCTGAGGCAAACCCAGCTTGCTTCACAAAATCCGTCCAGAGAGCTATTACTACAGCGGATAGTGGTCTGTGTGCCTATCTGTTGGAATCTGAGAAATTGTTCGGTACACAGTTCTATGGTTCTCGGTTAATTTATGCCCTTACACTGATTGCTTGTCGGCAAGAGTTCTTTTCCCCCGCATGTTTTTCTGCTTTTTGTGTTCTAAAAATACGGCCTGAACATCTTGCGGGACTGACATCTGTGTTTTTGCCATGGTCGCCCAAAACAGCGGCTCCCTTTTCGCAGCGCATTTCAATAATCAGGCAATTTTTTGAAGAGGATGATGACCTGGCCTGGAAGTTTTTGTATACGCTTCTACCAGAACAAACAACAGCTTGCGGAGCATTTGAGAAGCCCAAATATCTGGCTTGCAAAATTGAAGAGCAGAATTCAATCTCCGATACTTATTGGGAGGAGTCAGATGCATACTTGGAACTGGCAATTGAGAAAGGAGCAAATAATAAAGAACGACTCCTGACTCTGCAGGAATTTCTTGATAAAGTTCCGGAAGATACATTTTACAAGATACTGGCCGTGCTTGAAACAACCTGTTCAAACTATGCAGATGAAGATAGGTACGCCTTTTGGAACAAATTGCAGAGTCTTCTCTGTAAACACAGGCAATTTCCTGATGCAGACTGGGCAATGCCGGAAGAAGCCCTGGCTGCAATTGAGTTGTTAGCAGGAAAGATTGCTCCAAAGGATCAGCGGATAAGAATTCGTCGACTATTTCAAAACGGGACATATGATATTTTGCCAGAGAGATATCATTCGCATGTTGAAAAGGAAACTGTGTTGTCTACTATGCGCTTAAAAGAACTGAACTGGTGCTATCAAGCCTACGGGTTGGAATCACTTGTCTGCTGTGTTGAATCGTTTGAATCGGTACGATCTGTTGGTTCTCTTTTAGCGAAATTGAACTTTACAGGTGAATGTGACGGCAACATTTATGTATGGTTAACATCTTCGCATGACAAACGCAAAGCCCTAGCAAAAGAATACTTGCAAGAGAGATTTCGAACTTGCGGAATCTCCTGGCTCAGAACCCAGTTAGAGGGGCACAGCCAAGAAGAAATAGCTATGCTTTTAGGCTCGATTCCTCTTACACAAGAAAGCATGTGCTTGGCAGAACAACTCCTTACCGATCAACTCGAAGAGTATTGGAAACAGGTTCCCGTGTGGGGTCTGGAAGACAATACGAACGCAGATTATATCATTCAAAGGCTTTTGCAACATGAAAGGCCGTTGGATGCGTTGGCATTAATTGATGTTATGCACTATGCAGGACATTTTCTTGGGGGAGATACTATTTTTGAAACGCTTAAAGCTCTCGCTACAGTGCAACATGGCGATATTAGTCAGCACAATGCCTATATGGTTGTTAGTTTAATTGAATACCTTCAAGAAAACTGGGATGATAAACGAGTAATTCTGCTGGAATGGCTGTATTTAAAATTATTCCAATCTTATGGATCAAAAGGGCCAAAGAGGTTATATATGACTCTGGCAAATGATCCGGATTTCTTTATGGAAATGCTTTGTCATGCGTTCAGAGGCCGCCATGAGGCAGAAAAGGAAATCAGTGATGAAGAATCCAAAATAGGGGAGCATTCATTTGACGTGCTATATCATTGGAATATTACCCCCGGAACGAACAAAGATGGAACCATTGATCCTAATAAACTGCACACTTGGTTCTTGGTTGTAAAAACAGCCAGTCAAGAAAAAGACCGGTATAGGATTGCAATGCAGCTCATTGGTGCAGCATTTTTTTACAGTCCACCAGATCCAGATGGATTATTTATTCATTATGCAGTTGCTGAACTCTTGCATAAAGAAGATGATGCCCTTAGAGAAGGGTATTATAATGAAGCTATCAAGTCACGAGGCGCACATTTTGTTGATCCATCTGGAGCACCAGAATTTGCATTAGAAAAACGGTATAATGAATATGCTATGCAGATTGATGCATTAGGGTTATTTCGCTTTGCAGAAAAACTGCGCCTCCTTGCAAAACTCTATCATAGTGAGGCAATGCAAAATATTGAAGATAACAGAAAGCTACAAGAACTGCAAGATACTGAATAGATCTTTTGAGTACAAAAACTTTATGTCTCTCTATTGTCCATTGTTCCCATCCTCATTGAGAATCTTCTAAGTATTCAACAAAACATTTGTGTCGATTAAAATCTGTAGTGCTAGCTGGATTCAGGCAACGTCCTTTGGTACCTGACCAACACACCATCTTAAAAAATCTATATTTTAGCTTGGCAAGAAAGGAAAATCCAAATAATGGGAAGATATGTAGCCTCATTAAAAATTCCTGGCACAAATATGCCTATTAATTTTCTTGTACCTACAACAAGAGGGACAATTCATCTCCTTTGTGGAGAAAATAGTGTGGGAAAAAGCTATATTCTAAATAAACTTGAAGCTCTCTATCGGGGAGTAAAGGACAACGGTTTTGACATTGAGACAGTGGATAAGGATGATGGACTTACTGGATCCAGGGCACTTTTCTATGGGAAAATATGGAAGCAAAAAGATCGGTGTGCCAGCTTTCATTTCACAAACACGAAAAAGAAAGAAGTTGCTCCATCCGATGGCCCTGTAGATTTGTTTTCCAATACACTTCGTTTTATCTACGAATGTGCTTTTCCAAACGCTGATATTCCTATTGATATTTTTGCAAATGTATCTGCCTGGAAAGAACGCATGGAATTGTTGAAGGATGTTAAAGCTGAAGCAAAAACATGTCTTCCGTGTCCAGCAAATCATCCATTAGTGGAGCAATTTGAGTCTATTGTGAAAGGGTACCGGCTATATTATCAGTTTTTCCATGAAAAAAGAGATGAAATCTGCTTTGAGTTTGTATTGATAAGTCCGGATGGATATGTATCAACCCAAAGTAAATGGAGTGATGGTCAGAAAACAGTTTTTTATCTTCTCCTAAATTTGTACTATCAAAAGTCATGTTTTGTTATCCTTGATGAAGTAGAGAACCATATGCATCCATCCTTCATTTCTAAAGTGCTAGATGTTATCAGGGAAAGCGGAAGGCAATGTATATTATCCACCCACCATCCGCATGTCATTTTCTCAGAATATGTCGATAAAATCTTTTATATGGAACTTGAGGAAAATGGTGCTTTTCCTCAAGATAGAGTGGCAATAGAAAATCGGCCAACAACGCGGGCTTTCAGAAGAAGAGTATATGAGTTGGAGACTGATTTTGATAAAATCACGAATACCTATAAACTTTTTGACAAGTGGGATATACAACTGTTGAAGCTATCAAGGTATTATCAGAATGAAGCAGAACTGGAAGCTTATAAAATTGTTAGTAAAATTCGGATATCTAATGAACCTGTTGGAGTGACAAGATCTTCTTTGCCGGATAAACAAAGCCAGGTGCTTGGGATGAATATTGGCACAAAAATGCGTATATTAGATATTGGTGCTGGCTATGGGAGGATTAAGGAGGAGCTTGAGAAGGTCGGGAAAAGTGATGCAGAATGGTACCTTTTCAATCTTGACCCGGAACAGCATAAGAGAACAAAAGAAAGATTTGCTAATAATCCAATGGTTCACGCTGTAAATACTTATGAGGCTGTTGAGGATCACAGTGTTGATGCAATTATTTTGGCCAATGTAATACATGAGATCACGCCGTTGGCATTTCGAGAAATATTAAGGCAAGTTGAGAAGAAACTGGCCACTGATGGGCGGTTATATGTAATTGATATGGAACCACTTCTTTTTGCAGAGCATTATGCTGTTCCGTATAGTTATAGCGAAATTGAAGATCTGTTAAATGATAATGGATGGGCATGCAATCATGATATAACGCCTCATCGATTTGTCACACTATATATTGTGACTGCCGAAAAGGTGGGTTCTGCAGGAGAATATGATATCGAAAAGTTATGGAAGTTGAAAAGGAGAAAAGCTCTTGCTGTTTATCGAACGGCAAAAAATGATAATCTTTCTGATTATCAAAAGACGATGCAAGCGATGACTACTGTTTGCAGTATAGATTCTTTCTTTGAGGGGGTTTGGCAATAATTATTCATTGCGTCCTTACTTTGAATATCCCCGGCTATTAATATCTGGGATATTTCCGTTTACAATACAAAAAGGCTTTTGTCTTGGTCGTGATATTTGGGTGAGTGTGTTCGGGAAAACCAGTGGATTTTAGGCGTAGGATGTGAGATAATCCACTTGGCATAAGCTAAAAGCACCTTGAAAATTTCATATGGAAAGGTATCCGATCCTCCCACCTGTTTGCACATTATGATTGGAGAGGATGGATACAAAATGGCTGAACGAGTTCATTGTCTATATCGCGTATCAACGACCAAGCAGGTCGATCACGATGAGCTGAACCAGGCGGACATCCCGGTGCAGCGCAAAACCTGCCGGGAGTTCGCTGACAAAATGGGCTGGGTCATCGTGAATGAGGAGCAGGAAACCGGTGTCTCCGGCTACAAGGTCAGCGCCAACGACCGGGACAAGCTACAGCTCATCAAGAAGCGGGCCGAGCAGGGCAAGTTCGATATCTTGCTGGTGTTCATGTTTGACCGCCTGGGCCGAAAGTCGGATGAGACGCCCTTTGTGGTAGAGTGGTTTGTGACGCATGGCGTCCGAGTCTGGAGCGTCAACGAAGGTGAACAGCGCTTTGAGTCCCACACCGACCGTCTCACCAACTACATCCGTTACTGGCAGGCGGATGGCGAGAGCCAGAAAACCTCCATCCGCACCAAGGCCGCCATGGGCCAGATGGTGCAGGAGGGCCGGTTCCGGGGCGGCGGCGTTCCCTACGGTTACCGGCTGGCACCCAGCGGCATCTTCAATAAGAGGAAACATGAGGTCTGCAAGCTGGAAATCGACGAGGATGAGGCCCGGGTGGTGCGCATGATGTTCAACCTGTGCGTAGGCTCCGGCTATGGCCGGTGCAAGATCGCCAATATGATCAGCAGGCAGGGAATCAAAACCCGCACCGGCTCCAACTGGCACGAGGCCACGGTGGGGCACATCCTGCACAATGTTGCCTATACTGGAGTGCTGCGTAGCGGCGAGAGCCACTCCGAGATTTTTGAAGAACTCCAGATTGTCGATCCCGACACTTTCGCCTTAGCCCAGAAACTGATGGCGGAACGGGTCAACGAGTTCAACGAACAGCGGACCATGCCCAAAAACATCAGCGGACAGGCCATGTTATCCGGCAACATTTTTTGCGGGCACTGCGGCGGTCGACTGATCTTGACCACCAACGGCACGGTCCGCCACAACCTGAAGGGCGGGACGGTATTCCGCAGGAGGGTGCGGTACGTCTGCTACAATAAGACCAGGCATCGGGTGGACTGTGACGGCCAAACCGGCTACACCACCCACATCCTGGATGGCATGGTGACCAAGGTGCTCCATCAGGTCTTTGACAAGATGAAGGCGCTCCAGGAAGATGAGATCGTGTCCCGCACCCACATGAATGTGACGGCGGGTATCAAGGATCAGCTGGCCGCCGCCAAGCGGGAGTTTGCCAAGGCCACCAAGGAGTATGAGTCCGTCAAAGAGAAGCTGTACGATGTAATTCGGGGCAAGAGCAGCCTGCCGGAAAGTGTGCTGACGGAGATGGCGAACGAAGCCAAGGAAAAGATGCTGGCCGCCAGTGAGAAGGTCAGCGCACTGAGCGTGGAGATGGAGCAGAGCACCACCAAGGCCGACGAGATTCGGAAGGACTACCAGCGTATCCTGAAGTGGTCCGAGCTGTTTGATGAAAGCGACATCGTCACCAAGAAGATGGTGGCGGGCTACCTCATCAGGCGGATCGACGTGTATGCCAACTATCGCCTGCACATTGAGTTCAACATCAACTTTGCACAGTTTGAACTGGGCCTGGATATCCCCCATGAGTACCGGGGGTATATGCCTGCCTAAAAGAAAAGCCCTGCCTGGTCGGCAAGACTCATTCAGCGTAATTTCAACAGAGTTATGCCAGAGAATGTGGAAACGGGGGTGTCTCACCGATAACGTGGGAGAGCGCTTGAATGGCATTCAAGCGGTCAGCGGTTCGATCCCGCTTATCTCCACCAGGAAACATGGGAACCATGTTAGGGAAAAGACTTCAAATCGTAGGATTTGAGGTCTTTTTCTTTACTTTTCGTTCAAACTCTGAACTTGCGCATTTCCCCTTAATGCCACTTGTACCAGAACAATACCAGAATGAAGATTTGACAGCTTGCCGCTGAATGATTTTCAACGGCACAGCCTGTCATTTATTTGAACTGGCCCGCTTGAAATTCTGGTGCGTACCAGAATTTGCGGGAACACAGCAAATTTTCTACGTAATCAGCGTGAACGCGAAACCTTGAATGTCTTACCGAATTTTTCGGCGGCGGCCTGCCGCACTTCTTCCTGGACGTGTAAATAATGCTGGGTCATTTCAATGTCGGCATGGCCTACCATGCTCTGAATCGTCTCCATGTCCACGCCCAGGGCTTGGAGCTGGGAGACATAGGTATGGCGGCAGCTATGGGGCGTCAGCATACGGACACCCGGAACTTTGAACAGTGCATTTCTGTACTTGTCCCGAAAATGGCTGGGGTTGACGGGCTGACCAGCGATAGGGCTTTCCCACACGAACTTTCCCGCTTGTTCCCGAAGGAACACGGCACAGGGCTGGACATTGGGCGGCACAGGCACGTCCCGGACACTGGTGGCAGTCTTGGGCGGGCCGATGTAGGGCCGCCCTTTCACCATGTTCACCGCTTGCCGGATATGGATGCAAGAGCCGTCCGGCTCGATATGCTGGGGTTCCAGAGCAAGGATTTCCTGCGTCCGCATTCCCGTTGCCAGCATGAGCCGAATCGTATGCCCTATCTTGTCTTGGGGCAAGTCCTCCATGAGCCGCTGCACTTCCTCCTGGGTGAACGCCTCCTTGCGCTTCACAGGCCGCTGGGCTTTCATCTTTTCCGCAAAACGGACAGGATTTTTACGGATAAGGTCATTGGCCTCGGCCTTGTGCATGATCTGGTAAAGCATTCCCCGGCACTTGGTCAAATAGGAATCGGATTTCCCATCGGCCCGAAGGCCCTTCAAAAAGTTTTCCACGTCCAGGGCTTTGATACTGGCTAATTTGCGCGGGCCGAAGCCCTTCACCAGCGTTTTCAGTGTGTAACCATAGCTTTCGTAAGTAGTGGGCGATACGGAATCTTTGTAACCTTCGTACCATTTTTGCGCCCACGCCTGGAAGGTAAGGCTGGGATCAATATATAACCCTGCCGCTACCTCCTGCTTGTAAGCGTCTGCTTTGTCCTTGGCCTCCTTTTGAGACTTGCCGTAGAAGCTCTTATAACGGCGTGTCCCGTCGTCTTTGTAACCCACCATCATGGTACACTCCCACAGACCGTTAGAACGTTTACGCAACGTTCCCTCGCCATTGGAGCGTTTTCCTGGCATAGCTTGTCCTCCTTCAAATTAGATTTACTGTCCTTCCCGCAATTTCCGCTCCTTCACCCTCTTTCTTGTCATTTTGGAGTTATAAGCACCCCGACACCGGGGAGAACAGTATTCCGCCCGCAAGTCCTCCGCAATGAAGAACTTTTGGCAATGCTTACATTGCCGGATCGCCTTACCCTCACCGGACACAAGTTGGGCATAGGCCAAATTGATACAAGTCGCCAAATCGTACACCTGGGCGTTCAGCTTGGGTATTTTTTTATGTCCAAAATCCAATGCCCATTCAGCATTGCGGATGGGGAAATACCCAACATCTATCCCCTCAATAAATTGAAGGTAGAAGTTCAAGAACATGAGCGCCAGCGTACAGGCAGGAACGGCCCCAGTGGACGCATGAGCCCTCCGTACTGCTTCATAATGCAGAAGGTAGTCCATATTGTTATCATCATCCTGACACACAGCCATGGCCCGTTGTTCATGCCGGGCGGGATAAGTCGCGGTGATACCGTTCTGTTCCCAGACGGGCAGACCATAGCGCCGGACAAAGGCCAGCAAGGTATCAACGAGCGGCTGGGCCTCCTTGGGGCTGGTGGCAAAGAAATCCCCATGATACCAAAACTCCACATCTCGGAGGGGCAGCATTTTATGGGATAGGCAGTAATCCATGAAAGCGTCACAGCCCGCTACAGCGGCCCCGGCCCGTGCTACATCCAGCAAAAGGCCCTCGCTGTCCTCAAAGAGGTCATAGCGTCGGGGCATTGCGTTGGCCTCCGGGGTGAAATACAAAACGTTCTGTTCCACCACAGCGGCATAGTTTTGGAATTTTGGTATAACCCCACGAAAATGTGCAAAGTTCATTTCTGACATATCATCAGCCCTCTTCCGTCATAGATTTTAGGCGCACTATATCACGAATATATGTTAGCACAAATATAGCACGCTGTCAAAAAATATGCTGTCAAAACCAGGCGAACGATTTGTATTGACCAGAATAGAAAAGTGATATAATATAGTTATATCATATCACCGGGCAAGATATAAAAAGAATTGTGTCAGAAGTATATGAAATCCTATCACGGAAAGGAGGCGGACATTTGAAAGCAGATTGCAGGCATTTTGATGAACTCCCGGCCATGCTGACGGCGGCGGAATTGGCCGGGGCACTGGGTATTTCCAAAGCCGGGGCATACACGCTGATACACAGCAAGGGCTTCCCCACGCTCAGAATTGGCAAGCGGCTCATGGTGCCGAAGGACAAGCTGACGGCGTGGATCGACCGCAACACGGGCGGCGCATAGGGCACGCGCCGATTTTAGCAAGCACTGGATTTGTATGGCACAAATCCGCTTGGCAGGGGTGGCCCCCTGCAACCCCCATACGAAAGGAGGGAACTAATGGGAAAAACCATGAAGCTGACCATACGCCTGTCCCCGGAGGACATGGCCCTTTTGAAATCCCACACCGCAAAAACCAGACTGTCCCAGTCCGCCTACCTGCGGATGTTGATACGGGGTTATGCCCCGAAAGCATATCCGCCGGAGATTTATTTTGATGTGCTCCAAAAACTGAACCAGGCCAGCGGCACAACACCCGACCCGGTGATTTACCGGGAACTGCTGGGCGCATTATGTACGCTCCAGGAGGCTGTGACCGTCCCAACCAAAATTGAGGAAACCTGATGGCTACCACAGCAATTTGGAAGGTCAAGGGGAACTTAGGGCAGGTGGTGAACTACGCCGCCAACCTGGACAAGACCACGCTAACCACTGAAGATTTACAAGGGCTGCGGGACGTGATGGACTACGCGACCCAGGACTACAAAACCGAAGAACAGCGGTATGTCAGCGGCGTGAACTGTGCCCCGGAGATTGCCAGGGACCAGATGATGATGGTGAAACGGCAGTTCGGCAAAGAGGGAGGTATCATTGCGTTCCACGGCTATCAGTCTTTTGCCCCTGGGGAGGTCACGCCGGAGCAGGCCCATGAAATCGGCGTGGAGCTGGCCCAGCGGCTATGGGGCGAAAGATTTCAAGTGGTGGTCGCCACCCATCTGGACAGGGAGCACATACATAACCATTTTGTGCTAAACTCTGTCTCTTTTGTAGATGGGAAGAAATACAACGATTGCAAAAGCACCTATGCCCTTATGCGGCAGACCTCCGACCAGCTTTGCCGGGAGCATGGGCTGTCCGTCATTGAAACCCCGGAGCAGGGCCGCACCATGAGCTATGATACTTGGGAGGCCGAACAGAAGGGAAGGCCAACGTGGTATGGGCAGATACGCCGGGACGTGGATTCCTGCATTGCCCGCTCCTTCCTGTTTGAGCACTTTGTGACCAATCTGAAAAAGCAGGGCTACGAGGTCAAGACTGGAAAATATATCGCTGTCCGGCTACCGGGAAAGCAGCGTTTTGTCCGATTGAAAACCCTGGGTGATGATTACACCGAAGAAGCCATTCGGGAACGCATTCGTGCCCACGAGCAACCACCGCGTCGCCCTGCGCCCAGACCAACCCCAAAGCAGAAGTATAGGCTCCAACACAAACCAAAGAAGCTAACAGGCTTTCGCGCCCTATATTTTCACTATCTCTATCTGCTGGGCAAGCTGAAAAAGCCCACGGCCTTGCCCCGGCGCAGACGGTACATGACGGACGAGATCATCAAGTTTGACCGTTATGTGGAACAGGCCAAATTGCTGATGAAATACCGCATTGATACATGGGAGCAGCTTACCATGCTGGAAGAAGCGGTACAAAGCGAACTTGACGCCTTTTGCAACCAACGGAAAGGGCTTTACACCGCCAGGAGAAGAAATCCCACAGGAACAGACCCCTCTCCCGCTATCGAATCTATCAATCAATCTATCAAAATCCTGCGGCGGGAATTGAAGGTATGCGGGTGGATAGAGGCTGACGGCCCCGCGATCCTCCAAAAACTCACGGAACCGCTGCCCGCTCCGCCGAAGGTCGAAAGAGCACCGAAACAACGTCCCCGGAAATGGCAGCGCTGACCTGCGTTTGCCCCCGCGGGAGGGTACTCCACCGCCCAGCCCCCGTCAAGGCTGAAATGAACCGGCCCGCCCCCTACGGGGGCGGGCCGGGCCTTGACTGGGACTGTTCGGTGGAGTGGTGGTGGGTAAGGGCAAACGCAGGGAGTGCCGGGCTACGCCCGGCACTCCTCATCTTGGGAGGCGGTTCCACGTCGGCAGGGCCGCCGCTTTTTTGCGTTTCACCATGAGACGCATTTGGTCGAAACGCGCCTCAATTTGAGGCAAGTTTAACTGTTTTGCTGCATTACTGTTTGCGATCCCAGTTTGGATAATCAATAGTAAGAATCATCTCTTGAATTACTTGTCGCAATTCAAATTTAAAATCGTCAATATCAGACTTCTTTGCTTGAAACCGTCTGTTATGTGCGCTTAAGTCTCCATACTTCTTCACTTTCTCAATATTTTTGCTCAAATTTCTGCTAACATTCCACTTTCCTGAGTTCTCGTATTTAGGAATTAAGCTACTCAAAAAAAGAAACTCACCATTTGCATCTTTAATTGAATCATCAATACCATAACGCTCGAAAGTTTCAATAATTAGTGTTTCTACTAACTTTCGCATAAGAACAAGTGTTGCGTCATACAAAGCACATTCATAGCATTGCGCTGTTTGTTTCGTAAGCCCTTTAATGTAATATGGCGCATCTTGGACAATTGAAATGTCAATAAAATCAGCAGAAACTGGAATATCAACAGGAAATGCTAACTCCTTTGCAAGCAACTCCTTCTCATATTGCGTTAATGAATAACCACTTTTTTGTTTTAGAAAGATGTTATTCTTTCCTTTTGCTTTTCTGCTAAGAAAAGCAGCCGTGTTTGAATAAGGCTTCAGCGACAATTCACTAAAACAAGTGTTAATATCACTGGCTGAAAAAGTTGCCTTACCTTGGATCTCTTGGCAATAATATGCGAAAATAGGTATGAGCTCTCCTGCGGGGCGCGTACTTATATTTACAATATGTAAAGAGAAATTTGTAATGTCCATCATTCATCTTCTTTCTGATCAGTTTCCAATTGCTTGACATGATCTTCCCCGATGTGTGTAATTTTATAACTCCCTTTATCAGAGCCAAGAACAAAATAGTTCTTATCCTTTTTTGCATTTTTGATTGCTGAAACCAAATCAAAGCTTGTGCGCTCTTCAACTGTCCGCAACATGGTGAACAGATGATTAGGCGTAAAATCTACTATACTTTTATTTGCTTTTAACCAGTATGCGGCCAAAACGGCCTTATTTATATTAGATGAATGGTCATGGCAATCCCAAAAATGCTTGTATTTGACGCGTTCTTCCTCGGATAAACCCAGTTCTAAAAATTCATATGTTGAAGGGGTGCGCTTTATGGACACACCATTACGTTTGTTCGCTTTTTTAGTTCCAGAAGAACCTAACAAAATATTTTCAGCTTTTTCAAGTCCAGCGCTTTCCATTCGAAATTCTTTATCATTCACCGCAGAGATGTAGTTAGAACTTGATAAGGATTTCAAATTGGCCGCAAAATTTTTGCTTCGCGTCTCTGTTGTGCGTTTTGTTTCACTATACTTACTACGCAAGTCTTCTCTGGTAAACAATGTCTCACCCCAATTGGAGGCATAGGCAGCATAGATAAGTATCCATTCAGACTCTTTTTGGGGCCGACCCTGCAAAACAACATTCTCCAGCGAAGGATGCTCCTTTGAAAATGAACCAGAGTCGTTTTGGAGTTTTTCGGCTGTTCCATCAGATAAGGTACCACCATCATCTTTTCCATCATCATAGTATAAGGTTTTCGCTTCCGCTTGCACCAATGGTGCAATATTGCCTAGCCCAGTATCCTTCAATTCCTGAAAAATAGTATGAACCAACTCACCGTCACCTTCAAGTTCAATTTGCGCGCTACCGATTGCTATTTTTAATTTAAAGTCACTCATTTCCTTACCTCCTACACCATAATGTGTATATCAACTATTACATAACAATTCAAATCTCATCCAATCATAACTCGTATTTTTAATCATACTTTATCATGCATAAATTGTCAATACTGCGTATTATGCAAAAGAATGCGTCTCACCATGAGATTTATTTTGTCGAAACTCGCCTCAATTTTGAGGTGAGTTTGTGATTATGGACTCATCCTACTGTCAGTCAATAGGGACGCTACTATTGTTCACGCCCTAGCAACCAATCCACCGAAACACCGAGAACGTCAGCAAGTGCACAAAGTTCAAAATCAGAAACTGGGCGTTTTTGACCTTCCAGCAGTGAGAGCGCAGGCACGCTAATATCAATACCAGAGGTTTGCAGTTTCGCTAACAGTTCGATCTGCTTCAGCCCTGCACGAACACGCGCCTTTGTAACTCTTGCTCCTATCAAATTACGATTGCCTAAGGCCAGCTTTCTTGTCTTCATATGCAACCCCCTTTATTTCAGTATATGAAAAAAGGGGGTTTACAAATTTGGCAATACCAAATATAATAAATTTGGCAACGCCAAATAAGGAATTAGTATTGTAACTAAAGATATACCTCTACAATACATTGTTGAAAGAAAGGGTCTAATATGTCACTAAAGCAACAAAAAATTGATGCCATTATAAAAAAGTATGATGGTATGATTACTGGCCTAAGCGACTTGACAGCAAGCCGTTCGCCATCTATAATATTTTTCATATTGGCAGATAAACTTAGCTATCTTTTGAGCACTGATGCGGAAATTGCAATAAGCAAAAAGGGAGTGGAACGTCGCCGAAAAATCAACCCAATCATTAAAGCACTTGGCGCACACTTTCTAAGTAATCCACAGGTTTTTGAGAATCGGAATTTTCTGCGTGATCCAAATTGTACTATTCCTACTCCTGACACGAAAATAGCTTTACCAAATGAACCTGTAATTTGGGCATCCAACCATGGCTTTAAGGATGATGCGCTGGCCTCAGTTTTGGCCGCTCAGCGTCATGCCTACATTTTATTTGGTAGCCTACCTCAGTTTTATAATACCTTTGACGGCATAACTGCGTGGCTAGTCGGTGTAGCTATGGTAAATAGAAAGGTGCCTGCAAGCAAAAAAAGTTCCATTCCAAAGGCAGTGCGGGCTATCAACTGTGGTGCCGATTTGCTTATGTATCCAGAAGGTACTTGGAATAAGTCTCCAAACGCTTTGGTACTTGACTTGTGGCCTGGGATTTATCGCATTGCCTGTGAAACGGGGGCAAAAGTTGTCCCTATTGTCCACTACCACCGTGACAATAATACAGCCAAAAACAACCTCATTCACACTGTAATTGACGACCCGATTCGCCTTGATGACTTGACGGAGCGGCAAGCATTAGACTATATCCGAGATATATTTGCCACGTGGTATTACTTAATGATGGAGGCTTACGGAAAATCTACCCGGGATGAGATATTAAATGGAGCATCTACCTTTGCCGAAGCATGGGATAAGCAATTGGAAGAACTCATAAGATTTGTTGCCCGTTGGGATATAGAAATTGAGACAAGGTCAGATTATAGGCCAAAGTGGAAAGTTCAGCCGCAGGAAGCATGGCAGGTAATAGCGGATATAACAGACATCACACCTGAAAATATTGGGCACATTCTTTATGCCAGACAATTGGTGGAACAATGCGCAAGAGAGGATTTTCAACGTAGATTTTGAGGCTCTACTTGTCGTCATAAGCAGATTTCTCACTTTAAGAAAAGGGCCACACACAAATATAAAGCAATTGGACTGGTTCCTGCTGATGAATTAAAAAATCACAAGATGGAATCCGAAGATATTATAAGCGAACTATCCAAATTTATCTTTGATGTTGAATCGAGCATAGGTAGTGTGTGTGAGTGAGTACGTTATAGTAGAGTATAAGAATTCCCCTATCAACTATGTATAATCTGAGCAATGAGAATAATCCGAGCTATGCTTTTCACCCAGCAAAAATGCTGAGTTTCGAAAAGAATAGCTCGGATTATTGAGTTTCTGCTATACTGGTGCCATGGTACAGATACTGTGCCAAAATTATGTATAGGAGGTTCCAAATATGAATCAAATTCTAAACCCATCTGTAACGGCATTGGCCGAAGCTATTTGTGCACAACAACGAGAAAATGGATTCGTCATACCTGCTATAGACTCGACCTTGCGATACGCAAAGCATCTCAGTAGCTTTATAGATGCCGCACACTATGCGACATACCTGTGCAATGCATATGTTGGAAGCTGGAGTTCCGATGATGGCAATCAAAAATTTTCTTTGGCATGCTTCAGTAACAACAACTGAGCGCTATGCTGAGCTGACACAAAGTACTGTGAATCAAAAAAATCCAGGAGTGGAGTTACCGTTGGTTTAAAGACGACAGTGCTTGCGTTACAGCAAACAGAGCATTGGAGGAAAATGTTCCCAAATTTCTGGAGTAGCTATATAAGAACGTTGAAAAAATAGATTTAGCCAGGATTTATTGCTCTTTTAGATGTCAAACAAAAAAATAATAATTGATTTTTTGTCAATTTTCGAGTAAGATATATAAGATACAAAATTAAAAATGAGGTGGCATGATGAAACCCTCCATCAGCAAAGCTTCAAATTTCATTTTGCATATGTCTGATTTCCATTTAACCAATAATAAGAAAGACATAAAGTGTGCAACGGCCGCTTTGGATGCACTGGCTGACAAACTAAGGTCAGAGCATATTAAAGTTGACTATTTATTACACACAGGTGATATTATTAATTCTGGCGATTTGTATAATCAAATCGCTTTAGAACTTGAATGCTGCAAAGACTTTTTTGATGCAGATGAAAAGAGCGTCCATCAGGATGTAGTCAAAAAGTTTGATGCTTCAAGATTTGAAAAAGAGGCCTCTGAAGAAGATAAAGAAGAATTCAACCAAAAATTGAGGGTACTTACAGCTAGACGTTTTGAAGAAGCAGTGGATGTAATTAAGCACTTTGTTTCTCGTCTCAACATTTCTTTGGGAAATGTTGTAATATGCTGTGGGAATCACGATGTGTTAAGACCATTTTTTAGGTCTGACACCCCGGCTCATTGTAAACAATCTGGTGGCGAATCCTATTATAGCTGCAATAGAGAAGTAGAAGATACCTTTCGTCCCTTTGAAGAGTTTTTGGATCAGTTAGAGACAGCCAATAGTAGAAAACGTCAAAATCGAGACAAATCTGCAGACAAGCAAAATGCTCCTGTAACTCATTTTACACTCGGCAATTTAAATATTTTAATTATTAACACAAACTGGGAAAACCCTAAAAATGTTAAGTTAGGGTACTACTGTGTGCGCTGTGATCAAATTCAAGCCGCGATTCAAAGTATGAATCTTCCGGATACCAATAGACAAAATATCATATTAGCGCATAAGCCTATTTATGAAATATGTGAAGCTGCTAGACTGTCATATAAAAGATATATAAAGACGCGTTTTATGGCATCTCTTCAAGAATTTGTTGGAGAAAATGGAATTTATCTATGTGGTGACAAGCACACGCGCAGTATTGTTGGATCCTCTTTTCATGATATTCCTCACTATATTGGTGGCGAACCGCTTACTACAGCGAATCCAGTCACACATGATTTTGAAGTTGAATACAATCTACTTGAAGTTATTGGTTGCCAGCTTGGGTTAGAACGCAAAATCCACTTGCGGAGCAGTAATGGAGATACATGGAAGTGTGATTTACGGCCTCAGGATGCAGTTGTATCTCGATTATATGATCTGAGCAAAGATTTTTTCATCTCAAACGTTCTAGAAACATTGGCAATGCCCAAAATTACGCCTACGTGGGAAAATGTGTGTCAAGAAGTATATGGTTGGAAATCAGCTGTTCGCAAGCAGTGGTTTAAGAATTTGGATGAATTGTACAAAACGATTTGCAAGTTTCGAAAAAACGGATCGACAGATTTGCTGCTGGAAACAAGTGAAAAAAATATTTTCGTTTTCATGCGGGATCGCATTAAAGAACGCATTGAAGAATGTAGGGAAGAAAAAAATTCTAATAATTTGCTAAATATAAGAGGTGAATATAGTTCTGGCAAAAGCACCTTTCTGGGTTTGCTTTATATTTACTTGTTGCATGAATACAGTATTGGATCAGTTAGCTTTATTCCAGTATACTTTAATTTGGAAAACAACAAGATCTTCAACAAAATTCAGTCGGGTATTACTTATTGTGATGCTGCGGAACAAACGTTCACTGATTTTGCAAATGAAGTCCAAAAAATTGCAGACAAGGAACACCAGTCCGTGTGCTATATTATTGATGGCCTGGATGAACAGGATTGCTGGAGTTATAGCTCCGAAGACAGCATTGGCAGAGGGGTACTGGATATTTTATCGCATTATGAGAACGTTTATTACTTGATGGCTTTTAGCCAGCATCGTTTACCCCGCTTTAAGAATACTATGCCACCTAGAACATTTAATGACAAAAGTGATATTATATATTTTAATCCAATTGATGTTCGGGAGGATGGATCTGAAGATCAGAGGTTTACTACTTTCGTAAACGCGTTCCTGCTGGCAAAGGATTTTTCTAAAAAACCTCGTTCCCACGAAAAAAGCGGATATATAACCAGCGAAACAAAAAAGGCAGAAGGTCAACAGCGCCCCCAGGAGAAGGATACTTTACAAGAGTCAATAAAACTTGAATGCGACATTATTCGAAGATTTAGGAGACTTACCATTAATCCCGGCTTTATGCATCATAATTACGAATATATTACAGCGATAGATGAGAAAACCTCAGAACTATTACATCAGTTTAGTACTATTGACGATATATATAGGTATTACATCGACCAACAGTATGAACTGTGTCTCCAAAAATTGGGATATGGCTTCATACATTATGCACCCGCTATGGCCTTTTTGTTTTCATATCATGGCTATACTTATGAGCAATTTAAGCGTTTACCCGAGAATCATGTATTAAAAGATATGCCCATGATAAAACTCATCTGTGAAAACCATGATAAAATCTATAATTCTTTTGTATTTATAAAAAAACAAAACGATGCCAGAGAATATCTTATTGCACTTCATTACAATAGGGAACTCCGCTACTATGCAGAGCACCCAAATAAAAAAATTGCAGAGGATTCTATATTAAATGAGTATATTACTCGAAATATTGCCGTACTCATTAGAAAGCTCTGGAGCGACACCAATAAGTTCATTATTGTATGTGAAAAGCTTTTGCAAAGAGATAAGTTAAGCAATTGTCTGCAATCTATGCTGATTTATTGCCTTGTACATCAAGAAATGTATGCCCCAATACTTCATCAACTTCAGGAAAAAATGTTTGAACGGGGTAGAAATACTCTTTTAATGCAGCAAGAGAACAGAATTGATACCCAAGGTGATGAATGGCTTGTTCATGGAAAGGATGACGCAGAGAGGTTACAGCATTTCCTTGATCTTAGTTTAAAACATACTATGCAGGTTTGCGATGCAACACACACAAATGATTTGGTGAGTCTGTTCATAGAAAACGAGCCCTTCCGTGTGTACAACAGGCAACATCAGATGCTATATTATGGAGATTTATCGATTCGTGGAGAAGATAAACGTCATTCTTTGAATCCTGGGATTGATACAGTATATAAAGGCTTTGATTTCCACAACTGCTTTAACTACTTATATGTAAAGCTTAGTTCCGGAAATCAATATCCATTAAAAAAATTCGATATGTGCACTATATGGGACTTGGTCTATAGCCGTTTGCTGGAATGTGGACAGCAAGAGCATATGGAGGATAATAGGAATTTAAGTACCTTTTTTTACAGAGATGTATTCAAAGAAAAATCTGATAAAATCATAAGTCAACTATTATACATTTTTGACGATTATATCGAAAAAAATGTGATCCCATTAGCGCAAGAGCGAGTATATTTTAGAGTTGTGCGTTGCTATCTTCGCAGAATATTGCAAATCCGAAAAACGGAAAATTTTGCATCTCAGGCAAAGCATATAAATGCATTATTGCAACCGTTAGGCAATGTCTCGTTCTGGGATAGCCTATTAAAAAAAGATTATGATGATGAACAATTGTGTAAGTACCTAGCTGATTGCGACCCTAAATACTTTGCAAATTGTCAGAAGTCTTGTGTAACGAGTCAAAAAAACACAAAATTTTCTCAATCTCCATGCGATAAAGCTTGTGCTACAAAAGCGAGCAACAATAAACGAAGGAGGAGAAAAAAGTAACGCGAAGTCATACTTGATGTAACTAAGTTTGATATTAATAATAATATGAGGACTAGCGATTAGAATACTAAAAGATACCATAAATAATCCGAGTTATTTGTTTTAAAACTCAGTGTTTATGCTGGGTAAACGATATAACTCGGATTATTTTTACTACTCAGATTATATTCCTAATCCGAAATTTCGGATTAGCTGTAAACTTGAATTTCCTAACAGCCACATATATTGTTCCTCAAAATTGAGGCACGTCTTTCGCCAAAATTTGCGTTGCTTTATTTGACATGATATAATTATTATGGAGTTATTTTGACTTCTGTGCTATTATGCCATATCAGTAACCACCTACATTCACCCAAACTGTACCAGAATCCATACCAGAATGAGCACAAAAAATAGTGAAACAGGGTGGCACTCAATGGGCGCACCACCCTGTCAAAACCGTTGAAATTACTGCATTTTTTCACATTGAATACTGCTGTGTTTTTCGCTCTAAATCTATGGCATTCAAGAGGTCAGCGGTTCGATCCCGCTTATCTCCACCAAAGAAACATGATCCGAACTTGTTCCTGCCTGGAACGGGTTCGGATTTGTTGTTTATCTGGACAGTATCAGCGCATCGAAAAGCGGCCCCCATCGGTTTGACGGGGGCCGCTCTTTCAACATGAAACTGCTTCCTTATGCCCGCGGGGCTTGGGGGTCATTCCCCAGCTGGGACACCAATCCGCTGATATAGCCGCTGTCCACCATGCGGAACTGGTCCTCCGGCGGATACAGGCACCCGCCGTAATGGATGGCCCGGCTGTTCATCGCGGAGGGGTCGGTCATCTGCCGGTGGCCGGACAGGTGGACCTGGGCGCACCCGGTCTGGGCCACCACCCGCTCCACGTTCCGGGCCTTGATCCCCCCGCCGGGCAGGATTTCGATCCGGCCGGCCGCGTACCGGATCATCTCCCGGATGGTGTCCGCGCCCTGGGGCACGTCCGGCTCCTGGCCGCTGGTGAGCACCCTGGTCACCCCCAGCGCTATGAGCGCGTCCAGCGCCTCCCGCCAGTCGGGCACCACATCGATGGCCCGGTGGAACACCGACTCCTTCCCCGCTTCCCGGGCCAGCTCCGCCAGGACACGGGCGCGCTCCACGTCCAGCGTCCCATCCCCGTGGAGAAAGCCAAAGGCCAACCCGTCCGCGCCGTGGGCCAGCAGCAGCTTCGCGTCCTCCACCGCCGTGGCAAACTCCGCTTCGGTGTAACAAAAGCCGCCCTCCCGGGGCCGCACCATGGCGATGACCTTCATCCCGGTCTCCCGCTTGGCCACGATCAGCTCCCCCAGCGTGGGGGTAAGCCCGCCGTGGAACAGGTCGCTGTTCAGCTCCGCGCGGTCCGCCCCGGCCTTGTGCGCCTGGATCACGTCGTCCGCGCTGCCGCAGCATACCTCCAACAGAATTTTGCCCATAGGATCGACCTCCAATCATGTTTGTCCGCAGGCAATATTATAGGTTTTCGCCCGGATCCTGTCAAGGAACGGCGGGCCTGCCCTGTAAACAATATGTGAACGACATATATTTTGCTTGACAACGGGGATAGCCAAGGCTAATATATGTGAAGCAAATGTATTTTGGGGGTGTTTTTGTGAACGAGGAGAGCTATGCCTCCATCCTCACCGTATTCCAGACACTGAAGGCCAAAACCTCCCGCCTGCTGGAGCCCGTGGTCCAGGCAGAGGGCCTGACGCCGCTCCAGGCCGCCGTGCTCCTCCACTTGGCCCGGCAGGACGCCAGCCTGGGCAGCATCAGCGAAGTGACCTGTATGGGCCAGGCCAACGCGTCCTCCCTGTGCAAGAAACTGGAGCAGGGCGGCTTCCTCACCCGCAGCCGGGGCCGTCCCGACGGCCGGGTGGTGACGCTCTCCCTCACGCAGCAGGGCCGGGGGACGGCGGAGCGCATCCAGACGCGGCTGAATCACTATGTGGAGCTGCTGGAGGCCCTGCCCGACGAGACCCGGGCGGAGCTGTACCGGGGCTTTGAGGTCGCGAACGAAATGCTGGACTATCTTTTTGAACAAACCAAAGGAGATCAAAACCAATGCTGAAGCTTTCCAATATCACCAAACAGTACACCCTGGGCGGCAATACCATTGACGCCCTGCGGGGCATCGACCTGGAGTTCCGGGAGAACGAGTTCGTCTCCATCCTGGGTCCCTCCGGCTGCGGCAAGACCACCACGCTGAACATCATCGGCGGCCTGGACCGCTACACCAGCGGCGACCTCATCATCAACGGCCGCTCCACCAAGGAGTATAAGGACAGCGACTGGGACGCCTACCGCAACCACTCCATCGGCTTCGTGTTCCAGAGCTACAACCTGATCCCCCACCAGACGGTGCTGGCCAACGTGGAGCTGGCGCTGACGCTGGCGGGCGTGTCCCGCGCCGAGCGCCGCCGCCGTGCCATCGAGGCCCTGGAGCGGGTGGGGCTGGGCGACCAGCTCAACAAGGTGCCCTCCCAGATGTCCGGCGGGCAGATGCAGCGGGTGGCCATCGCCCGGGCCCTCATCAACGACCCGGACATCCTGCTGGCCGACGAGCCCACCGGCGCGCTGGACAGCGAGACCTCGGTACAGGTGATGGAGCTTTTGAAGGAGGTGGCCCAGGACCGGCTGGTCATCATGGTCACCCACAACCCGGAGCTGGCCCAGCAGTACTCCACCCGCATCGTCAACCTGAAGGACGGCAAGGTCACCGGCGACTCCAACCCCTACCATTCGGAGGACGCCGCCCCCGTCCTCACCGGCAAGCAGGCCCGGGGGGCGCACAAGACCTCCATGTCCTTCCTCACCGCCCTGTCCCTGTCGCTGACCAACCTGCGCACCAAGATGGGCCGCACGGTGCTCACCGCCTTTGCCGGCTCCATCGGCATCATTGGCATCGCCCTGATCCTGGCGCTGTCCACCGGCATCAACGACTACATCAACAAGGTGCAAGAGGACACCCTGTCCAGCTACCCCATCACCATCCAGGCGGAGAGCACCGATATGTCCGCCCTGATGGCCTCTATGATGGGCACGCGGCGGGAGCAGATCACCGGCGAGGGGAAAGAGGACCATGACCCCGACCGGGTGTACGGCTCCACGGTCATGTATGACATGATGGACTCCATGCTCAATGCTGAGGTGGAGACCAACAACCTCCAGGCCTTCAAGGAGTATCTGGACAACGGGGGCGGCGGCATCAAGGACATGGCCGCCATCCAGTACAACTACGACTTTGATTTCGATATCTATACCCAGGACGAGAACGGCGACATCATCAAGTGCGACGTGATGACCTTGATGCAGGACGCCATGACCGCCATGTACGGCGGGGACTACTCCTCCTATTTC
>JAAVHY010000055.1 GCA_014799485.1 Clostridiales bacterium | reverse complement strand
GATGAAGTCCTCATCAGACACCACGTCCCTCACGGCGGTGACCACCATGAAGGCCCGCAGGCTCTCCATGCCGCAGCCCTCCTCAAAGTTCACCCGCAGGGCGCAGGGGAAGCCGCCCGCCGCCGCGGCGGGAGCCGCCGGGGAGGGGGCCGCCGCCTGTGGGGCGGGGGCGGAGGCGGGGGCAGGAGCGGCGGCCTCCGCCGGCACATCCTCTCCCTTAATTTTAGCAATTAGGGTATTAATATTTGACAGGAAGCTGTCGATATCCTTATCAAGAGGCTCGCCTGCTTCCACCTTTTCGACCTCGCCCCGGAAGTAGTCGATGGACTGGAACACCACATCGAACAGGGCCGGGCGCTCTTCATCCGGCACCACAGACATGGTGCCCTCCCGGATCAGGAAGAACATATCCTCGATCCGATGGGCCACGCGGGCCAGGGTGTCGAACTCCATCATGGCGGAGGAGCCCTTGATGGTGTGCATGACGCGGAAGATCTCGTTCACGTTCTCCTGCGAGAAGGTGTCCACCTTTTCCGCTTCAAGGATGATGGTCTCCAGCTGTTCCAGCAGGGTGTTTGTCTCATAGATGTACATATCCAGGATTTCGTTTCCGCTGCCCATAAAAAGCACCACCTCAGTAAATATCTTTTATCTTTACTATTATCGGCAGGGAGCGGCTGAAAATTAAGTAGGTTTTCTAAGTTTTATCTCAGGGGTGTGAAAAATGCCTGATCTTTTGGGAGCGACCAACCCGGTACCGGGCTATGATAACGCAGCGGTCAACCGCAATATCGCCGTTTCCCCCAACAATACTCAGATCCAGAACGTCCCGGACCCGACCCGGGTGACGGGGGCGGACAACCGCACCGAGCAGCAGGACGCCAGCCAGGGGTCGGGCCAGGTCCGGTACGACTCCAACTTCCAGACCTTCATCCAGCAGCTGCGCCAGGCCCAGGACATAAGCCAGGGCCTGTCCCGCCTGGTGCTCCGGGAAGGGGTGGCGGTGACCTCCGGCATGAGCGAGGGCATCGCCGAGGAGATGTCCCAGGCCATGGAGCTGCTGAAGATGGACCAGGGGGAGCTGCTCAAGTTCCTCTCCGCCCAGATGAAGGCGGGCACCCGCTTCGGCGGGGCGCTGTTCGCCCTGCTGCGCAACGCCTACGCCCGGGCGGACTCCGAAGGCGTCCGGGGGGACATCCTCCAGTTTTTGAAAAGCTACAGCGACTGGTCGTCCACCGGCCACCTGGAGGGCAACCTGCTGCGCAACCTGGCGTCCATGGCCAACGCCATGCCCGCCAGCTGGGGGGACCAGCTGCGGCAGTTCCTGGCCCAGCTGGAAAACGGCGTGGCCGCCGGCGACCGGAGGGGGAACATCAACCTGCTGCAGCAGCAGGTGATCCCCTTCATGTCCTCCTATGTGAGCCAGACCCATGACCTGGGCAAACCCCGGGAGCTGCTCAGCCTGCTCACCCTGGACCTGGCCCGGTACGAGAACGGTTCAGAGGAAAAGCTCACCGAGACGTTCCACCAGCTGGCGGGCTACGGCACGCTGAAGGGGATGCTGGGGGACATCGACGACAAGGCCCTGCTCAAGCTGCTCCAGAACAACCAGTTCGCCAAAACGTCCCCCGCCACCCAGTTCAGCGACCACCTGGCCGCCGCCGCCGCCCGGGCCCTCCGGGGGGAGGGCAGCGCCGAGGTGCAGGAGGTGTTCCGCAACCTGGTGTCCTCCATGCTCATCAACGAGAGCGTGTATATGCCCCTCAACCACTACCTCATCCCCCTGGAGCTGGACGGCAAGATGCTCTTTTCGGAGCTGTGGGTGGACGCGGACGCCGAGGAGAAGAAGGACGGGAAGGGACAGGGCGAAAAGTGCATGAGGTTCCTGTTCAAGATCGACGTCCAGGGCCTTGGCATGTTCGACGTGGTGCTCGCCAGCCGGGAGCGGGAGGTGGACATCATGGTCGCCTGCCCGGAGGCGGTGGCCCCCTTCTCCAAGCAGGTGGAGCAGACGATCTCCCAGATCCTGGTGCGCAACGAGCTGACGCCCACGGGGATCAGCGTGCGGAAAATGGAGCGCCCGGTCACGCTGACCGAGGTGTTCCCGAAAATCTTTGAAGGGAAGAACAGCGTCAATGTCAAAGTATGACGGCAGACGGAACCCGTCGAAAAAGGCGGTGGCCCTCCAGTATGAGGCGGGGGACGGCGCGCCGGTGATCGTGGCCTCCGGCATGGGCTATATGGCGGAGAAGATCGTGGAGGTCGCGTCCGACAACGGCGTGCCCATCTATGAGGATAACTCCCTGGCCACCATCCTCACCCAGCTGAAGCTGGGCCAGGAGGTGCCGGAGGAGCTGTATAAGGCGATCGTGGAGATCTACGTGTATTTTCTGCACTTCGATCCCAATAAGGTGGAGGAGGGCGGCCGGGCCAAGCCGGCGCCCCAGGCCAGAGGCGGCGCGGCCGCGGAACAGGAGGGATGAGGATGGATCAGAGCTTATATCTAATGCTGGACAGCAAGAACAACCCCATTGCCAGGGGCAAGATCCAGGGGAAGACCGACGGTCCGTACTGGCAGATCCAGGTGGAGGACGGCAAGATCGACGAGATCCTGGAGCACAAGAGGCTGAAGCTGCTGTCCATTATGGACGTGGGCCCCTCCTACGAGGGGACCATCGTGCGCAGCCGCAACGACATGATCCAGCTGGAGGTCACCAAGCTGACCCCGGGCACCGGGGATATGCGCAAGAACCTGCGGGTGGTCGTCAGGTTCAAAAGCTTCATCTACCCTGTCAGCGGTTACTGGCGGGGCCGGCGGGAGATCGAGTCCAACGACCTGAGCTGCGGCGGCATCGCCTTTTTCACCGACCACAGCCTCCAGATCGGGGAGCGGCTGGAGGTGGTCATCCCCGTCACCAGCCAGCCCCTGGTGGTGACGTGCGAGATCCTGCGCCAGCGCCCCACCGAGCGGACGGCCAGCGTGATGTACGCCGGCAAATTCCTGAATCTGTGCAACGACGAGGAGACCCTGCTGCGGGAGTCGGTGTTCAACCTCCAGCTGCGGGGCCGGCCCAGACCGTCCGGAAGCGGCGCTTAGAAGGCCGGCCGGGGGATTTTGATCCCGGCTGCCCTTTTACGATAGATCAACTCAGCAGACACGGATAGGCGCGCCCCGCGCGCCGGAAAGGAACGGTCACATCCATGAGCAAGCATCCGAAGAAAACCACCACCCGAAACTGGCTGCGCCGGGGGCTGGCAGGCATCCTGTCCCTGGCGCTGATCCTTGCCCTGCTGCCGGGGGCGATACTCCCCGCCCAGGCGGCCCACTGGGCCATGCCCTATGCTGAAAAGCTGATGGAGTGGGGCGTCATGCGCGGCGACAACGGCAACCTGGCCCTGGACCGTGCCATTACGCGGGCGGAGTTTGTCGCCATGATGAACCGCGCCTACGGATATAAACGGCTGGGTGAAATGCCGTTTCCGGACGTGAGTACCCGGGACTGGTACTACGACGACATCAACATCGCCTATAACATGGGCTATTTCAAGGGCGCTTCCGGCTACGCCCTCCCCAGGGCCAACCTGACCCGGGAGCAGGCCGCGGTGCTGCTGACCCGGAACATGATGCTCCAGGAAAACGTGGGCGAGGGGCTCCAGTTCAGCGACAGCCGCTCCCTCAGCGAGTGGAGCCGGGGCCTGGTGGGCGCCGCCGCCGACATGGGCATCATCAGCGGCTATTCGGACGGCAGCTTCAAGCCCCTGCAGAACATCACCCGGGGCGAGGTGGCCTCCATGCTGGTGAAGGCCGTCGGCACCATGGTCAACACCAAGGGTGAGCACACCCTGGGCGACGTGTACGGCAACGTCACCGTCAATACCGCCGGGGTGAAGCTGCAAAACGGCACCATCGCCGGCAACCTCTACCTCACCGGCGGCATCGACCTGGGCGACGTGCTGCTGGAGAACGTCAACGTGCTGGGTGAGATCATCATCAGCGGCGGCGGCGAGAGCAACTCCAGCCAGAGCAGCGTCACCCTGCGCAACGTGAGCGCCAACGCCATGACGGTGGACAGCATCAGCGGCCAGTTCGTCACCATCCGGGCGGAGGGCATCACCGGCATCGGCACCACCACCGTGCGCACCAACGCCTATGTGGACGATTCCTCCCTGCCCGGCTACGGCCTGAGCCTGATCATCCAGGACGGCGGCAAGCTGCTCCAGCTGGCGGGCAATGTCAAAGAGGTGGTCAACCGCACACCCAACTCCAGCCTGGAGGTGGTCCAGGGCGTCACGGACAAGATCACCATGGACGAATACGCCACCAACTCCTCCGTCCTGGTGGACGGCGACGCCCAGGTGGGCGACCTGAACCTGGACGTGGCCACCCGCGTGGAGGGCGAAGGCGACGTGGAGAACCTGAACGTGGGCGCCGCGGGCACCACTGTGGAGCAGCTCCCCGACGACATCACCATCCGGCCGGGCATCACCGCCGACATCAACGGCTCCAACATGAACAGCGCCCAGGCCGCCGAGTCCTCCGCCGACCCCCGGCTGGAGGCGGGCTACCCCAAGGTGAAGAACATCGCCCCCAACTCGGCTTCGCTGGTGTTCAAGACCAATAAGCCGGGCACCATTTACTGGGCGGTCACCGCCGTGTCCGACGGCTCGGTGAGCGAGGACAACCTGATCGAGCCGCCCAGCTATGGCGGGAAGATCCTCAAGTCCGGCTCCGTGAAGGCCGCCGCCGGCAAGACCGAGTACACAGCCTCGCCCGCCCTCAGCGGGCTGACCCAGGACGGCTCCTACTACGTCAGCGCCGTCTTTGTGGACAACCGGGGCCAGCACAGCCCCCTGAAGGTCACCGCCTTCTCCACCCCGGACGGCACTGTGCCCGCCTTTACCTCCAACCCCTATATGTCCAGGAACACCACCACGGTGGCCCAGGTCACCGGTATGCCCAACAAGAGCTGCCAGCTCTACTACGCGCTGCTGCCCAAGGGCGCTACCGCCCCCACCCCCGCGGAGTTCAAGGCCAACGCCGTGCGCGGCAACCTGGGCTACGGCGTGCGGGACGTGGTGAAGAACACCAACGTCAACATCAACGTGAACAGCCGCCAGCTGGACCAGCAGACCGATTATGTGGTCTACCTGTGGCTCACCGACTACGACGGGGCCAAGAGCTCCCGGGTGTACTCTGTCGCGTTCAGGACGCCGGACGAGCGGGATCCCATCATCACCAGGACGCAGGCGGGCACCGCCAGCGAGACCGCCATCGAGATGAACGTCACCGTGGACGAGGCGTCCACCGTCTTCTGGACCATCATCCCCGAGGGCTCGGAGAGCGAGGCCACCTTCGAGGGACGGGAAATCGACGGAGAGTTCAACCCGGATGACCGCGCCCTGAAGATCAAGATCGAAACCGGTTCGGGCAAGTTTACCAAGAACGGCCGGAAGCAGATCTCCGCCGCCAACGCCAACAAGGAAGTCACCATCAGCCAGAGCGAGACCCGCACCCTGGACAGCTCCAAGACCGGCACGTCTTCCTATTATATGTACATGGTGGCCAAGGACGCGGCGGGCAATTACTCCGAGATCAAGAAGGTTTTGGTGCAGACCAAGGACAACACCCCGCCCCAGCTGCTGCGCCAGGACTTCGAGCCCACCATCACCGACGGCAGCGGCAAGCCCCGGGCGGACAGCAACATCAAGCTGGTGTTCTCCGAAAACGTCAAGGGCGGCACGGGCGATACCACCTTCCTCAAGCTGTACGAGGAGGTGCAGAAGGCGGCAAGCGCCAACAACGGCGCAAAGGGCGCGGCAGAGGCGGAAGCGGCGGCCCGCAACAACCTGGCCAGGGCCCTGTACGATCACATCAGGCTGTATAAAGGCCAGATAGGGCGCAACGCGGATGACATAGCGGAAGCCTGTACGTCGTGCTCGGCTCAGCCGACAGATGAGAACCCTGACAAATATGTCATTAAGAACAATTCCACCAGCTGGGTCATCAACTACTGCTACGCCCAGGTGAGCGGCCCGGACAGCAACGGCAACCTGACCGTCACCTTCCCCACCGTGAAGGGGGACGACGGCAAGGTGGATCAGGCCAGCGGCGCCAGCGCCCTGAACCTGGCCAGCGGCGCCACCTACCACTTTGTGCTCAACGACATCCGGGACGTTTCCGCGGAGGCCAACGAGCTGGTGGCGGGCGGCCCCGTGGAGCAGACCCGGGAGGGTATCATGCAGGTGCAGTATTTCACCACCAAGTTCGCCAGCGTGAACCTGTCGGAGCCCAGCAAGTCCCCCGGCTTTATGCTGGCGGCGAAGAACAAGGACACGACCAACACAACGGGCAACACCCTCTTTACGGCGAAGAGGAGCGACGACGAGAGATACGGTGAGCTGACCATCGTAGACCCGAACTTTATCAGCCCGGCTGACGCCGAGAAGAACCCCCCCCAGCGCATCGACGCGAAGTTCCGCCTGGATCCCATGTCCCAGGGCAACGTGGGAGAAGAGATGTGTTGGGATATGCTGATCTGGTCCAACAACGACATGGTGTTTACCCTCTATTCCAGGCCAGTTACCACAGACGAGAACGTGCCCTGGGAGCGGGAGGGCAGCGCGGAGATCCTGGGCTCCGGCTCGGAGCGCGGCGGCTACGCCTATGTCAGCCTGACCCGTCATATCCAGGGCAAGAGCGAGTTCGCCAAGCTGGAGGACCTCACCGCCCGGGATTACGTCATCCATGTGGACCGGCTCACCCAGCGGGGCCAGAACACCACCGACTTTGCGGGCTGGAGCGCCCAGTATAATGTGCGCATCTCTGTGGTGGCCGGCGAGGACAACCCGCTGGAGTACCTGAGCAACACCGCGTTCAACTATGATGACCGGTACACCACCGCCACCGAAGGCGGAGGCGTGACCTCTATCGGCGCCCCGGAGCAGTTCCTCCCCAGAATCGAGTTCACCGACACCAAGCCGCCCGAGATCGTGGCCACCAGCTTCGTGGAAAGCCGGAACGGCCGGGGCCCGTATATCGACGTGACGATGAACAACAACGGGCGGGTCAACTACATGGTGATCCCGCTGAATAACTTGACCTATACCGAGAACGGCGCTACGGTCAGCGTGCCCGGCCCGAACAAGATCAAGATAACGGACACCGTTCTGGGCAGGGTGGGGACGAACTACGACACCCAGTACGGCGTGACGGTCCGGCTGGCGGGCGAGGATGAGCAGCCCGCAATCACCAAGATGGATAAGATCGGCGGCACCACCAACGGCAACCCCAACACGGGCGCGGTGCTTTCCCAGCCCACCCGCACGCTGGTGATGAGCCCGGGGCAGTTCAACGAGCAGACCACCGGCATCAGGGTGAAGAGCACCGAATCCGTGCCCGCGGGGACGGGCGCGCCCATCGACCTGAGCGACTTCTGCAAGGCCAACAGCGCTTACTTCATCTGCATGGTGCCCCAGGGGACGGCGTATGAGTCCTGGGCGGACAACGCGGTAGGCTTCTACTTCGTGACGCCGGAGGCGGCCAAACCCAATCTCCAGCTGGACATCATTGAAAACACCGACGTCCGGGCCACTGTGGATCAGACCTCCAATGTGTCCCAGCGGCTGCTGATCAACAGCAGCACCGCGCTGAACGATGTATTCAAAAAGACATTCAGCGCGCTGTATACCCAGGAGACCGGGACGGGCACGAACAAGCTCGGCATCGGCACCCCCTGGGCGGACGGCCTTGCCAGCGACATCATGACCCGTTTTGGGGGCTATACGGTAATCCAGGCCATGCGGGAAGACTACGGGAATGGCTCTGTGTTTGACTACATCGCCTCGGACAACCTGAAGGCCAAGGTGGCCCAGGACATCCGCAACGGCTTCGGCGGGTCGGATTCCTCGCTGGCCACCGGGCCGGACCGCCCGGTGAGGATCACCGCCACCCTGCAGCCGGACGGCACCCTCAGCGGCAGTACGATGTTCAACTATAAGGCCACCGATATGCAAAACACCGAGCAGTACATCTGCGTGGCGGTGGCGGCCAGCACTGCCGGTTCCGCCGATGTGTTCCGCGCCGCGTACTATGTCCAGAAGCAGGATACCGACTACCCCAAGATCAACTCGGTGACCGCCGGCTTCTATCCCGTGGAAGGGGACAGCAATAAGATCACGGGGGAGATATCCATCAACTTCCATAAGACCCTTTACTACCGGGTGGGTTCCACCGCCATCTATCCGATCCTCCACATTGCGCCCACCGGGACGACCCTGCCCACCGGCGTGACCGCCGGCACTACCCCCGGTCTGGTGACATACAACAGCAGGACGTGGCAGCGGTTCGACTATATCAATATGTCGACGACCGGCCCCTCCATTTCGAAGGAACACGTGGATGGAACATCAGCGAATAAACGGCTGGGTGAGACTACTTCCCTCTCGTTTAAGGTTGGCGAGGTTTCGAAACCCTCTTCGGGCAAGACCACCTGGGAGATCACCCTGCCGGCCGACCTGAGTAACTGGTGGGGCGCCACCGTGCCTTCCGCCGGCATCGCGATCAGGGTCACTTACGACTGGAATACCGGCGAGGTCACCAAGCGCGCGATTCCCAGGAATATGCAGGGGCCGGAGTATGTGACCTCCGACTACGTATAAGCTGGCGCACAGACACACACCCCGGGAGCGGGCGGAACCCGCCCGCTCCCATCTTTTTGGCAAAGGAGTCCTGAACCATGAAACATAAGTTATTGCGCCGCCTGGGCGCATTGGCCCTGGCTGTGGTCCTGGCGCTGTCCGTGGCGGTCACCCCCGCTATGGCCGCGGCCCAGACCACGATAACCGGGATCACGCTGAGCGAGACGAAGCTGGACCTGGCCATAGGCGCGAGGCTCACGCTGACCGCCACCGCCAAGCCGTCGGGCGATGCCGTCAAGGTGAACTGGGTGTCCAGTGACCCTGGGGTCGTGGTGGTCAAAAAGAGCGGTGAGACTGTGGCTATGGCCGTGGGCAAAGCCAAAATCACCGCCACGGCGGTGGACGATGAGGGCAATCCCATCAAAGACAGCAGGGGCAGGGAGATCACCGCCGAATGCAACGTCGAAGTCCGGGAGCCCCGCCACGTCACCAAGGTGACGCTGAACCTGACGTCGCTCCGGCTCAACCCGGAGGGCACGGCCGAATTGACCGCCACCGTGGACCCCAGAGACGCCGACAACAAGACGCTGGTGTGGAGCTGCAGCCCGGCGGGCGCGGTCACCGTGGAGCCCCAGGGTGAGGCCAACGCCAGGGGCGAGGTCACCGCCAAGATCACCGCCAATGACCTGGGCAGGGCCACCATCACCGTCTCGTCGGCGGAGGACCCGGAGATCAAGGCGGAGTGCTCGGTATCTGTGGGGCCAAAGCCTACCGGATTTGAAGCTATAAACATAACAACGAAAGAAGAAATCCCCTCCGGCGGGACGTGGGAGCTGGGGCTGAAAAGACGGGGCGACAACCTGCGGGTCGGAGTCGTCGCGAAGCCCGACGTGCCCGAGCCTGTTTTCACCTATGACAGCGTCCGATGGACCGTAAAGGACGCGGACGGCAAGGCGGAGGACCAGTCCGTCATCCGGGTGGTCAAGGAACCGGCGAGCTATGACCCCAGCGGCTGCTCCGCCGTGGTGACGGCGGTGGGCCCCGGCCAGGCGTGGCTGACGGTGACCTCCGGCAACGCCGAGGGCGAGTGGAAGGTGGAGATTCCGGGCATCACCCTGCAGGGCAATGTCAAGACGATCCAGAACGGCAGGCTCTCCCTGTGGGAAGGCGAGGTGGAGACGCTGCTGGTGACCCGCTTTGGCGACGCGAAAAATGCCGGCAGCGTCATTTGGACCTGCACCGACGAGTCCATCGTGACCTGTGAGCAAGGCAGGCTCACCGCCCGCACGCCGGGTACGGCCAAGGTGATCGCCAGCCTGGACGGCTACGCGGACGCTGAGGTGACCGTCACCGTGCAGGAGGACACCTCCGCCCTGATCCAGGGCCTCAGCGTTACCGCCGGCGGCTCCATCAGCATGGACAAGATCAGCAGCCAGCTCAACAGCATCGCCAGGAGCAAGACCGGCGGCACGCTGAGCTACATCACCAGCTTGTCCGTGGCCACCAGCCAGGGCATCCTCCACGACAGCCACCGCTCCGAGGCGGATACCGGGGCGGGCGTGGGCACCGCCGACCGCTACTACCTGTCCGGGAACAGGACCCAGGGCCGTTCTCCCCTGAGCGACCTGTCCTTCGTGGCCAGGAGTGACTTCAAGGGCGACGCCGACATCAGCTACACCGGCGTCACCACCGACAACCAGTACTTCAACGGCATTATCCGGGTGTCGGTGGCCGGGGTGAGCGACGTGACCTATTCCGCCGTGGCCGGCCAGCCCCTGTCCTTCCAGTCGGACGACTTCAACCGCATCTGCCAGAGCAAGCAGGGGGGCCGGACGCTGAGCTCGGTGAGCTTCACGCTTCCCCAGGCCAGCTGGGGCGAGCTCAGATATGACTACAGCAGTCCCACCCACACCGGCCAGGCCGTCATCGGCAACACCGAGTACTACCGCAGCCGCACCCCCAGCCTGGACCGGGTGAGCTTTGTGCCGTCCAGCTCCTGCCCCAGTACGATCACCATCGCTTACCGGGGGACGGACACCAACGGGGGCACCTATTCCGGGCGGGTGACCATCAACATCACCAAGCAGAACGGCGGGTATGACTCCGCCGACGTCCACTTCAACGGCTGGCGGGGGGAGCAGGTGGCCTTTAATGCCGCCAGCTTCAACTCCGCGTGCCTGATCACCACCGGCGAGGCGCTGTCCTATGTGCGTTTCTCCCTGCCCTCCTCCACGGAGGGGACGATGTACCTGAACTACTGGGGGTCCGGCAGCTACAGCGGCGTGGTGAGCGCCAGCGCCAACTATTATGTCTCCGGCACCCCGGGCCTGGGCACGATTTCCTTCGTGTCCACCTCCGTCGCCCCCGACCAGGTGGCCATCCCCTACACGGGCTACAGCACGCGGGGGACGGTCTACACCGGCACGGTGTACATCAACCTGGACGATGCGTCCCATACGGGCCTGCGCTACAGCATCGCCAGCGGCAGGACGGTAAACTTCAACGTAAACGACTTTAACAACGCCTGTATCAACGCCACGGGCGCCAGCCTGGATTACGTGCGCTTCAATTCGACGCCCAGCTCCACCCAGGGCTATCTGCGCTACTATTACATCAGCGGCAGCAGCTACGGCAACGTATCCACCTCCACCCAGTGCTACCGCGTCAACCCCAGTTCCTCGAGCCGGACGGTCCTCATCGGCAACGTCTACTTCCAGGCCAACGTGAACTACACCGGGACGGTGACGCTGCCGTATACCGGCTACGCCACCAGCGGCGCCCAGTTTACGGGCGAGGTGGTCATCCAGGTCACCCCCAACACGATCACTTATACCGGCACCAACGCCAACCCCATGCAGCTCAGCGCGTCCCATCTGACCTCGGCCTGCTCGTGGCAGATGACCAAGCCGCTGTCCTACATCACGCTTGACAACCTGCCCGCCTCCACTGCCGGGCGGTTGTACGTGGGGTACAGCAAGTTTGGCACCGGCGTCGCGGCCAACACCGGCACCAAGTATTATGTTTCGGGCAGCCCAAACATCAGCCAGCTCAGCTTTGTCCCCCGGGGGCGGTATGAGGGCCAGGTGGAGGTGAACTACACCGCGGTGAGCACCAGCAATGAGAAGGTCACCGGGAAGATCGTGTTCAATGTGGTCCCGGCTACCGGCTCCAGCTATTTCCGGGACATGGGCAACCATGTCTGGGCCGCCTCCGCCGTGGACTACCTGTACCAAAACGGCGTGGTGAACGGTATCGGCAATTCTTCGTTCGGGCCGGGCCAGAATATCATGAGGCGGGACTTCATGGTGATACTTGACCGGGCGTTCAACTTCCCCAATGTGGGCACCTACAGCTTCTCCGACGTGCCGACCAACGCCTACTACTCCAAGGCGCTGGCCGCCGCCAAGCAGCTGGGCATCGTGGGCTCGTCGGACAACAGGTTCCAGCCCTCCGTTGCCATCACCCGGGAGGACGCCATGGTGATGATCTACAATACCCTGGTGGCCATGGGCAAGAACCCGCCCCGTGGATCTGAGGCCGATCTGGCCCGTTTTACCGACAATCAGCTGATCTCCAGCTATGCCAGGAGCGCCGTGAGCTCCCTGGTGCAGATGGGCGTGATCCGGGGCAGCAACGGGCAGCTGAACCCCAAGGGGACCATCACCCGGGCGGAGGCCGCGATGATCTTCCACTACGTCCTGACGATGTGAGGCAGGGCGTGAAAGCAAGAGAGGAAAGGAGGCCTGCGGCATGAACGAGGCACCCCAGACGATACAGCTGGAGAAGGTACTCGGCGCCGGCGCCCGCCGGGGCGCGGCGGTGGAAGTCATGACGCCGGAGAACCGCCTGCTCTTTGTGGGCAAGATCGACGCCATCCAGGATGGCGCGGTGTGCGTCCGGGACTCCAACGATGATATGCTGCCCATGGTCTTGATCAACAAGGAGCTCAAACTGCGCTTCTTTACCGAGCAGGGCAGCGTGGTGCTCCACGGGAAGGTGTGCGGCAGCACCATGCGGATGTGGAAGGTGGACCGGCTCCAGAGCGCCTTTACCAAAGAAAACCGCGCCTTTTTCCGCCAGAGCATCAGCGTGGCGGTCAACGCCCAGTGCGGCAGGCTGACCAGCCGGGGCGGACGGCCCAACGTGATGTTCCCCTGCCAGGTGCTGGATATCAGCGCCGGGGGGATGCTGGTGAGCTGTGGGGAGCCCTATGCGGAGGGCGACCGCCTGCTGGTGACCGACGTCTCCCTTATAGATGGGGAGCCCCCCTTCAGTTTCCTCTGCCTGGTGCGCCGGGCCGGGGAGTGGAAAAAAGGCGTGACCCGCTACGGGTGCCAGTTCATAGCCCTGGTCGCCAAGGACCAGGACCGCCTGCTCCGGGCCATTTTTGCCATCCAGCGGGAGGAGATTCGGAAAAGGAGAGCATTTTAGGATTTTTCCGGGTTTTCGCAGTTGGAACCGTCACAAAAGGAAAGCCCCCATGTCCCGCGCACGGCGCGGGGCATGGGGGCTTCTGGCGTTTTCAACAAAGTGACGGGGTATAATTCAAAACTTCTGTACTATGCGACTATTTATAACTGGTAATTTCCCAGTATCGGGAGAGAAAGCAGAAGAAATATTGTTCAAAAGTCCTCTTGCATTTGGCGGGGAAGCGGCTATAATGATGCAAAAGCTGGGGCGGCTCCATTGGCCCCAGGGAGGCAATACTTTTTATCCCGCCTTGGAAGGAGGCAATCACTATGACCAAAGACCTTACCTCGGGCAGCCCTATGCGGCTGATCCTGGGTTTCACCCTGCCCACCCTGTTCGGGCTGCTGTTCCAGCAGTTCTACAACCTGGTGGACGCCATGATCGTGGGCAAGCTGCTGGGCGCCCAGGCCCTGGGCGCGGTGGGCTCCACCGGCTCCATCAATTTCTTCGTCATCGGCTTCTGCCTGGGGGTGTGCTCCGGCTTCGCCATCCCCGTGGCCCAGCGGATGGGGGCAAAGGACTACCCGCAGATGCGCCGGTACGTGGCCAACGCCGCCTATCTGTCCGCCGGCATCGCCCTGGTGCTGACGGCGGCCACCGGCCTTTTCTGCCGGCACATCCTGGCCGCCATGCGCACCCCCGCCGACCTCTTTGAAGACGCCAACGCCTATATCTTCGTCATCTTCATGGGCATCCCGGTGGTGTTCCTCTATAACCTGCTGGCGTCCGTCATCCGCGCCCTGGGGGACAGCCGCACCCCGGTGTATTTCCTGGCCCTGTCCGCGGGGCTGAACATCGTGCTGGACCTGACGTTCATCCTGCTGTTCGACTGGGGGGTGGCCGGGGCCGCCATCGCCACGGTGGTGTCCCAGGGGGTGTCCGGCGCGGCGTGCCTGGTGTATATGGTCCGGAAATTCCCCATCCTCCGGGTCACCCGGGAGGAGAGGCAGCCCAGCCTGGACGCCTGCAAGGCCCTGTGCGCCATGGGCCTGCCCATGGGCTTGCAGTACTCCATCACCGCCATCGGCTCCATCGTGCTCCAGACCTCTGTCAACGCTTTGGGCAGCGTCTATGTGTCCGCGGTGGCCACGGGCAGTAAGCTGTACCAGCTGCTGGCCTGCCCCTTTGACGCCATGGGCGCGGCCATGGCCACCTACTGCGGCCAGAACGTGGGGGCAGAGCGGCTGGACCGCCTTCCCCGGGGGGTGCGCTCCTGCTCCCTGCTGGGGCTGGGCTACGCCGTCGCCGCCTTTGTGGCGATGCTCCTGTTCGCTCCCCGGTGCGCCATGCTGTTCCTCGGCGCCGGTGAGCCCCAGCTCGAGCTGCTGCTGGCCCTCACCACCCGGTATGTCGTCACCCTCACCGCGTTTTTCTTCCCGCTGGCCCTGGTGAATATCCTGCGCTTTTCCATCCAGGGCATGGGCTTCGGCACCCTGGCCATCCTGGCCGGCGTGCTGGAGATGATCGCGCGCACCGTAGTGGGCCATTTCTTTGTCCCCGCTGTGGGCTATGGGGCCGCCTGCTTCGCCTCCCCGGCGGCCTGGATCTGCGCCGACCTGTTCCTCATCCCGGCCTGCCTGGGCTGCGTCACCCATCTGCGCCGGAGCAGCCCCACGGCCGCGTTGGAGACCCTGTCCAAAGACGCGGCGGGCCGTCACGGATTCAAAAAGAGCTTCGGGACCTGATCCCGAAGCTCTTTTTATGCTGTCCTGTTATGCCACCGCGGAGAAGGGCTTGCGGGGGTCCTGCTGGTCCTGCTGCCGCGCCTGCTGGTCGGTGTTGGCCTTGGTGACGGTGCGGGTGGTGCCGCCAGAGACGTAGACCTTGCCGCACTCCGGGCAGATGTCGGTGTGGTAGGTGACAGACTGGCTGACCACCTTGCGGTCCTCCTGGCGGGCCTTGGCCTGCTCCCGGACCACGTGCTCGTTCTCATGGCCCCGCACGGCGGCGGCCGCCTGGTCGGGGCCGAGGTGGGTGGGGGTCTTGAAGGACACGCCGGGGTCGTCCGAGCCGTCCTGGTACTTGCGCTCCTTACAGGTCTGGCACTCGCCCTCCTCCATGACCTCCTGGGCGCTCTTGGACTCGCCAAGGGTGGAGACGCCGGGCTGCTGGGCGGCGTCATCCTTCGCGCCGGGCAGCTTGGGCATCTGGGCCTTCTCAGTGCCCGCGGCCTGGGCGGCCTGGCCCTGCTGGGCGGCGTCGCCGGGGATTTGGATGCGCATCCGCACCGCCATCTCCGCCGGGTCGGAGCCGAACCGCAGCAGGCCCGCCTGGGCGGGGTCCTCTTGGGGATCCACCGCCCGCACCGGGGTGACGGGCTGGACGGGGGCTTCGGGCTGGGCCGCCCTGCGGGCGGTCATCACCAGGGAGGGCTGGGCGGTTTGGGCCTTGTCCGCGCCCGGGGCCTGGGGGGCGCGGTTGGCGTAAGACGCGCCGTAGACGCCGTATGCAGAGTAGGGGGTATACCCGGAAATCGCGCTCAACATAGCATTCACCTCATGGGTCACAATAGTACTTCTATTATAGCGCGGCCCGCCGGACATTGCAAGGGCCAGCTGTCCGGCAGGACGTTTTTTTAGGGGCGGGCGCACGCGGACAGGCAACGGATTTTTAGCAGTTTTGGGGCAGGGGTGCGAAAGCGGGGCGGATTCACATTTAATTTACATCTGGGCTATTGACAATTTTGGGGGGTGGTGGTACATTAGCTTTAGCACTCAGGGATATGGAGTGCTAAAGTCCCGGAGAGGAGGCGGTCACTTGGAGCTGAGCGAACGCAAGAAGAAAATTTTGCGCGCCGTTGTGGAAAGCTATATCCAGACGGCGGAGCCGGTGGGCTCCAAGGCGCTGGCGGAGCTGGCGGGTTTGAAGGTCTCCTCCGCCACCATCCGCAACGAGCTGGCCGACCTGACGGAGGAGGGCTATCTGGAACAGCCCCACACCTCTGCCGGGCGGGTGCCCTCCCCCAAGGGCTACCGGCTGTACGTCAACGAGCTGATGGAGGAGCAGCGGCTGAGCTTAGAGGAGACAAAGCAGATCAACGACGCCCTCCACCTGAAAATGCGGGAGCTGGACAAGGTCATCGACCAGGCGGGACGCATGGTGTCCCAGCTCACCAACTACCCCGCCTTTGCCATGGCCGAGGGGGCGCGGCGGCTCACCATCAGGCGGTTCGACCTGATCCTGGTGGATTCCGCTTCCTTCATCGCGGTGGTGATGACGGACAGCAGCGTGGTGAAAAACAAGCTCTTCCGCCTTCCCGCCGAGCTGTCGGAGCCCCAGCTCCAGCTGCTCACCACGCTTTTGAACACGGCCTTCGTGGGCAAGACGCTGGACCAGCTCACCCCGGAGCTGATGCGGGTGGCGGAGCACGCGGCGGGGAACTCCTACGGGCTGATTTCCCTGGTGGTGTCCTTCGCCATGGAGGTGCTGGACAGCCTGGAGAACGGCCCGGTGTACACCGCCGGGACCAGCCACATCCTGGACCACCCCGAGTACCAGGACGTGGGCAAGGCCCAGAAGCTGATGAGCTACCTGTCCGAAGACCGCTCCTTGGCCCAGGCGCTGGCCCTGCCCGCCCTGAGCGGCGACGATACCAAGATCCTCATCGGCCCGGAGAACGTGGCCGACGAGCTGAAGGACACCAGCGTGGTGCTGGCAAGCTATGACATCGGGGACGGCATGAAGGGGGTCATCGGCGTGGTGGGCCCCACCCGGATGGACTACGCCAAGGTGGCCGCCAAGCTGTCCTATGTGGCGGACGGGCTGTCCAAGCTGTTTGGCCAGCCAGAGCTGCCCCCCGGCACGCCGGAAAAGGAGGAATAAACGCCCATGGCTAAAGAAAAGAAAAAGGAAAATCCCGCTCCCGAGCAGGAAGCCCCCGAGACGGAGACCGCGCCGGAGACGGCGGAGGCGTCCGAGCCTGCCGAGGCCCCCGAAGTGGCGGAGAAGCCCAGGAAGGATCAGGGCCAGCTTCTGGCGGAGGCGGCGGAAAAGTACCTGCGGCTGGCCGCCGAGTACGACAACTACCGCAAGCGCACCGCCAAGGAGAAGGAGGGCGCCTGGGTGGAGGCCAAGGCCCAGACCGTGGCGGCGTTCCTCCCGGTGTACGACAACCTGGAGCGGGCGCTGAAGCAGGAGACCGCCGACGAGGCGTACAAAAAGGGCGTGGAGATGACCATGAAGGGCCTCCAGGACGCGCTGAACGGGCTGGGGGTGGAGCTGATCCCCGCCCTGGGCGAGACCTTCGACCCCAACCGGCACAACGCCGTCATGCACGTGGACGACGGGGAGGCCGGGGAGAACACCATCGTGGAGGTGTTCCAGCAGGGCTTCATCTGCGGGGAGAAGGTCATCCGCTTCTCTATGGTGAAGGTCGCCAATTGAGCACATCCCAATTCACATTGTAAAAATACACTTTATCATATAACAGGAGGAAATCATCATGAGCAAGATCATCGGTATCGACTTGGGTACTACCAATAGCTGTGTATCCGTCATGGAGGGCGGCGAGGCCGTCGTCATCCCCAACGCCGAAGGCAACCGCACCACCCCCTCTGTCGTCGCCTTCTCCAAGGACGGCGAGCGTATGGTGGGCCAGGTGGCCAAGCGCCAGGCCATCACCAACCCCGACCGCACCATCGCCTCCATCAAGCGTGAGATGGGCTCCGATTACAAGGTGGACATCGACGGCAAGCGCTCCACCCCCCAGGAGATCAGCGCCATGATCCTCCAGAAGCTGAAGGCGGACGCCGAGGCTTACCTGGGCCAGTCCGTCAGCGAGGCGGTCATCACCGTCCCCGCCTACTTCACCGATGCCCAGCGCCAGGCCACCAAGGACGCGGGCAAGATCGCCGGCCTGGAGGTCAAGCGCATCATCAACGAGCCTACCGCCGCGGCCCTGGCCTACGGCGTGGATAAGGAGTCCGACCAGAAGATCATGGTGTACGACCTGGGCGGCGGCACCTTCGACGTGTCCGTGCTGGAAGTGGGTGACGGCGTCATCGAGGTGCTGGCCACCGCGGGCAACAACCGCCTGGGCGGCGATGACTTCGACAAGTGCGTCATGGACTGGATGGCCGCCGAGTTCAAGAAGGCGGAGGGCATCGACCTCACCGGCGACAAGGTGGCCATGCAGCGCTTGAAGGAGGCCGCCGAGAAGGCCAAGATCGAGCTGTCCGGCGTCACCTCCACCTCCATCAACCTGCCCTATATCACCGCTGACGCCACCGGCCCCAAGCATTTGGACCTGACCCTGTCCCGGGCCAAGTTCGACCAGCTCACCTCCCATCTGGTAGAGGCCACCGCCGGCCCCGTGCGTCAGGCCATGAGCGACGCGGGCCTGTCCGGGAACGACATCCAGAAGGTGCTGATGGTGGGCGGCTCCAGCCGCATCCCCGCCGTGCAGGACATGGTCAAGCGGCTCACCGGCAAGGAGGGCTTCAAGGGCATCAACCCTGACGAGTGCGTAGCCATGGGCGCGGCCCTCCAGGGCGGCGTGCTGGTAGGCGACGTGAAGGGCCTGCTGCTGCTGGACGTCACCCCCCTGTCCCTGGGCATCGAGACCATGGGCGGCGTGATGACCAAGCTCATCGAGCGCAACACCACCATCCCCGCCAAGAAGAGCCAGGTGTTCACCACCGCCGCCGACAACCAGACCTCCGTTGAGGTCCACGTCCTCCAGGGCGAGCGGGAGATGGCCCAGTATAACAAGACCCTGGGCCGGTTCCACCTGGATGGCATCGCCCCCGCCCGCCGGGGCGTGCCCCAGATCGAGGTCACCTTCGACATCGACGCCAACGGCATCGTCAACGTGTCCGCCAAGGACCTGGGCACCGGCACCGAGCAGCACATCACCATCACCTCCTCCACCAATATGTCCAAGGAGGACGTGGAGAAGGCCGTGCGGGAGGCGGAGCAGTTCGCCGCCGAGGACGCCAAGCGGAAAGAGGAAGTGGACACCCGCAACGAGGCCGACCAGATGGTGTACCAGACCGAGAAGATCCTGGGCGAGATGGGCGACAAGCTGGACGCCAATGACAAGGCCGGCATCGACAGCGCGCTGAACAAGGTGAAGGACGCCCTGAAGGGTACCGACACCCAGGCCATCAAGAGCGCCACCGAGGAGCTGAAAAACGCCTTCTACGCCGTGAGCGAGAAGCTGTACTCCCAGGCGGGCCCGCAGGCCGGCCCCGGCCCGGACATGGGCGGCGCGGGCTTCGGCGGCGGCCAGCCCGACGACAACGTGGTGGACGCCGACTACGAAGTGGTTGACGACGATCAGAACAACTAACTAACCTGACGGGAAACAGCGGGGCGCTATGCCCCGCATTCCCGCGTTTAAGAGGTGATCCATCGTGGCAGATCAGAAACGGGATTATTACGAGGTGCTGGGGGTGTCCAAAACCGCCTCCGACGACGAGCTGAAAAAGGCCTACCGCAAGCTGGCCAAACAGTACCACCCGGACATGAACCCCGGCGACAAAGAGGCGGAGGCCAAGTTCAAGGAGATCAACGAGGCCTATGAGGTCCTGTCCGACAAGGACAAACGGGCCAAATACGACCAGTTCGGCCACGCGGGGGTGGACCCCAACTTCGGCGCGGGCGGCTTCGGCGGCTACGGGGACTTTGGCGACTTCGGCGATTTCGGCGGCTTTGGCGATATCCTGGGGGACATCCTGGGGGGCTTTGGCGGCAGGAGCACCCAGCGCAGCGGCCCCCAGCGGGGGGAGAGCCTGCGGGCCAGCATCACCATCAGCTTCGAGGAGGCCGCCTTCGGCTGCGAGAAGGAGATCAACCTGAGCCGCATGGAGAGCTGCGACAGCTGCCATGGCACCGGCTGCGCCCCCGGCACCACCGCCGAGGTGTGTCCCGACTGCCATGGCTCGGGCACCGTGCGGGTGCAGCAGCGCATGGGCGGTATGGCCTTTACCAGCTCCGCCCCCTGTACTCGGTGCCGGGGGACGGGCAAGATCATCCACCAGCCCTGTAAGAGCTGCGGCGGCGCGGGCAATGTGAGGAAGCAGCGGAAGCTGTCCGTCAGCATCCCCCAGGGCATCAACGATAAGCAGGCCATCTCCCTCCGGGGCCAGGGCAACGCGGGGGTCAATAACGGTCCCAACGGCGACCTGATCGTGGAGGTGCGGGTGAAGCCCCACGCCTATTTCCAGCGGGAGGGCACCTCGGTGCTGTACGAGTGCCCGGTGAGCTTCTACCAGGCCGCTATGGGCGCGGAGCTGGAGATCCCCACCATCGATGGCAAGGTGAAGTACACCCTGCCCGCCGGCACCCAGCCGGGCACCACGTTCCGGCTGCGGGGCAAGGGCATCCCCGAGCTGCGGGGCAGGGGCCGCGGCGACCAGTACGTAACCGTCCAGGTCCAGGTGCCCGCCAGCCTGACCAACCAGCAGCGGGAGGCCCTCAAGGCCTTTGCCGAGGCCATGGGGGAAACGCCTGCCTCCGGCTCGTCGCCGGTAAAGGATTTTTTTGAGAAGAAGCGGAAAAAGAAATCATAAACGCCGTTGAAAACCGGCCCTATGATCCCTGCGAAGAGGATCATAGGGCCGGTTGTTGTTTTTTGAAAAGCAGATATCTACGAGGTTTCTCTTTGCAGCAATACGATAGTCTCCACATGCGCCGTCCTCGGGAACAAATCCACCGCCTCGGCCTTGATTGGCCCGTAGCCCAGCGCCCCGAACCGCTTCACGTCCCGGGCCAGGGTGGCCGGGTCGCAGGAGACGTACACCACCCGGTCCGGGTCCATCCGCGCGATGGTGTCCACCACCTCGGGGGCCAGGCCCTTCCGGGGCGGGTCCACCACCACCACGTCGGGGTGGACGCCCTCGGCCTCAAGCCGGGCGGCCAGGTCGGCAGCATCGCCGCACTCAAACCGGGTCTTGCCCGCCAGACCGTTCCGGCGGGCGTTTTCTTTTGCGTCTGCCACCGCCTGGGGCACCACCTCTACGCCGATGACCTGTTTCGCCTGGGGCCCCAGGGTCAGGCTGATGGTCCCGATGCCGCAGTACAGCTCCACCACGGTTTCCGTACCTGTCAGGGCGGCAAATTCCAGGGCGCGGCGGTAGAGTACCTCGGTCTGGGCCCGGTTCACCTGGAAAAAGGAGGGAACAGACAGCCGGAAGGCGTGGCCGCACAGCGTCTCTTCCAGCCAGTCCCGGCCCCAGAGGGTGTGGTACTCGTTCCCCAAAATCACGTTGGTTTTCCGGGTGTTGACGGACAGCGCCACCCCTGCCAGGGTGGGCGCGGCGGAGCGCAGGGCGTCCACCAGTTCCTCCTTATGGGGAAGGTTTCTCCCGTTGGCCACGACGCAGCACAGCACCTCGCGGTTGGCGTTGGTGCGCAGGAACAGGTGCCGCACCAGCCCTTTCCCAGTCTGTTCATGGTAGGCGGGGACGTGGAAACGCTCCATCCAGCCCTTCACCGCGGCGCGGCAGGCCGTGTCCGCCTCCGGCTGGAGCAGGCAGTCCTGGATATCTACCACCCGGTGGGTGCGGCCCGCATAGTATCCGATGGCCCCGTTTGCTACTGGGAACTGCACCTTATTTCGATAACGGGCAGTATTCTCCGCCCCGTGTATTACAGGAACCTGGATGTCCACCCCGCCGATGCGGCGCAGGGCGTCCTCCACCCGCTGCCGTTTGGCTTCCAGCTCTTCCGCGTAAGCCATGTGCCGGAACTGGCAGCCGCCGCAGTTCCCGTAATAGGGGCAGTCCGGCTCGATCCGGGCCGGGGACGGCTCCAGCAGCCGCTCCACCCGTCCCCAGGCGGCGCTGTGGCCCACGTGCTCGATGAACACGTCCACCCGCTCCCCCCGGAGCGCGCCCTTGACGAACACCGCCACGCCGTCGATGCGGGCCACCCCTTCGCCGCCGCTGGCGTACCCCTCGATGACGGCGGGGAAGATCTGGCCTTCCTTCAACATTGACATTGGCCCCTTCCCTCCGCTTTGTGGAGCTTATGGAGCTCTTTTTTCCGGCGGTTGGAGAAGCGGTCCTCCTCGCTGTACACGCAGCCGCAGTATTTCTGCATATAGAGCCCCAGCGCCCGGGCCTCCTCCTGGCCCTCCTGGAACCGGGGCCGGAAGTCATAGGGGACGAACTCCACGCCGTATTTCTCCCCCATCCGCGCCCCGGTGGCGCAAATCAGCTCCCGGTCTTGGTAGGGGGACACCAGCAGGGTGGTGGAAAACCGCTCAAACCCGTTTTCGGCGGCGTACCGGGCGGTGCGTTCCATCCGGCAGGTATAGCAGTATCCGCAGCGGTGGTCGCTGTCCTGGGCCACGGCGGCGGTGAACTGCCGCAGGCCGTAGAAGTCCTCCTCCCGGAGCTCCAGGCCGATGTCAAGGGCGTACTGCCGCAGGGTGTCCCGGCGGGCCTTGTACTCCTGGAAGGGGTGGATGTTGGGGTTGTACCAGAAGCCGGTGGGCTCCGTCCCCTCCTCCCGCAGCGTTTTGACGCAGGCTACGGAGCAGGGGGCGCAGCAGATGTGCAGCAGCAGGCTCATGGCAGGATCTCCAGGCCGGACAGCAGGGCGTAAATGCCGGCGGCGGCCTCTTCACGGAGGATGGGGGCGGAGGGGGTGATATTCCGCAGGGAGGTATAAAGCAGATCCCCGTAGCCGCCCAGCGCGTCCTCCAGGCCCCAGGTCAGCACGGCTATGTCGCTTTTTGCCCAGCTTGCGTAGGGGGACAGGGCAAGGTACATCGTCAGGGGCAGATCGTCGGCGAGATCGTCCACGGCCTCGCCGTAGGCGTCCAGGGCGAAGTTGAGATAGCGGGCGGCCCGGCCCAGGATGGTGAGGAACTGCTCCTGGGTGACGGGGCTGTCAGGGTCAAACCGGCCGCCTCCCACGCCGGTCACCAGGCCCAGCTCCGCCATGGCGTTGACGGACGGCCCGTACCACGAGTTCTGGGACACGTCGCTGAAGCGGCTGGGGCCGTCGGAGGCCACATTGAGGACCCGGGCCAGCATGACGCACAGCTGGGCACGGGTGAGCTGTTCCTTGGGGGAGAACCGGCCGCCGCCGGTGCCGCTCAGCAGGCGGTAGGTGCCCAGGGCGTTGATGGCGCCGGCGTAGCGGCTGTCCGAGACGTCGTTGAACCAGCGGCTGTGGAAATCCACCCCCAGCTTGTCCGCCGCCTGGGCCGGCGTGACGGCGTCAAAGGCGTAGTTTCGGTAAAACAGCGGAGTCTGGGGTGGGAGGGCTTCCAGCAGGGCGGTCAGGGCGGCCGGGCTGGCGTCGGGGTCTACATAGAAGGTGCGGGCGCCGAGCTGGACACACAGGTTGGAGGCGTCGGGGCTGCCGCCGCTCAGCGCGTCGGCCACCGCACCGGCGTCTGCGTCGTCCACCAGCAGGGTGGGGATGACGCCGGTGTAATGGGTGGAATTGCCCCCGAAGGAGTAGAACCGGCCGGTGGTGAGCTTGAGGGCATCGCCGTCAAAGTATTCGGGGGTGGTCTCCTCGTCCAGGACGTTCTGGCCCACGCCCTTGCCAAAGGTACGGCTGCCGATAATAACGCCCCGGCCCATGTCCCGCACGCTGGCGGCCACGGCCTCGGAGGCGCTGGCGCTGGAGCCGTCCACCAGCAGGATCAGCGGCTTGCCGGTGAGGGCCCGGCCGTCGCGGGCGTAGGCGGCGGTTTCCCCGTCCTTGGTCACAAAATAGATGTACTGCCCCCGTCCGCCCAGCGCGGCCAGCACATCGGCGGCGGCGTCCACATAGCCGCCCGTGTTTCCGCGCAGGTCGAGGATCCAGCAGTCCACCTGGCTGTCATAGGTTTGAATCCCCTGGGCAAAGAGCTCGCCGGTGTCCAGGCCGAAGCTGTCGCACTGCACATAGCCCACGCCGCCGTCCAGCAGGGAGATCCGGGTGTTGGGGATGTAAATGGCCCGGCGGGTGAGGGTATAGTCCCGGGTCTCGCCGTCCCGCAGGACGGTGACGGTGACCCGGGTGCCCTCCCGGCCCAGCATCAGCTCCTGGTGGGCCTGGCCGGCGGGGACGCAGGACACGCCGTCCACGGCCACGATGAGGTCGCCGGCCCGCAGTCCCGCCTCCAGGGCGCTGCCGCCCTCCAGCGGGTAGAGGATGAGGATGCCCTCGTCGGTGAACTGGATGGACACGCCGATGCCCACCATGTCCACGGTGTCCTCCACCGCGTCAAAGAAGGCCTGGTACTGTTCCTGGGACATGTAGCCGGTGTACGGGTCGCCCAAGATCTGGAACAGCTGGTCCAGGCTGTCCGCCTCATAGGCGGCATCGGGGATGTCATAATAGTAGTAGTCCTCCAGCAGCTCCAGCGCCTGGTCCACCGTAAGGGCGGAAGCGGGGGCGATGAGCAGGACCAGTGCCAGCAGGGCGGACAGCAGACGGGATAAATACTTTTTCATGGCGGTTCTCCTTTGTTCAGCGGGGGTGTTTTGTAAATTGACAAATGGGGCAGAGTATATTAAACTAATGATACCATAAAACAACATAGCTGGGGTGAACAAATTATGACGGAGTTTACAGAATTTACGTTTCCCTCCAAGGACGGGGCGCACAAGAGCCATGTGAGCCTGTGGACGCCTGAGGGCGAGCCCCGGGCGGTGGTGCAGATCGTCCACGGCGTGGCGGACTACATGGGACGGTACGACCACTTCGCGCGGTATCTGGCGGACCATGGCTTTGTGGTGTGCGGCGAGGACCATCTGGGCCACGGCAGGACGGTGGACGACGGCAAATACGGCTACTTCGGCAAAAAGGACGGCTGGACGCTGGTGACGGCGGACGTGCGCCAGCTGCGGGTCCTCATGGGGGAGAAGTACCCCGATGTGCCCTATTTCCTGATGGGCCACTCCATGGGCTCCTTCCTGTCCCGGACGTACCTGTGCGCCTACCCCGGCACGGTGGACGGCTGCATCCTGTCCGGCACCGGCCAGGAGAAGCCCGCCATAGTGGCGGCGGGCAAGGCGGTGTCGTCCGTTGTCTGCGCCCTGCGCGGGCCGGAGACGGTGAGCCCCCTGTCCCTGGGGTCCTACAACAAGCAGTTCGCGCCCAACCGCACCACGGCGGACTGGATCTGCCGGGACGAGGCGGTGGTGGACGCCTACCTCAAAGACCCCTTCTGCACCTTCCAGCCCACAGCCGGGCTGGTCCGGGACATGATGGGCGGTCTGCAGTATATCTCCAGCGAGGAAGCCCTGTCCCAGATGGATCCATCTACGCCGGTGTACCTCTTCTCCGGCGACCGGGACCCGGTGGGGGCCAACGGCGAGGGCGTGAAGAAGGTATACGGCTTCTTCAAGGATCACGGCACCGCCGACCTGACCATGAAGCTCTACCCCGGCGGGCGGCACGAGATGCACAACGAGATCAACAAGGGCGAGGTGTACGCCGACGTGCTGGCGTGGCTGGAAAAGCATATTTAAGGAGAAGTACCGGGCAGTGCCCGGTACTTTTTTACGCTTTTACAGGTTTGCGCAGGAATTTGAACTGGGTCTCGGAGCACACCACGGCGGTGAAGATGAGGAAGAAGCCCAGGTACATCAGCGGGGAGGGGGTTTCCGAACCGAACAGCACCGAGAAGGCCACGCCGAAGGGGGCCTCCAGCGCCAGCAGCAGGGCGGCGGAGGAGGGGTCGGTGTATTTCTGCCCCACGTTCTGGAACAGCAGGCCGAGGCTGGTGGCCGCGATGGCCAAATAGACCAGCACCCACCACGCCTGGGCGGGCAGGCCGTCCGCGGGGAAGCCGCCGGTAAGCGTCACCCCCACCCAGCTGCACGCGGCCATGACGGCAAACTGGATGACGGTGAGCAGGAACACGTCCCGCTCCTGGGAGAACTTGGACACCGCCACGATGTGGCAGGCATACAAAAAGCCGGAGCACAGGGTGAGCAGGTCGCCCCCGGTGAGGGCCACCCCGCCGTCCCAGGACACAAAACCGATGCCCGCCACGCAGAGCAGCGCGGCCAGCACGTTCCAGCGGCTGGGCCGCAGCCGGTCCACCGCCCAGTAGAGGAAGGGGACGATGACGCAGTACACGGCGGTGAAAAAGGCGTTCTTTCCCGGGGTGGTGCCCATCAGGCCGTAGGTCTGCACCGTGTAGGCGGCGAACATGAACAGGCCCAGCACCCCGCCCTGCCATATGCAGCGCAGGTCCGCGGCCTTCCAGCGCTTCCAGAATACCAGCGCCAGGATGACCGCCGCCAGGGTGAAGCGGAAGGCCAGCAGGAACATGGTGTCCACATGGTCCAGGGCGTCCTTCATGATGAAGAAGGTGGTGCCCCAGATGATGGTGGCCGCGACGATCATGGGCTTGGCCAGTTTTTTCAGAGCGTTTTCACTCATAAGAAGTTCAACTCCGGGTTTTCAAAAATCCAATGGGGTGGTATACTATGGAAGGGGCCGCCGGACGGCGGCTTGGAAAGGGGCGGGTAAAATGCTTCCGCAGGAGTTTTTCGACCGGGACACGGTGGAGACGGCCCGGGCACTGGTGGGCAAATACCTGGTGCGCCGCTATGACGGGATCGCCTTAGCCGCCCGGATCACCGAGACCGAGGCCTATGTGGGGCGGATGGACAAGGCCTGCCACGCCTACGGCTATCGGAAAACGGAGCGGACAAAGACCCTCTTCGCCCCGCCGGGGACGGCCTATGTCTACCTCATTTACGGAATGCACTGCTGCCTCAACTTCGTCACCGAGCCCGAGGGGGAGCCGGCGGCGGTGCTGATCCGGGGGCTGGCCCCGCGGTATAACCAGGATATCATAGCAGAAAACCGGTTCCATTGCAAGTGTGCCGATATGACCGCGTACCAGAAAAAGAACTTCCTCAACGGGCCGGGCAAGGTGTGCGCCGGGATGAACATCGACCGGCGGCTCAACGCCCTGCCCCACGGGTCGGAAGAGCTGTTCCTGTGCGAAAGCCTGGCAGAGCTGGGCCTGCCCGTCCCGGCGGAGGATTCAGGGCCTCTGGACATCCAGGTGGGCAAGCGGATCGGCATCGACTACGCCGAGGAGGCCGTGGACTTCCCCTGGCGGTTCTATGTGTAAAGAGGGGCGGCTTGACGGGGCGGGGCCGTTCTGGTAATATGGATTGGAAATGCAGCCAAAAAGTCCCTTGGGAGGTCAATGCCATGCGCGGCAATACCCTGTACATCGTGGTCCCCTGCTACAACGAGGAGGAGGTCCTCCCTGAGACCGCCCGGCGGCTGGGGGACAAGCTCCGCGCGCTCATGCAAGCGGGGAAGGTCAGCCCTCAGAGCCGGGTGCTGTTTGTCAACGACGGCTCCAAGGACAAGACCTGGGAGGTCATCGGCCGCCTGCACCGGGAGAACCATTTGCTGTGCGGGGTGGACCTGTCCCGGAACCGGGGCCACCAGAACGCCCTGCTGGCGGGGCTGATGACCGCCAAAGACAGGGCGGACATGGTCATCTCCATGGACGCCGACCTCCAGGACGACATAGACGCGGCGGACGCCATGGTGGACAAATACCTGGCGGGGGCGGACATCGTGTACGGGGTGCGCTCCTCCCGGAAGACGGACACCTTTTTCAAGCGCACCAGCGCCGAGGCGTTCTACCGCCTGATGGACGTGCTGGGGGCGGAGACGGTGTTCAACCACGCCGACTACCGGCTCATGTCCCGGCGGGCGCTGGAGGGGCTGGCCCAGTTCAAGGAGGTCAACCTGTTCCTGCGGGGCATCGTGCCCATGATCGGCTACCCCACCGACACGGTGGAGTACGAGCGGGGGGAGCGGTTCGCCGGGGAGAGCAAGTACCCGCTGAAAAAGATGGTGGCCTTTGCCCTGGAGGGGGTCACGTCCCTGTCTGTCAAGCCCCTGCGGATGATCACCAACTTGGGCTTCCTGGTGTTTTTTGTGTCGGTGGTCATGATCGTTTACAACGTGGCGCGCTGGGCCGCGGGGAACACCGTCGCCGGCTGGGCCAGTCTGGCCTGTTCGGTGTGGTTCATCGGCGGGCTGATCCTGCTGTCCCTGGGGGTCATCGGCGAGTATTTGGGCAAGCTGTACCTGGAGAGCAAGGGCAGGCCCCGCTTCCTTATCCGGGAGGTGCTGGACGGGGAAAACGGGGAGGACCGCGGAGGGGAAGACCGGTCAGCTTTTTGACAAAGTATTAAACCTTTCTAAACAATGGGGAAACCCCCTTGCAATTTTTCCCGGGAGGGCATAAAATAGGGCCAGTGGATCGGAGGCGCCGGGAAAGCGCTTCCATATGAGGCGGAGGGAAACCGCGCCGCTGGGCGGCGGCCCACACATTTTGATCAGGAGGTAATTCCCATGAGCATTGATTTTGAGAGCCTGAAGGACAAAGCTGTGGTCGCAGCCCAGAGCGGCGTGATCAAGGCGAAGGAGCTCACT
>JAAVHY010000054.1 GCA_014799485.1 Clostridiales bacterium | reverse complement strand
GCTCGCCGGCGGTTACCCTGCCGTAAAACTCTTCGGAATTAAACACGCAGAGAACAAAACACTTTCCGCCGGTTTCGTCGGACAGCTCAATAGACGGCTTATTGTGTACGTCAGGCCCCACCTTTGAGGCGACCCCAACGACCTCAAAACGGTGTCCAGCGTACATTTTTTCAGAAACAGCCAGATCGCTGTCGAAGGCTTCGTACAGCTCATTCGCATCTGCTGGGGCGGCCTGCGGGAGCACAGGCAAATAACCGAATTCGATCTGCCGCATGTCCTCCTCCGCAGGCTGCTTGGAGTAATTCTGTAACTGATGTGCCATGATGGGTCCCTCCACAGTTTGAATTTACTTTTGATTGTCACTTATTTTCTGGTATGCTGTTTATGACTGCCGCAGCCCCATTCGTCCATCCCGGAAGACAAAATCCCTCACACCGACGCCCTGCACCTGATCCGCCGGGAACGCTGCCTCGATTTCGCTGATGTCGTCCGCAGTCAGTTCCAGCGAAAGCGCGTCGATGGAGTCCTGCAAATGCTCCTTGCTGGTGGTGCCGATGAGGACGCTCATCTCCGGGTGCTTGGCGTAGACATAGGCTTGCGCCAGCCTTTCAATGGTAGTGTTCTTCTCGCCGGCCACGGCCTTCAGCGAGGCTACCAACTTGAGGTTGTCCGGCCCGAACAGCCCCGGCCTGCCGGACATGCCGCTCAGCGCACGCTCTGAGAGCAGGCCGTGGGTGAGCACGCCGAAAGCCAGCACGCTGGTGCCGTTCCGTGCCGCCGCGTCCAGGATGCCGTTGGTCTCGATACGCCGCTCGGCCAGGGAGTATTCCAGCTCCATGGTGTGGATGGGGGAGACCTTTGCCGCACGGTCCAGGGTCTCCGCCGGGATCTGCGTCAGGCCGATGTTGCCGATCCAGCCCTCCTTCACGCACTCCTGGAGCGCTTCCATCAGCTCCTCCACCGGGACAGTCTCGTCCATCCGGGCGGGCTGGTAGAGGTCGATGTAGTCCAGCCCCAGCCGGTGCATGGAGTAGGCGAGATGCGCCTTGACATTGAACGGCTTCACGTCCAGCCCGTAGATTCCGCCGCCGGGCTTGGGCAGCACGCCGAATTTCACCGACAGGAAATATTTGTCCCTGGGCACCCCTGCCAGGGCCTCCCGGAGCACCAGCTCGCTCTCACCGCCGCCGTAAAATTCACCGGTGTTGAACAGGGTGATCCCCTGATCCAGGGCGTAGTGGATCGTTTCGATAGACCGGGCTTTGTTGGACAGGTTCATGCCCATGCAGCCCAGGCCGAGCCGCTTGATTTCTGCCATGTCTGTTTCCTCCTATTTCAATTCCACGTTTTCGACCTTCACCCGGAACATAAGAAAATGCTCCGCTTCGGGGGATGAGTGATATCAAATTTCGGCTGGGCCAACAAGCTCACACTTTTTGACCACCAGTCCGTAGGGCTCACGAATGAACACCACGTTCCCGATGATTTCCACCCCGCTGCCCTCCTGCACCTGGCCGTAGATGTCCCCTGTGGGAAACACGATCAGGGCATAGCAGCGGGTTCCGGCCTCATCGGTAAGCTGGAAGCTGGGCGCGCCGAACTCGTCGGGGCCGATTTTGGAAACGATCCCTTTTAGACGGATGCGCTTTTCGTAGTACCGGGGATACGCGGTCTCGTAATTCTCCAGCAGCTCGTGGTAGAGCGCAATAACGTCCACCGGTTCCGCGCCCTGGAAACGTTCCGCGTCATTGTTTTCCAACCAGTGGATACGCTCCCGGAACTTTTCCAGGCTCTCGTCTGCGGAACGCACTTGCGAGGGGAGTTCTGTCAGTGTCATGGTGCCTACCTCCGTTTCATTCTTTATGAAGCATTTTTTCAGCAGCGCAATCAATGCCGCGCGTTCTTCCGGCGACAGATTTTTAGTGATTGTTTCCTCCAACTGCTTGCCTACCGCTTCCAACTCACTTTGCATACGGATGGCTTTGTCGGTGAGTGAAATCACATTGCTCCGCTTGTCCTCCGGGTTTTCTTCCCGACGGATCAGGCCCTTCTTTGCCAGCGTATGCAAAACACTGGTGACAGATGGGTTGGTCATGGAGAACGCCTTCTCCAGATCGACTTGCCGCGTGGACGCGGGCGGTGTATTGTAAAGGTAGACGATGATTTTGTATTGGGTCAGGTTCATGCTGTACGGCGCCAGAATAGCCAATGCGGTTTTTTCCACTTCCAAAGAAGCCCGTTTGATCAAGATACCAATTTGATCCTGTTTCATGTGTCCTCCTAATTTCATAGAATTCTATAAAATTATATCATAAGGTTCTATGGATTGCAATGCCGATCGATGATAACCATTGGCCAGTGGCGAAAGCCGCTGTTTTGTAATAGGAGATATATGGACTATAGGAAAATGATGTCACTAAAAAATGAACTCGACGGATTTTGTCGAAATCCGTCGAGTTTTGGCTTTAATGTGGTAAAAATACTTTTAGCAAAAGCGTCGTGCCTATGACATGGCACAGTCCGTTGTTCATCAGTCTTGTGTTTGGAACTGACCTCAGGCGCGGCTGCCATGCCTAAGGTGTTCGTTGCCCCGCCCTAAGGGTAAAGCTCCCGCATTTTGGGATTCAGCCGCGCGTTTCGCGGCGGACTGCTGGCCGGTGCCGCACCACCACATTTCATCCACCTTAAAAGGGAATATATAATACACGATGGACAGGAAAGGATAGAAAATGTTTCTTTGCGTCTTTTTATTTCTATCGTCATATTGTGTCGTTAGCTGATGCTATAATACCATTATAGTGATTTGTTAATTTTGTAACAACGACAAAATATGTCGTTGTTAGGGAGGCGTCTATGGACAAGGTCACCCGTGTACTCATGCTGTTTTACCGGCTCAGCCGGGGTGAAAAGATCAACAAGGAAAATTTTTGCCTGGAATATGAGGTCAATCCACGCACCTTTGACCGGGACATTGAGGATATCCGCCTTTTTCTCAGCGAACTTTACACTTGCAGCGAGCTTGTCTTTGACCGGATCAGCAACAGCTATCTTATTACCGACATTTATACAAAGTAGGGGTGTATATGAACCGTTTGAGAGAACAAACTGCTGTCATTACGGGCGCGGCCTCCGGTATTGGCAAGGGCATTGCCTTGGCCTTTGCCCGGGAAGGGGCGGAAGTGGTGGTGGCCGATATCGACAGTTCTCTGGGAGAAGCCACCGCCCATGAAATCCAGCAGGCGGGCGGGCGGGCCATATTCGTCAGAACTGACGTTACCAGGCCCGAATCTGTCGCCCAAATGACCCAGGCCACTATGAAAACCTTTGGGCGGATCACCATTTTATGCAACAATACCGGCGACGCGGTAGAAGCCAGAAAATCGATCCGCATTGTAGAACTCACGGACAGTGAGTGGAACGAAACCTTTGACTTGGGTCTGAAAAGTATCCACAACTGCTGCCGGTGTGTCATCCCCCACATGATCGACTCCGGCGGGGGGGCCATTATAAACATTTCCTCCATTGCAGGGGCAGTCCCCGCCTTTTCAGCCGCTTTCTCCGCGATGAAGGCGGGAGTGATTGCCATTACCCGGTCACTGGCGGTACAGTACGCTGACGACAATATTCGTGCAAACTGTATCTGCCCCGGCGCCATTCGGACCCCTGGCGGCATCTCCGTTGCCAAACAGGGCATCTACGCGGGAATCAACAATGACCGTGTCCGGCTCATCGAGCGTTTCGGTACTCCGGAAGATGTGGCCAACGCCGCTATCTTCCTGGCTTCGGAGGAATCCAGCTATATTACCGCCGCATCTCTGGCGGTGGACGGCGGGATGCTGGCTCTGGTGTCCAACATTCCGCCCCGCACCTTGGACTCTGTTCCAAAACGCGCCAAACGCCCGCATAAGGGCGATTGATGCCGGTTCCACCTCTCTGTTTCCAAGGGCGCCCGCGGAAGCACAAATTATAAATAAAAAGGAGAAATATCTATGGGGAAATTAGAAAATCGCGTAGCTGTCGTCACCGGCGGCGGCTCTGGCCTGGGGCGGGGGATGTGCGTCCGCTTCGCCGCCGAGGGGGCAAAAGTCATCATTGCCGACCTGAAGCTGGAGGCTGCGGAGGAAACCGCCGCCATGATCCGTGAGCAGGGCGGCGAGGCCCTGGCGGTGGAATGCAACGTATTGGAGGCTGAGAGCATCGCCGCCATGGTGAAGGCCGGTGTGGCCGCCTTTGGCAAGATCGACATTCTCAGCAACAATACCGGCATCTGCCTGGAGGCCCGCAACTCCATCCGCGTTGTGGATCTGGAGGAGAAGGATTGGGACTTCACCATGGATCTGAACCTGAAAAGCGCTTTTCTCTGCTGCAAGTATGTGATCCCCGAAATGATCAAGGCCGGGGGCGGCAGCATCGTCAATATCTCCTCCATTGCCGGGCACAAACCGGCTTTCTCCGCCGCCTACGGCGCGGCCAAGGCGGGGGTCATTGCCTTTACCCAGTCGGTGGCTATGCAGTATGCCGATGATAACATCCGGGTCAACTGCATCTGCCCCGGCCCCATGAAGACCCCCACCGGCATCATGGCCAACCGTCTGGGCATCTATAAGCAGGCGCAGCCCGCCCGCATCCGTATGCTGGAGCGCTTGGGGGAGGCGGAGGATATCGCTAACGCGGCGGTCTTCCTGCTCAGCGAGGATTCCAGCTTTATGACCGGCACCCAGCTCAACGTGGATGGCGGCAGCTTTGCCATGACGGTAAACATCCCGCCTCGGGTCAAATGATCGCGCCCCTGGTCCTCATTCCATAGAGAAAACAGAAAGGAAGCTGATACTTATGACGCCTACCACTGGTATGCTTGTTTTTTTAGCCGCTATCGTTTTGGCTGTGGTCATTGGCACTAAGACCAAGTGCAACATCGGCATCGCCGCCCTGGGGATGGCCTTCCTCATCGGCACCATGCTTATGGGCAAATCCATTTCCGAGGTGATTGGCTATTTCCCCTACCGGCTCCTGTTCACCATGATGATCGTCACCTTCTTCTATGGCTACGCGTCGGAGAACGGCGCCATCCAGGGCATTGCCAACCGGATGATCTACGCCACCCGCAACAAGCCCTGGGCTTTGCCCATTACCCTCTATGTAGCCACCTTTGTGGTATCCACCATGGGCGCCGGCGCCGCCGCTACCCCTGTGTTCATGTCGCCCATCGCTTTCGGCCTGGCGACGCAGATGGGCTTCAACCCCCTCATTGCCGTGGTGGCCGTTTATCTGGGCTCCATGGGCGGCGGCCTTCAGGCCTGGACGGGCAGCGGCGTCATGTTCAAGGGCATCGCCGCCAACACCTTGTCCGAGGCGGAGGCTTCCTCTGCCAGCTGGGGCTACAGCATCACCCTCATCGCCATCTGTACCCTGTTCTTCCTGTGCGTTTACTTGGTCCTTAAGGGCTACAAGGTTGCCAATACCAACGTGGAGAAGCCTGCCCCCTTCGATCAGCCGCAGAAGATCACCATCGGGATCATTTTGGTGATGATGATTCTTATCATTGTCCCCGTCTTCTGCAATATGTTCCTGCCCAACCCCGCCACCAAGTGGTTCACCAGCAAGTTTGACATCCAGGTTCTGTCTGTATTCGGCATCATCCTCTGCGCCGCTTTGAACCTGGCGAAAACTGCCGACGTGGTGAAAAACAAGATCCCCTGGACTACGATCCTCATGATCTGCGGTATGTCCACCATGATTGGCCTGGCCGTAGATCTGGGCGTGGCCGAGGTCATTGGCGGCTGGCTGGGCACCAGCATCCCCAAGCTGCTGGTGCTTCCCATCATCGTGCTGCTCTCCGGCCTTTTGAGCTTTGTCACCACCGGTCCGGCGGTCATCTTCCCCTTGTTCATCCCCATGTTTCCGGCCCTTGCCACCGCCACCGGGATCAGTCCTGTGTCCATGACCATCGCCCTGTTCGCGGGTACCGGCGCCACCGGTATGAGCCCGTTTTCCCAGGGCGGAAGCATGGCCCTCATCGGCTGCAAGGACGATGAAATGCGGGAGAAACTGCTGCCAAAGCAATTTGTCTGCGCCTTCGCCTTTATGGGCGTCTACATGGTCATGGCCCTGGTGGGCTGGTTCAACCTGTTCCGCTAAGGATCGAAAAACAGGGCCTCATCCGTCAGAGCGGTGAACGCCAGTTCACCCTCCGACAGCTTATACAGACGGTTGTCCATCAGCATCCGATGTATACCTCTCAGAACGCCGTCCCTGGCTGGGGCGGCGTTCTTCCTATCTGTGGTCAAAGCTGTGGCCAGAGAGTCAATCTCAGGAACAAAAATCGAAAAAGTTGTACAAAATAATAATTTCGGTTGAAATTATGTGATTTCAACCGAAATTATATTCAATATGAGAAGACGCTTTTTCAAAAAGCGCTGCGGCACAATACTTTTTGCGCGCTCCCGCCTTTGAGGGTGGGGGCTGTCTCATTGTAAAGCTGCCAGCGAACAAAGTATAGGGAGTTTCCATTTCCCTCCGATTGCGTTCATAGCTTTTTGCAAAAAGCAGGATTCAGAGCAGGGGCAAGGGTGGCTTAGTGACATTTTGATCCTCCTGGCGGTAAACTTTTTATTCCTTACACATATTTTTCTCAGTTATTGACGTATGATTTCTTCAACAGTATAATTGTAGCAGATAAGAAAAGTGTTGTAAAGGAACGAAGCGGCTTCACACCGCAGTATGATGCGCTTTAGGACTTGTATGAGTTCCACCAGAAAGATGGGCATGAACCCCATGTCCCTCGTGCTGAAAGGCGTCGTCACGAAGATGGACAAGGACTATAAGAACAACGGCAATATCAAGTGGAATTTCACGAAATTCCTGATTGACCGGGAAGGCAATATTGTTGCCCGATTTGAGCCGACGGAAGCTATGGATCATGTAAAAGCAAAGATAGAGGAGATTTTGTGATGTTTCAGTTAATAAAGGCTGCGCAGACCGCTTGTGCTGAGGAGAGACCGGCATGAAATACAGATCGGACCGATACGGCAATCAGATTTCCCAGTTAGGGTATGGCTGCATGAGATTCAGCAAAAAAGGAAACGCCATCGACTATGAGAAAGCGGAGAAGGAAGTCCTTCTCGCCATCGAAAAGGGTGTCAATTATTTTGACACCGCCTACATTTATCCTGGCAGCGAGGAATGCCTCGGCCGCATCCTGGAGGAAAATAAATGCCGTGACAGGGTCAATATCGCCACCAAGCTCCCGCAGTATATCATGCGGTCCTCGGCGGCGATCGATAAAACCTTTCATGAGGAGCTTTCCCGCCTCCGCACAGATCATATCGACTACTACCTGATGCATATGTTTACAGACTATGCGGAATGGGAGCATCTCAGGATCCTGGGTATTGAGGGCTGGATCGAACGGCAGAAAGCGGATGGCCGCATCCGTAACATCGGGTTTTCCTACCACGGCGATACGGAAATGTTCCTCAAAATTTTGGATGCCTATGACTGGGATTTCTGCCAGATCCAGTATAATTATTTGGATGAGCACACCCAGGCAGGAAGAAGGGGCCTTCAGGCGGCGGCGGAGAAGGGGGTCCCGGTCATCATTATGGAACCCCTCCGCGGTGGTAAGCTGGTCAGTCTGCCAGATAAGGCGAAAGAGATACTTGCCTCTGACAGCAACGGCTATACACCCGCCGAGCTGGGGCTGCGCTGGCTGTGGGATCAGCCGGAAGTGACCTGTGTGCTTTCCGGCATGAATTCTGAGGCTATGGTGAATGAGAATATCCGCATCGCGTCGGAGGCCGAGCCGGGGCATCTGACAGAGGAAGATACAGAGATCGTTGAGCAGATCAAGCAGATCATCCGTGAACGGGAAAAGGTAGGCTGCACGGGCTGCAGGTATTGTATGCCCTGTCCCAAGGGTGTGGATATTCCGGGCAATTTCTACTACTACAATCTGATGTACATGGAGGAAAAGTCGTCAGCCCGCTTTGGGTTTGCCCAGAACATGGGGCTGCGTAAGGAGCCCGGTTTTGCGTCACAGTGCGTCGGCTGTGGCCAGTGTGAAAAGCATTGCCCGCAGCATATCAATATCCGTGAGAAGCTGAGGGAAGCCGATCGTGCTCTCAGACCCTTGCCTTACAAAATCGGCATCAGTGCGGCGCGCAGAATCATAATTCGATAGATGAGATTTCAAGCTGCTCACTTTTTATGCGTGTTATAGATACAGCGATAGCATAAAAACCCACATGATTGCTGCCTTTTGGCAAATCAAAACGACGGCCGGTGTCGGACATTCCAAAACGAGTGTTCAAAACATCGGCCGTCGTTCATGACAAAAAAGATGCGCCAAATGAAAGACTTACAAAAAAGGAAGTCGACAAATTTCTTGTCGAAATTTGCCGACTTCACTGGCAAGGCCGAACGCTTTAGATGCCCGCAGAAAATCGGCGCTGCCAATCCGGTCGACCACCGCAAAGTGCTCTTTTATGATGCCATTGATTTTTTCAACGCAAAGTGTCTAAGGTTGCCTGCATCCCCTGGGCAAAGGCCAGATGACCCTTCTCAGAAAAATGTACGCCGTCATAAGAAAGCTCGACGCCCCAAGCTCCTGCATCTGCAAAAGCGATGCCCAGACGATGAGCTACTGCTTCATAGCATTCTGCCAGTTGGTGAGATGTTTCTATCGTCCTTTGATCGCTCACCCACGCCCCCAGTTCCATCGGGGGTGGTGCTACCAGCGCAATTTTGAGGGTTGCAGGAGTCTCTGCCAAAAGTGAAGTCAAAAATCTCTCCATCCGCCCTCCGCAGTTCTCAGCGGTAAGGCCAGGACATTGGAGCAGGTCGTTGCTTCCCAGCATAATGACTGCTGCTTCAGTTTTCGCACTGAGAATCGTTTGCACCGCTGTTTTGATCTCTTGATCCAGTTGGGGAATAGAGCGGCCATTTTCACCCTGATTGATGACCTCCCAACCCTCTGCATCTAATAATGCAGTCCAGCGGACAGATTTCGGGTAGCGTCCGCCCAGATAAGATCTGGGATCGTAACCGTAGGTATTGGAGTCACCATAGCACAGTAACCGGCGGCACATATGGGGGTCACCACTCTCGTTTGATCTCGCTCTCCTCGACTTGATACTTGTGGAGGAACTCGGAAAAATCCCTGCTGTCACGGATCAGCATCAGTTCCTCGAACTTACCGCTGACTGGATCCTTGAAACCTGCTACCTGCTCACCCGTGCAAATACTGGCCCGGATGGTAGGGATTTTTCCGCTTTTGTCATAGGGTACCGCTGCCGCTTTTTTCCGCCTGCCAAACATTCAAAACGCCCCTTATCCTGTGGTTCATTTTTCTTTGCAGGTATTCAGCAGACCACGGCACCCAGCCAGCACATCCCGCCAGGTGGTCTCGAAGTCGTCCGTGTACCACGGGTCGGCCACATCACCGGGGCGGTCTGTAAAGTCCATCAGCAGGTGCATCTTGTTGGCAAAATCGCCGCCGCAGATGCGGTGCATATTCCGCAGGTTGGCCCGATCCATCCCAATTAGGAGGTCGTACTTGTCGTAGTCGCTGTTGGTAAGCTGCCGCGCCGTTTTGCCTGCGCAGTCGATTCCATGCTCGGCCAGCTTCCTGCGGGCCGGGGGATAGACCGGGTTGCCGATCTCCTCGGTGCTGGTGGCGGCGGACTCGATGTGGAACTGGGCTTCCAGTCCGGCCTTCTTCACCAGATCCTTCATCACGAACTCGGCCATTGGGCTGCGGCATATGTTGCCGGTGCAGATAAAGAGGATCCTTGTCATCGTTCACACACTCCGTGACATTGTTTTCCTCAGTATAGCACACTTCCTCAGCCAAGTCGAGAACTATCTCTTGATGAGCGCAGGCCGAAATCTGTTCCGCCAGCTTCAGTTTGGACCACCCGAACTGTTGGACAGCATGGATGTACCACAATTTCTCCTGGAGAGTCAGTTCCGCTTCCAAAATGACGATGTTCTGTGTCCAGCCGATGGTCATAGCTTCCGCCATCACCTTGGGGTCACTTTCATAGGTACGGTAGAAATCCCGCATCCGCCGCAGGCTCCGGGGAGAGAACCCGGAAGCGTCAGGGTACGCGCTTTGCAGATACTCCGCAGCCGTCACAGCCGCGCCTTTCTCCGGCCTGCCGCTGACCAGACGGCCAATGCTGCGGTACAGTTCCATCTGCGGCAGATCTGCCGCCACCAGCTCGTCCAGAGCCGCGAACAGGGCGCTGTAGTCGGTCGGTTTCCTGACATTCATGGGTTCCCCTCCTTTCTGGCGCTATGCGCCTTTATTTTGTGACAGAGCAGAGATAAACACGGGAGATTGCTCCCGCGCTTATCCCTGCTTTGCCTGTTTAGCACTACATCAGCTGTACGATCTGTTCCCACAGCAGGATGTGCTTTGGATCAATTTCGCGGTTGTCGTGGTAGTGACCGAACAGCCAGCAGCCGAACTCCAGCCGGTCGTTGACCAGCTCCAGAAAATCCGTGAGCGCGTCCGGCTGGTAGTGCCGGTTCATCTGACGGGCGATGCTGGTGGGGGCGCAGTGGGTGAGCACATAGTCCGCTTTCCAGCTCGCCCGCTCCAGCGTGTCCAGGGTGGTGGTGTATTCCTCGTTCGAGGGCAGCTCCTCCGGCCACCAGGACTTTCCGATAATCCGAAATCTGCGCCGACCTCCAAAAATCAGGCGGGAGTACTGCACCCGGAAATCCGGGGCGTTCGGATCAAGGATGCCATCCTCCACATCGTGGGAGGTGGCCCCACCCATGGTGAAGAAGGTGCGCCCCTCAATGTCATAGAGCTGTCCCCTCATCAGGTGCAGGATGTTGGGCCGGATGTGCTGTACCTTGCCGCCGTGCCAGTCCTCCACGGGAAGCTCCCGGAGCATCCAGTAGTTCTCGTGGTTCCCGGTGACGAACAGGGTGGTGAAGGGCTTCTCGTTCAGCCAGTCCAGTTGTTTCCGCTCCTCTGCGGAGCCGTCCCACAGCCCGCCAAAGTCGCCCAGAATGATCATGTAGTCGTCCCTGTCCATCTGCCGTTGCTGGGGGAAATGCTTCCGCGAGAACCGCTGGAAGCCGCCGTGGCAATCGCCTGTGGCAAAAATCATGTT
>JAAVHY010000053.1 GCA_014799485.1 Clostridiales bacterium | reverse complement strand
TCGAAGCTGTTCTCAGCGCACCAGTCCTCGATGACCTTGTCGGCGCGGAAGCGCTCGTGGCACTCCTTGCAGTCCATCAGCGGGTCGGAGAAGCCGCCCACGTGGCCGGAGGCCACCCATACCTGGGGGTTCATGAGGATGGCGGCGTCCAGCCCCACGTTATGGGGGTTCTCCTGGACGAACTTCTTCCACCAGGCCTTTTTCACGTTGTTCTTCAGCTCCACGCCCAGGGGGCCGTAGTCCCAGGTGTTGGCCAAGCCGCCGTAGATCTCAGAGCCGGCGAAGATGAAGCCCCGGCCCTTGCACAGGGCCACGATTTTTTCCATAGACTTTTCGCTGTTTTTCATTCCAGAGCACTCCTTTAATATTTGGATGGGTTTATATGAGGTAGGTTTTCACGATGGGGACGCGGCGCAGCACCTCCCAGGTGAGCCAGCCCGTGGCCAGCAGCAGCAGGCACACGAAGGGGATGGCCAGTATGCAGGGGGAGGTCCCGGCGCTGATCCCCAGCCGGAGGAACAGATACTGGAACAGGATATGCACCAGATAGATGCAGAAGGAGGCCTGGGCCAGCCGTCCGGTGAACTTCACCACCGGGGCGGGCCACCTCTTCTGTGTGAGGATCAGCCCAAACAGCCCCAGGGCGGTGAGCAGGGAGCCCGGGGACATCCCCTCCAGGAAAACGTCGTTCAGCGCCCCGCCCCGCAGGGACAGGACGGCGCAGCCGCCGAAGGTGACGGCCAGCCCTGTCCCCAGGGCCAGACCGTACCACTTCCGGGGAATAGTGCCCCCGTATTGCCGCAGATAGTGGCCCAGCAGGGCGTAGCCGATGCAGGAATAGGTCTTGCCCATTTTGTACCGCAGCTCCAGCGGCTCCACCAGGGTGAAGGGCCAAAAGTTGATCAGCGTGGGGATGAGGATGCCCGTCACCACCCACAGCCCCAGCAGGTACTCCAGCTCCCGCCGGGAGGCCGACCGCACGAACACCCGCGCCACAGGGAAAAAGGCGTAGACCAGGATCAGCATATGCAGGAAATAAAGGTGGAACTCGTGCTGGAGCAGCAGGGTGCGCTTGATGGCGTCCCACAGCCCCGCCAGGGTGAAGCCGTCACCCATCAGGGCGGCGAAGCGGTAGAGGAAGGCCCAGGCGAACATGGCGCACAGGATGCGGGGCATATTGTGGGTGAAAATCCGCCGGGGCGTGATGTCCCGGCACAGCATCAGCGCCCCGCTGCACATGAAGAACAGCGGCACCGCCGGGCGGGCGGGGGCGCTCCACAGCAGGGCGCTCCACCAGTCGAAGGAGCCGGGGGTCTGGGTCAGGCCGGCGCTGGCGGTGTGGATGACCAGCACGAATATAATGGCCAGCGACCGCACCACGTCCAGCCCCGGGTCCCTGGTCTTTCCTTCCATAGCATTCCCTCCCTGAGATGAAAAAACACCCTGAGCCGTCTGGCTCAGGGCGAACGAAACCGTCCGCGGTCCCACCTGAATTCGGGCATTGCCCGCGCTCTTGCCCGGTAACGGCGGGTGCCGCCGGGCCATTTCCTGCCCGGGCTCGGGAGGGCCTTCCCGCCGCGCCTTCGGGGGACTTGCACCGTCCGTCCCCTCTCTGGTGCCCCGGCCGCGGGGTACTGTTCTCCGTCATCATTGATTCCCAGTCACTTTATCATGTTTTCCCTCTGCTGTCAAGCCGCCGCCCGTGGAAAAAATGCTTCGGTTTTATACTTTTTTCATTTCCTTTTTTCTCAGGTTATGTTATACTATAGTGTGAATCATTATGCAGGAGGGGAGCGCCATGCAAAACCGCGTCACCGTAACCGTGGGTGGATTGAAATACACGCTGCTGGCCACGGAGGACGAGAACTACGTCCACCGCGTAGCCGCTTATGTCAACGACAAGCTGAAGGAGACGGGCAAGGCCGGCGGCGTGTCCCAGATGGACTGCGCCATTCTCACCGCCATCAACATCGCCGACGACCGCTTCAAGGAGCAGGAGGCATCGGAAAACCTCCGCCGCCAGATCAAGGAGCTGCTGGAGGAGAACTCCAAGCTGAAATCGGAGCTGAGCGAGTCGAAGCGGGAGATTTTCAAGCTCCAACAGAAGCGTTAATTTCCAGAATTTCCACAGAAACGAGAGAAGATACCTATGGAGATACTATCCCCCGCCGGCAGCCCGGAGGCGCTGCGCGCGGCGGTGTGCGCCGGGGCGGACGCGGTCTACCTCGGCTTCGGACAATTCAACGCCCGGCGGGGGGCCCGCAACTTTTCCCGGGACGAGTTCGCCTCGGCGGTATCCTACTGCCACCTGCGGGGGGTGAAGGTGTACCTCACCCTCAATACCCTGGCCTCCGACCGGGAGATGGCGGACGCGGTGGACTGCGCCGTCCAGGCGTCCCGGCTGGGGGCGGACGCGGCGCTGGTGCAGGACATGGGCCTGGTGCGGTCGCTGCGCCAGTGCGCCCCGGACCTGCCCCTCCACGCCTCCACCCAGATGACCCTCCACAGCCTGGACGGGGTGAAGCAGGCCGCCGACCTGGGCATCACCCGGGCGGTGCTGGCCCGGGAGCTGTCCCGCCGGGACATCGCCTATATCTGTGAGCGCTCCCCCATCGAGATCGAGGTGTTCGTCCACGGGGCGCTGTGCATGTGTTATTCCGGCCAGTGCTTCATGTCCTCCGTCATCGGGGGGCGCAGCGGCAACCGGGGGATGTGCGCCCAGCCCTGCCGCCTGCCCTACGGCTGGGGGGACGAGCTGATCTCCGGGCACCCGCTGTCCCTGAAGGATATGTCCCTGGCGGGGCATTTGCAGGAGCTGCGGGACATGGGGGTGGCCAGCGCCAAGATCGAGGGCCGGATGAAGCGGCCCGAGTACGTCTATATCGTCACCAAGGTCTACGCCGACGCCCTCCGGGACGGGCGGGAGCCCACCGCGGACGAGCTGTCCCGGCTGGAGCAGGCCTTCTCCCGCCAGGGCTTCACCGACGGCTATTTCACGCAACGGAAGGGCCCCGATATGTTCGGCGTCCGGGAGGAGGCCAAACACCCCCGGGAGCTGTTCTCCCAGGCCAAGGCCGCCTATGAGAAGGGGGAGGGCCCCGGTGTGCCGGTAAAGCTCTACGCCATGGTCCGGGCGGGGGAGCCCATCCAGGTGGGGGTGGAGGATTCGGAGGGCCGCGTGGCCACCGCCGCGGGCAGCGTCCCCGAGGCGGCCCGCCGCCGGGTCACCACCCGCACGGAGGTGGAGGGCCAGCTCACCAAGACGGGGGGCACCCCCTACCGGGTCGTCGACGTGCGCTCCCTGGTGCAGGACGGGCTGGCGGTGCCCCTGTCCGCCCTCAACGGCCTGCGCCGCCAGGTGCTGGACGACCTGTCCAAGCAGCGCACCGCCCTGCCCCAGCGCCGCCACGGCGAGTACAAGCTGGGGGCGCGGTACGAGAATTACCGGGGGGAGCCGGACATCATCGTCTCCCTGCGGAAAGCGGGCCAGATGACCTTTGAGCTGGTCAAGGCCCGTCCGGCCATGATCACCCTCCCCGTGGAGGAGATCGCCGCCCACCCGGGCGACGTGAAGGCCGCCATCGGCCGGGGCGTCCCCGTGGCGGCGGTGCTGCCCCGGATCTGCTTCGACCGGGAGATGGACGGATTGCGGCGCGAGCTGGAAACCTGTAAGGAAGCGGGGGTCACAGACGCCTATGTGGGCAACCTGGGCATGATCCCGCTGTGCAGGGAGCTGGGCTTCAACCTCCGGGGAGATTTTGGGCTCCAGGTGTTCAACAGCCAGGGGGTGAAGGAGTACAAGCGGCTGGGCTTCCAGGCGCTCACCGCCTCCTTCGAGCTGAAGCTGGCCCAGATCCGGGACATCTCCAAGGCGGTGGACGTGGAGATGATCGCCTATGGCCGCCTGCCGCTGATGATTACGGAGAACTGCGCCATCAAGAACCAGTCGGGCAAGTGCGTGTGCTCCAATGTGAATTTGCTCACCGACCGCAAAGGGGTGCGCTTCCCGGTGGAGAAGGCCTACGGCTGCCGCAACGAGGTTTTGAACGCCAACAAGGTGTTTTTGGCGGACAAGGCGGCGGACTGGAAAAAGGCGGGCCTGCGGAGCATCCGCCTGCTGTTCACCACGGAGAACGGGGTGGAGTGCGTCCAGGTGCTGGAGGCCTACCGGGGCAAAGGGAATTACATCCCCAACAATTACACCCGGGGGCTGTATTATCGGGATGTGGAGTAGCCTCCACGGGGTGCCTTCGGCGACCTACTTTCTGCTTGTGCAGAAAGTAGGCAAAGACACACTCAGGGGGCATCCCGCCGGTTCGACTTCGGGAGCAAAAAGCGCTCCCTCGCTCACAGGCCGGGCTTCCCCCTGAGAACCCCCTGTTTACGGGGGCGCCAGATACGGCGCGCAGGTCATAGCCCTTCCGGCGCGCGGGGCCCTGGACGCGTGTCCCCCTATTTTGCTGCCGCCCGTGGTTTGGTCACCGCCACCCCTGCGGCCCACGTCCCGCGCCTGGGCTGTGCGATTTGGGTTCCCAGCCCCATGGCCGCCCGGAACAGCGCCTGGTCGTGGATGGTTTCCAGTTCCAAATTGAGGTTGGACAGGGCCTCCATCATATCCCGGCCATCCTCACCCAGACGGAGGATGATTTTTTCCTGCAAGGCTTCCTGTTGGGCTTCTAAATTTTTTACTTCCTCGGCCTGTAAATCAGATTGACCCACCCAATCCTCCACCATATAATATAGCTTATTTATCAGTTCTGTCATTGGATTTCCTCCTTTCGGATAGATTTATTTTAGTCTATCCAATCAGATATGTCAAGGAGTATTTATGGATTCTTTAGCGACCCGTATGCGGGAACTGCGTAAAGCCGCTGGATTTACGCAAGAATTGGCGGCACAGAAATTAAATATTTCAGTGCCCACCTACTGCCGCTATGAATATGCTCAGCGGGAACCGGGCGCTTCCACAATTGCCGCCATAGCCCAGCTCTACCACGTTTCCACCGATTACCTGCTGGGCGTGAGTGAGCCGATGCCGGAGAAAACGCCGGAAATCATCCTCGCCTCCAAGTCCCCCCGCCGGAAGGAATTACTGAGGCAGGTGGGCATCGAGGATTTCAAGATTTCCGCCCCCAACGTGGACGAGTCGGTGGAAGCCGGCCTGTCCCCCGCTGAGACCGTGGAACAGCTGTCCCTGCGCAAAGCCCGGGCGGCAGCGAAAAAGGCGGGGCCGGGCGATCTCATCATCGCCGCCGACACGGTGGTGGCCCTGGACGGCAAGGTGCTGGGCAAGCCCCGCGACGAGGCGGACGCCTTCGCCATGCTGTCCGCCCTGTCCGGCCGGGAGCACCATGTGTACACCGGCGTGACAGTCCTCCGGGGGGAGGAAGCGGTCACCCGGCACGAGGAGACCGCCGTCACCTTCCGGGATATCGGGCCGGATGAGATCCGGGGCTACATCGCCACCGGTGAGCCCATGGACAAGGCCGGGTCCTACGGCATCCAGGGCGTCGGCGCCCTGCTGGTGTCCGGCATCCGGGGGGACTACTGCAACGTGATGGGCCTGCCGGTGTTCCGGCTGGGCCGCATCCTGAAGGAATTCGGCATAGATCTACTGGGAGGAAGCGCGGAACACCCGGGAGCAGGCGGCTAAGATACGAAGCGGAGTGGACGGCTTGGCGGCCTGCAAGGCCGGCAAACGGCGCGCGCAGTCGCAGTGGCTTAGCCGCCGTTGCGGAGGGCGTGCAGCGTGACAACATTTACAGGAGCATATTTCTTATGAAGCAATTTTTCCGAAACAACGGCGGGCTGCTGCTCATCGCCGCCGTACTGCTGGCGGCGGTGCTGGCCCTGGGGGCGCAGATTCTGGGCTTCGACCTCCTGTCCGCCGCCATGGAGGGACTGGCCACCCCCTTCCGGGCGGCGTCCAGCGCCGTTGCCGGCTGGACCCAGGATCAATATGACCGGGCCTTCCGCTATGAGGAGCTGGCGGCGGTGAACGAGACCCTGCGTCAGCGGGTGGCGGAGCTGGAGCGGGACGCCATCGCCGGACAGGACGCGGTGCGGGAGAACGAACGGCTCAAGGACCTGCTCGGTCTTTCCCAGGCCCGGCCGGAGCTCCAATACCAAAGCGCCCAGGTGGTCCGGCGCTCCTCCTCCAACTGGTCCTCCGACCTGACCATCAACCAGGGCACTTTAGGCGGCGTTGAGGTGAACGACTGCGTCATCGACCAGTACGGCTACCTCATCGGCGTGGTCACCGAGGCGGATCTGAACTCCTCCGTGGTCACCACCATCCTGGACCCCGACCTGAAGCTGGGGGGCCGCATCGCCCGCACCGATGAGGACGCCATTTTGGAGGGCGACTTCACCCTCATGCTGGAGGGCCTGCTGCGGCTGTCCTTCCTGCCGGAAGAGGCCAAGCTGGTCACCGGCGACCAGGTGACCACCTCCGGCCTGGGCGGGGTGTATCCCCCGGGGTTGGTGGTGGGCTCGGTGCGGACGCTCTATGTAGAAGAGGACGGCGTGAGCCGCTACGCCCAGGTACAGCCCGCGGCGGACATCGGCGGGACGCAGTATGTGTATGTTATCATTGATTATTGACCTGGGGCGGGGTATTACCCCGCTTCAGTTATAAAGAAAGAGAGTGTGCAGGGCTATGGCGGAACTGACCCCCATGATGAAGCAGTACTGGAAGGTAAAGCAGGCCCATCCCGACTGCCTGCTGTTCTTCCGGCTGGGCGACTTCTATGAGATGTTCCACGACGACGCCAAGCTGGGGGCGGAGGAGCTGGGCCTCACCCTCACCACCCGGGACCGGGGCAAGCCCGAGGAGGAGCGCACCCCCATGTGCGGCGTGCCCTACCACTCCGCCCAGAGCTACATCGCCCGGCTCATCAAGCGGGGGTATAAAGTGGCCATCTGCGAGCAGATGGAGGACCCGGCGCTGGCCAAGGGCCTGGTGGACCGGGACGTGATCCGCATCGTCACCCCCGGCACCGCCATGGCGGACGAAATGCTGGACGAGGGCCGCAACAACTTCATCTGCGCCGTCTATGAGGACAGCGCCGGGGCCGCCCTGGCCCGGTGCGACCTGTCCACGGGGCAGTTCACCGCCGCCCCCTTCCGTGGGAAGGACTTCCTCCCCCATCTCCTCAACGCCCTGGCGGCATGCCCCCCCAGCGAGGCCATTTTGTCCGACGCCGCCGCGTCCGACAGCCAATTGACGGAATTCTTGAAGGACCGGCTGGGCTGCCTGTGCCAGCCTGCCGCCGAGGCCCGCTTCCGTCCCGCCCTGGCGGGGGAGGCGCTGGCCTCCTGCGGCCTTCGGGGCGCGGACGAGCCCTTCCCGGAGGAGGACGGCCCCCGGCTGTGCCTCCAGGCGGCGGGGGCGCTGGCGGCCTATCTGGCGGAGACCCAAAAGACCGACCTGCGCCACCTGGGCCCCCTGGTCCTGGAGGAATCGCTGGACCGGGCCTATATGGAGCTGGATCTCACCGCCCGGCGCACCCTGGAGCTCACCGAGACCATCCGGGGCAAGGAGAAGCGGGGTTCCCTGCTGTGGGTGCTGGACAAGACCAGGACCCCCATGGGCCACCGGCTCATCCGCGCCTGGCTGGAGCAGCCCCTGCGCTCCCCCGCCGCCATTGCCAAGCGGCAGGACGCGGTGGCCGCCCTGGCGGGGGACGCGGTGGCCCGGGAGGAGCTCGCCCTCACCCTGCGCCGGGTGCCCGACCTGGAGCGGCTCATCGGCAAGGTGGTGTACGGCAGCGCCAACGCCCGGGATATGCTGGCCCTGGCTGACGGGCTGGCGGTGCTGCCCCAACTGATGGCCCAGGCCCAGGCCGTGGCAGGCCGCGCCCTGGCCCCGCTGACACGGGGGCTGGACGGGCTGGACGGGCTGGAGCGGCAGCTCCACGCCGCCATCCGGGACGACGATGAGCAAAACCGCCTGCCCTTCACCATCCGGGAGGGGGGGTTCATCCGCTCCGGCTATGACGGGGAGGTGGACCACCTCCGGGATATCCTGGACCACGGGGCGGACATGGTGGCCGCGCTGGAGGGCCGGGAAAAGGAGCGCACCGGCATCAAAAGCCTGAAGGTGCGCTACAACAAAGTGTTCGGCTACTACATCGAGGTGTCCAAAAGCTATTACAGCATGGTGCCCGACGATTACATCCGCAAGCAGACCCTGGTGAACTGCGAGCGGTTCATCACCCAGGAGCTGAAAGACCTGGAACACGAGATCCTGTCCGCCCAGACCCGGGTGACGGCGCTGGAATACCAGCTGTTCTGCAAGCTGCGGGACGCGGCCTCCCAGCAGGTGCGCCAGGTGCAGGGGGCCGCCGGCCAGGTGGGCCGGCTGGATGTGCTGGCCTCATTCGCCGCCGCGGCGGTGCAGAACAACTACTGCCGCCCCGAGGTGGACGACAGCGGCGTCATCGACATACGGGAGGGCCGCCACCCGGTGGTGGAGCGGATGCTCAAAGACTCCCTTTTCGTCCCCAACGATGCCTATATGGACGGCGGGGACCACCGCCTGTCCATCATCACTGGGCCCAACATGGCGGGCAAGTCCACCTATATGCGCCAGGTGGCTCTCATCGTGCTCATGGCCCAGATGGGCAGTTTCGTCCCCGCCCGCTCCGCCCGGATCGGGGTGGTGGACCGGGTATTCACCCGCATCGGCGCGTCAGACGACCTGTCCGCGGGCCAATCCACCTTCATGGTGGAGATGACCGAGGTGGCGAATATGCTGAAAAACGCCACCTCCCGCTCCCTGCTGGTGCTGGACGAGATCGGCCGGGGCACCTCCACCTACGACGGTATGTCCATCGCCCGGGCGGTGCTGGAATACTGCGCGGACAAGAAGCGGCTGGGGGCCAAGACCCTGTTCGCCACCCACTACCACGAGCTCACCGAGGTGGAGCAGTCCATCGAAGGGGTGAAGAACTACCACATCGCCGCCAAAAAGCGGGGGGACGGCATCGTCTTCCTGCGCAAGATCGTCCCCGGCGGGGCCGACCAGAGCTACGGCGTGGAGGTGGCCAAGCTGGCCGGGGTCCCCGGCCGGGTGGTGGACCGGGCCCGGGAGATCCTGGCGGAGCTGGAGGCCCACGCCGCCCCCTCCCCCGCGCCCCGTGGGCCGGGGGACGAGGCCCAGGTGTCTTTGGGGGACATGGCGGGGGCGGAGGTGCTGGCCGCCCTGCGCAAGACCGCCGTGGAGACCCTCACCCCCATCGAGGCCATGAACCTGCTCTACAACTTGAAAAGCCGGCTGTGACGGGCGTCCGCCTGCCGCGGAACGGAAAAAGGCCGCCCCGGCACAGCCGGGGCGGCCTTTTTCGCTTTCCTCTTCACTCAGAACACCAGTATCCGCACCATCAGCGCCGCCAGCACCCCGATCACGCTCAGGGTGGCCAGCAGCTCGGGGTCAAGATAGGCGCGGCGGTTCCTGCGGGCCCGGCGGGCCGGCGGCTCCTCCGCCGTCTCCTCCAGGCTGTACTCCGGCTCAAACTCCGGCCGCTCGTCCCACAGCTCCTGGCCGGCCGGCCGCCAGGCGGCCAGGTCGATGACCTTGTCCCCGTCCGGCTCCCGGGCCTTTTGCACAGGCTGACGGACGATGGCGGCCCGCCTGCCGCTGTCCAGGCCGTCCCCAAACCCGGCGGCCACCCCATCCTCGCTCCAGGTGACGAAGGTATAGTAAGCGTTTTTCATGGCTCAAAGCCTCCTTGTATCGGGATGGTCACAGCATACCATCGATTCGGTCCCATAAACCGGCACTTATCCGGCGTTGCCCCGGCCGTTTTTCGACCATATGTTTTATTTTCCATCATGATAATATATCTGTTCGATTTTGTCAAGCTCTTTTTTGAATCTTGTTTGATTTGGTGCAAAAAATTTCACCCCCGGTCAAAGCCGGGGGTGAAATCCAAAGTTGTCTCAGCGGGGTTTTTTAGGGCAGATAGTTCCGGGGGTTGACGCTGGTGCCGTTGATCCGCACCTCAAAGTGGCAGTGGTTGCCGGTGGAGCGTCCGGTGCTGCCGGCCCGGGCGATGGTCTGTCCCTGGTATACCTTATCCCCCACGCTCACTACGATGGAGGAGTTGTGGGCGTAGTAGGTGACGGTGCCGTTGTCATGCCGGATGGCCACCAGCTTGCCGTAGGTCCCTTCCCAGCCCGCCTTGATCACGGTGCCGCCGTCGGCTGCCTTGATGGCGGTACCGTAAGCGCAGGCGATGTCGATGCCCAAGTGGTTGCTGCTGCCTACGGACACGTTCCGCCGGCCGAAGTTGGAAGTGATCCTGCCCCGCACCGGCCAGATGTAGTGGCCGGTGGACGCGGTCTTGGGCCGCGGGGTGGTGCCCGTGTAGGTGTAGGTGGTGGTGGCCTCCTGCAGCGTGGTGGATTGGACGATCTCCCGCTCCTCCTCCACGCCGTTGACGTAGGTGACGTGGGCGTTGACCAGGGCCAGACCGTCCTCGCCCTGCTCCTTTACCTTGGTGTCGCCCACATAGAGGTCGGCGGTCTCGATATACTCCACCGGGCTGGGGATGGCCTCCTCATAGGTCTCGTCGGTCACGTTCATTACGGACAGGTAGGGCACGGCCTGCTGGATCACCAGCTCCTGATCGACCCACAGTTTATTCACGATCACGTCGGGGTTGAGGACGGACAGCTCGTTGGGCATCATCCCCAGGGAGTAGGCGATGGCGTTGAAGGTGTCTCCCTTCTTCACCACATACACCGCCTCTTCCACCTCCAGCTGATGGAGGATCTCGCGGACGGGCTCAGTGTCAAACTGGGTGTTGGAGGGCAGCTCGATAGGGCGAACCTCCACAGTTTCCACAAACTCGTAGCTGATGGTGTCCTCGGTCAGATAGGGCTGGGCCACCTCGTCCAGCAGCCGGTACAGCTCCTCCTGGGTCGCGGCGCGGCCCAGCTCCTGGCCGTCCACCCACAGGCTGTAAGCGGTCATCAGGGCGCCCACGTCCTCGAACAGCGCGTCCTCCACCTGGGCGGTGTCGCTCAGCTCATCGGGGGTAACGTACACCGGGGTCAGGGAGACCTCCGCGTTGTAGTCATACTGCTCGCCCAGAATGTCGGAGGCCCGGGACTCGATGTTGCTGACGATGGCGTCCTTCTCGTCCTCGCTGGCCACCACGGCCACCTCCTGGCCGTTGACCTCCATGGCGTAGGCCCGGATATAGTTTCCCTGGAAGATGCCGTAGCCCAGGCAGATCACCAGCAGCGTCACGTAGAACAGCGGGGAGATGGGGTGGCGGTCCACCACGCCCCGGACCTTCGCCATGGCGCGGCCCGCTTTATCCCAGCCCTCGGCGGTAAAGGCACAGGTCTTTTCCCAGGCCGTCCCGGCGGCTTCCGTCACGGCCTTCCCGGCCTGGGCGGCCTTCTCCTTCAGCTGCCCCCGGCCCTGCTGATCCTTGAGCCCATCCAGCGCGGACTTGCCCTGTTGGGTCAACGTCCTGGCGTTCTCCGCCAGGGCCTGCGCCTTTTCGGCCAGCGCCTTGGGCTGGAAGCGCTTCTTCGCGGCCTTTATCTCCGCGGCCCGGGCCTTCGCGGCCTCCCGCTCCGCCTGCTTCTCCGCGGCCTCGGCCTGCTCGATATAGCTTCTCCAGGAGGCGGGCTTGCCGGTGCGGTCATCCTTGGCGGGACCGGCTGTCCCGAGCTCCTCCTTTTGATTCTCCAGCTTTTCGTGGTCTCTCTCGGCCTGCTTCACAAAAGTTCCCTCCTGTAAGCGTTGGTTTTCAGGCAAACAAAATCGTAACAAAAAATCAGAAAAGGGTTACAAAATGGTTACAGACACATCCTACACCATTTTCTCCCGTTCGTCAAGCCCTGAATTTCCCACGCCGCCCCGCCCCGTCTGTTTTAGGCGGCATATCTTGTTGTACCGGGCCGCTTTTTGCGGAAGGAAAACACATTTTGTTGGGCCACCGGCAAAATTGCCAAAATTCTCCCCCCTTTTTCGTCCTTTTGCCTACCCCCCTTGACAGCACCGCCCCGTTCCTTTACAATAGGGACAACCGCAAGTGAATGGAATAGCACAGGGGCGCCGGGAGCATTCCCGGCTGAGATGTGGGGCGAATCGCAGCCCCCGGTCCCTCGAACCTGATCCGGGTAATGCCGGCGTAGGAAGTGTATTCGACAACCAGGCATCGCCTGGGGGGCCCTTGTCGTTTCTCTCGCTTACCGCATTGCACCGTTTGCATTGCGGTATACTTATTTTAGGAGGAAACGACACATGAAAAATGTAAACCAAACCACCCGGATGCTGTGCGAAGGCGCGGTCAGCATCGCGCTGGCCTACGCGCTGACCTTTGTGGAGCTGGACCTGTGGTTCCAGGGCGGCTCCATCAGCGCCGCGATGATCCCCATCATCATTTTCTCGGTGCGTTGGGGCCTGGGCTGGGGCATCGCCGCCGGCGCGGCCTTCGGCACCTTAAAGTATTTCCTGGGGCTGGACAGCTTCGTCATCAGCTGGGTGTCCATCGTCTTTGACTACACCGGGGCCTACGCCATGGTGGGCCTTGCCGGCCTGTTCAAGCGCAAGGCCAATCTGATCCCCCTGGCGGCCCTCATCGCGGGCGTTGCCCGGTTCATCGTGCACTACATCAGCGGCGTCACCGTTTATGCCGAGTGGATGCCGGAGCAGTTTATGGGCATGACTATGACCTCCCCGTTTTTCTACTCCGCCCTCTATAACGGCGGCTATATGCTCCCCAGCACCATTCTGGCCGTGGCCGTCTGCGCGGCGCTGATGAAGCCTTTGGCCAAGTGGCTCAACGGGGACGATTTGAAATAAGGACTGATTTTACGTGGGCAAATTTGACGGCGTGCTGTTGTACAGCGACTATGACGATACCTTATATAACAGCGCGCATACCGTCTCCCCTGAGAACCACGCCGCCATCCGCTATTTCCAGGAAAACGGCGGGCGGTTCTCCGTGGCCACCGGCCGGGCCCACCGCACCTTCACCCCCCAGATCGCCCGGGAGGGCCTGTCCCTCAACGCCCCGGTGGTGCTGTCCAACGGCGCGGCCCTGTATGATTACGAAGCCGACCGCTACCTGACGCGCACCTTTTTGGACGAGGCCGCCCCCGCCCGGTTTGCGCAGCTGTGCGCCCGCTTCCCCGACCTGGCCTTCGAGGCGTACCACGGCGAGGACATTTACGTCCACAACCCCAACGCCGTCACCGTGGAGCACCTGCGGCTGGTGGGCGGCACCCAGATCCCCTGCCCCATCGGGGAGATGCCCACCCCCTGGGTCAAGGTCATCATGGAGCAGGACGTGCCCTATCTGAAGGAGGTACAGGCCCACCTCCTCCGGCACTGGGCGGACGACTACGAAGCCATCTTCTCCAACCCCTATCTCCTGGAAGTCACCGCCAAGGGCAGCCACAAGGGCGCCATGGTGGAAAAAGCGGCGCGGCTGCTGGGCGTTTCCCCGGAAAACCTCTACTGCATCGGGGACAACCAGAACGACATCCCCATGCTGGCGCTGAGCGCCATCCCCTTCGCCCCCGCCAACTGCTCCCAGCCCGTGAAGGACTGGGGCGCGCGGATCCTGGGCAGCTGCGACGACCACGCCGTGGCCCAGGCCATCGAGATTTTGGACTCCATTTACTAATTAAGCCCGCCTCCGGCCTGAGCCGGGGGCGGGCTTATTGTCATTTCAGTCTGTATCTCTGCTGGAATTCCCGGGCCGGCTGCTCGAACGCGTTGGCCACCAGCCAGTCCATTTCATAGCCGTGCCGGCCGGCGTACTCCTCCACCCAGCCCAGCTCGGCGGAGCTGGGGCAGTTGAAAGGCATCCAGTACCGCAGGGTGCCGTCCGGGCGGTAGACGAACTCCGCCCAGCGCAGCTGATCCCCATCCCGGCACACCAGAACCTCGTGGCCGCAGGGGGCATAGACGAGGCTCTCTTCATAGGCCAGAACCATCGCCAGCTCCTCGGGATCGTCCATGTGGTAGGGCGGCTCGTGGTCAGGCAGCAAAGAGGGGTCATCGTCCACCACGATCAATTCATCCCCATCCACAGGAAGGACATAGAGCCCGCCGTCCTCCAGCTCCCGGGTGATGTCCATCGTCTCGCCCTTTACCGTCAGCGCCGCCGCGCCGGTCTGCCCGTCCACGGTCAAATCGTCCAGCACCCAGTTGAACGTCACGTCGCGCGTGGCGGCATTGAACATATCCCGCTGGTCCCACATATGCCATGCCTCGGCTTTCTCCTCAAAGGCATAGCAGTAGGTCCGCCACCAGACGGGGCAGCCCTCCTCCAGATGGCTCGTGCCGGCGCTCCAGGCCAGCTGGAAGCCGTTGGGATACGCTTCGCCCGCGCCGAAGCAGGCGGTCACACAGTGGACGTCGTCTCCGACGCTGCCGATCACATATTCCACCCGGCGGCCCGACTCATCGGGCGGCGCCGCGTCGTAGACGTAGGGCACGGTGTCGGAAAACCGGCCGGTGATGTCTATCGTTTCGCCGTCCTCGTCGGGCTTAAAGTAATAGCGTCCGTCCAGCAGGAACACGCCCGTCTCGTCGGACTCCCAAATCTTGGCGACCTGCCGCCGCTCCCCCAGGGCCACCGCCGCCGCCGTGGCGGACAGCAGCAATACCACCGCCGCCACGGCCACGGCCACACGCAGGAAACCCGCGCGCTTCTTCATGGGTACGGCCTCCTTTCCCTGTCCGTTGGGGCACCGGCGGGCCAGCGACCCGCGCAGCGCGTCCACCTTGTCCTGGCCCGGCCCAAGCTGTTCCACCGCCTGGTCAAACATTTTGCGATATCGGTCCATGATCCGATCCCTCCAATCGTTTTTTCAGCTGTTTCTTGGCCCGGTACAGCCGGGCGGAGATGACCGACGCCGGCACACGGTACTGCCCCGCCAGCTCGGCCACGGTAAACCCCTCGTAGAACCGCAGGTGGATCAGCGCCCGCTGTTCCGGGGGCAGCGACCCCAGCGCTTCCCAAAGGGCCCCCTCCTCTGGCTGCTCGAAGCTGAGGTTTTCCAGCGCCCCCTCCTCCAGCTCCACCCGGCGCTTCCGCCAGGGGGCGCGCAGCAGGCTCCGGCACTCGTTCACCGTCACCTGGGCCAGCCAGGGCTTTTCCTTCCCGGCCGCGGGGGGCCGCTCCAACAGGCGCAGGAACGCCGTCTGGCATACGTCCTCCGCGTCCTGGAGCGAGCGGGTGTAGCTCAGCGCCAGGGCGTATACCATGGGGCGGTATTGGTCGAAAACCGCCAGGAACCGCTCCTGTGTCATGGCGTCCACCTCCTTGCGTCACGTTTTGAAGCTTCATGGATAAGACGCGGCAGCCCGCCGAATCTGACGGGCTGGGAAAATTTTTATGAAAAAAGCCCCCTCCCCGCGTCGCGGGGAGGGGGCTGCCCTCATTTCCCTTCCAGGAAGTAGGACGCCTCCATGTCCGCCGTGGCCAGGGCGAAGGCCAGCGGATACTGCTGGAGAGCCTGGCCCACCACCCGGCTGTCCTCCGTGCCGGAGAAGCCCATGTGCCAGCGGATGGCCATGGCCTCCTCCCGGGTGAGCCGCATGAATCCCGAGATGATGTACACCGACTTCTCCCCGTGGCCGTAGGGCAGCTTGTCCTCGTAGTAGAAGGTGGGCACCTTCTCCCACTTGCCGGTGGCCTCGTCCTTCACGTTGCGGGTGCCCGCCTTGTAGCACCCGATCTTGCACAGGTCGTGGAGCAGGGCGGCGATGGCCACCGACTCCATGGGGTACTCCACCCCGTAGACCTCCTTCACCCGGTCCCGGGCCAGGTAGGCCTCCAGACAGCGGAACACGTTGACGCTGTGGTCGCACAGCCCCCCGGCGTAGGAGCCGTGGAACCGGGCGGAGGCGGGGGCGGTGAAGAAGTCGCTTTTGTTTTCCAGGTAGTCCAGCAGCTCCTCGCTGCCCTCCCGGCGGATGTGCTCCCGGTAGATTTGGATGAATTCCTCTTTCCCTGGCATTGACACGGCCTCCTGACATCAAGTTTCCCTCATTATAGCACAAAACAGCCGCCTTGCAAAGCTTTGCAAGGCGGCTGTCCGATAAAATTCAGTCCCTGTAGCCTCCCGCCGCGTCCTCCACGGCGTATTCCGCCAGCTCCTCCAGCGCCTTCAGGGTGGACGAGCTGTTGTCCTGTACGGCGATCTCCATCCAGAAATTGTTGTAGTCGCTGTCCTGGGCCCAGAACGCCAGCACCTTCCCCTCCGCCGGGGGATACCGGCCCGCGTCCGCCAGGGTGCGCACACCGATGCGGCCCGCCTTGAAGTCCTCCTCCACCGCGTCCAGCAGGGTGCGGGCGTAGGGGGCGTAGAAGTAGCTGGTCCCCAGGTTCTGGTAGCCGTACTTCTCGTTGTAGGCGGAGCCGCTCAGCTCAGCCCGCTCCAACCGCCAGCCCGGCTGGGCGATCCGCCCCTCCAGCTCGTCAAACTCGTAGGCCCGCCAGTAGAGGTCCCGATCCCCGTAGAGCTGTTCCAGCGCCCAGGCGGCTGTGCCCGCTTCTCGCGTCTGATTGGGGTCCACCACAATATAGCGATACCGCCGGATGAGGGTGGAGCCGTCCTTCATGGTATAGGTCAGCTCCAGGCTGGGGGTGGCGCGGTATTCCGTGGAGGTTCCCTCCCAGTCCCGCTGTTCCACCGCCGCCCGGTGGAGGGCCGTGATCAGCTCGATCTGCCCGGGGTCGTCCAGCTCCAGCCGCACCAGGTCGCCGCTGTCACCCAGCCGCACCGCGTCCAGGCCGTACACGTATACCGACGCCACATTGGCGGGGTCGGGCATCCGGGTCTCGAACCCGGTGAGATCCAGGCCCACCACCAGGGACAGGAGGAGGAACGCCCCGGCCACCACCGCGGCCCCTTTCCACTTGCGGAACACCTTGAAGGATTTGTCCAGCAGCATCTGGGCGGCAAAGTACCCGATCACGCCCCAGATGATGATGGCGACCGCCAGGCCGAATTCCTCCAGCCCGCCCACGGCGAAGGCGGTGCCCATGCCCAGGGCCAGCCCCGCGCAGAAAGCCACGCCGTATTTGAACACCGGGCGCATCACCTTGACGGACACCACGTCCCCGGCGCTCTCCAGGTTCCGGGCCCGGTAGAGGAGGAAGGCGCACGCCGCCAGTACGACCGCCGCCAGGGCGTAGATGCCCACCACGGGCAGGCCGGAGAAGATCAGCGCGCCGGCGGACCGGTAGACCGTCTCGCCGGTGGCCGGGTCAACGGTGGCCACCATCTCCCGGGTGCTGATCACCGACTCCTCCAGCCGCTCCACCGGGGTGAGCCACTTTATTACCTCGAACACCCCGTCGCTGAAGGTATCGAAGCCATAGTAGAACATCTGGAACACGGTCAGCACCAGTCCCGCGACGCCGTAGGCCAGGACGTTGGCGATGCCGTAAAAGGCGGGCAGGGCCAAAATGTGCCCGGTGAACATGGCGCAGAACACCGCCAGGGAGTAGAAGAAGAAACACTCCCCGCAGCACACCGCCAGCCAGAACAGCAGACCGCTCATGACCACGCAGCCCCCCGCCGCCTCCACCGCCAGGGTGAGCAGGAAGACCACCCCGTTGGGCACGAGGAGGAAGGCCAGCCCCGCCAGGTAGTGGGTGAGGAACAGCCCCTCCCGCCGGATGGGCAGGGAGCCGAACAGGTTGGCCGAGCGGGCGTTGTACAGGTGGCTGAACACCGCCATGGCGCACAGCACCCCGAACACCACCGTGATGGACAGGGCCGCCTGCGCCCGCCCCGGCACGTCGTAATAGGCGAAGTTTTCCATATACCCGCCGGTGACGCCCGGGTGGGCGTTGGCCTCCAGCCGGAGCAGCATCAGCCCCTCCAGCGGCAGCACGATCAGCCACAGGGCGGAGTACGCCCCCCACAGGGGCCAGAAGCGGCATACCGTTTTCTTGAAAACCGTCCAATCAAAGTACGATGTCCCGGACCGCATAGTCCTCACCTCCCATTTCATAGATAAAGATCTCCTCCAGGGTCAGGGGGAGCGCGTCGGCGAACAGGGGCTTCAGCGGCTCGAACTTCCCTGTGACCTCTTCCGCCGTCCCCCGGACGATGTAGGTGTACACCCGGCCCACGTTGCTGGTGTGGATGATGCGCAGATCCTCCGGCAGCTCGGGGGGCGTCTCCGTTTCAAACGCCGCCTGCACCTTGACGGTGCCGCCCTGGAGCTCGGTGAGCGACCGCTCCAGCGCCACCTTGCCGTGGCTCAGGATGCCCACGTGGTCGCACACGTCCTCCAGCTCCCGCAGGTTGTGGGAGGACACCAGCACCGTGGTGCCCCGCTCGGCCACGTCCCCCATGAGCAGGGACCACACCTGCCGGCGCATCACCGGGTCCAGGCCGTCCACCGGCTCGTCCAGCAGGAGGTAGTCGGGC
>JAAVHY010000052.1 GCA_014799485.1 Clostridiales bacterium | reverse complement strand
CCGATGCCGCTGACCACGCCGGGGATCCTGGTGCGCTCCACGTGCTGTTTCATGAGCTGTACGCCCTTGTACCCGGCCTCGATGTCCACGCCGGCGGCGGCGTAGGACGCGGAATGGGAATCGTTCATCGTTGGTCCCTCCTTACTCTTTCCCTGTCCAGCAGTAGGTGCAGATCTTGTCCCGGTCGATGCCCACAGCCTCCAGCAGGCCCTCCAGGGACTGATAGTCCAGGGAGTCAAAGCCCATCTCCTCACAGATGGCCTTGAGCATGCACTGGCCCCGCTGGGTGGTGCCGTCGGCGTACTCCTCCAGATGCTCCTGCCCCTCGTCGCCCTCCAGCTCCTGGACGATGCTCCGGGCCAGCAGTTCCATGTCGGAGTTGCTCCGGGAGAAATTGAGGTACTTGCAGCCGTACATGATGGGCGGGCAGGCGGAGCGCATATGCACTTCCTCCGCCCCCGCACCGTACAGGAAGTCCACCGTCTCCCGCAGCTGGGTGCCCCGGACGATGGAGTCGTCCACGAACAACAGCTTTTTGCCCTGGATGAGCTCCGGGACGGGGATCTGCTTCATCTTCGCCACCTGGTTGCGCACATCCTGGCTGGCGGGCATGAAGGACCGGGGCCAGGTGGGGGTGTACTTCACGAAGGGCCGGGCGAAGGGCTTGCCGCTGCGGTTGGCGTAGCCGATGGCGTGGGGCACGCCGGAGTCGGGCACGCCGGCTACCCAGTCCACGTCGGGCAGGGCGCCCCGGGCCGCCTCGTCCCGGGCCATGATCTCGCCGTTGCGGCAGCGCATGACCTCCACGTTCATCCCCTCGTAGTTGGAGTTGGGGTAGCCGTAATAGGTCCACAAAAAGGCGCAGATGCGCATTTTGTCCCCGGCGGGGGCCAGGGTCTCCCAGCCGTCCGCCGTGACCTTGACGATTTCCCCCGGGCCCAGCTCGTAGGCGGCGTCGTAGTCCAGCTTCTGGCAGACAAAGGACTCGAAGGACACGCAGCAGCCGTCCTCGTTCTTCCCGATGAGCACCGGCAGGCGGCCCAGCCTGTCCCGGGCGGCCACAATGCCGTCAGGGGTTAGGATGAGGATGGTGGACGAGCCGTCAATGACCTCCTGGGCGTGGCGGATGCCTTCCACCAGGGAGCCTTTCTGGTTGATGAGGGCGGCGGTGAGCTCGGTGGAATTCACCTTGCCGGAGCTCATGGCCATGAACTGGGTGTGGCCGTCGAAGTACTCGTTGACCAGCGCGTCGGCGTTGTTGATGATGCCCACGGTGGAGATGGCGAACAGGCCCAGATGGGAGCGCACCAGCAGGGGCTGGGGGTCGGTGTCGCTGATGCAGCCGATGCCCGCGTGGCCGTGGAACTTTTCCAGGTCCTTCTCGAATTTGGTGCGGAAGGGGGTGTTCTCGATGGAGTGGATCTGCCGCTGGAAGCCGTCCTCTTTGTCGTAAATGATCATGCCGCCCCGGCGGGTGCCCAGGTGGGAGTGGTAGTCCACGCCGAAGAAGATGTCAAGGGTGACATCACGCTTGGAGATCGCGCCAAAAAATCCGCCCATCGATTATTTCCCCATGAGGCGGCGGCTCATCTCCTGATAAGCCCCCTCCACGTTGCCCAGGTCCCGGCGGAAGCGGTCCTTGTCCAGCTTCTCCCCGGTCTTGGAGTCCCAGAAGCGGCAGGTGTCGGGGCTGATCTCATCGGCCAGCACGATGGTGCCGTCAGAGGTCTTGCCGAACTCCAGCTTGAAGTCCACCAGGGTCACGCCGCAGGCGAGAAGCTCCGCCTTGAGGAAGTCATTGACCTGGAAGGCGTACTTCTTGATGAGTTCGATCTCCTCCCAGGTGGCCAGGCGCAAAGCCACGGCGTGGTGGTCGTTGATGAGGGGGTCGTGGAGGTCGTCGTTCTTATAGGAGAACTCCACGGTAGGCGCGTCAAACACGATGCCCTCCTCCACGCCGTACCGCTTGGCGAAGGAGCCGGCGGAGATGTTGCGGATGATGACCTCCAGGGGGACGATGGTGACTTTCTTCACGGCGGTCTCCCGCTCGGACAGCTCCTCCACGAAATGGGTGGGCACGCCCGCCTTCTCCAGCTGCCGCATGAGGAAGTTGGTCATCTGGTTGTTGATGGCCCCCTTGCCGGTGATGGTGCCCTTTTTCAGCCCATCAAAAGCGGTGGCGTCGTCCTTGTAGGACACGATGACTACATTGGGGTCCTCGGTGGAAAATACCTTCTTGGCTTTGCCTTCATAGAGCTGTTCAATTTTATTCATTTCTATCTTCCCTTCTGATTGATAAGTGCCTGTTATGTTGCCGAGTGGAAACGTTTAGGTAGGGGGAGCGTTGGTAACGAATGAAAGTTCTTTTTCGGTTCCTTTTTCTTTCAATTATAGGGACGCTGGTTCAGCCTTAATCAATGTCGTGTAGTTTCAAGCATTTTCAGCTTTCCGCTATCTCTGTCGATACAGTTTCAAGCAGTTAGTGACGGCTTCGATTGTGTACCAAGTTGTGTACTACGCTCCACTTATATTTGAGAAGATTAGTTTCATAAACTTCCAAATAAACTGGTCGTTGTTCATAACTTTCTGATTGGAAAAAACATATAATTCTTTCTCGTCTGCGGACAAGTAAAATCGTGTACCGCCCCTACCAGCGGAATAGCATTATCTTCCAGATATTTTATTGCCTGTGAAAAAATATCATCATTTTCACATTCTACATAAATGTATTCATAGCCAGGTATATTCCACTTTGTCCATCCGTTGGGGGCTTCTGAATCATCACCGCACTCTACCCCAGCAAGGTAAAGCCCTTTGTTGAAGTCCTCCCAAGGATTGAATGAGCACGAAAAGTCAGACATCGCTCCCCATATGCCAACTATGTTTCCATTCTTATCTTTCTTAGCTAAATGCTGAATTTCTTCAAAATGGGAATTTGCATCAGCCCATAATCTTTGGATGAAACCTTCTCCGTCTAAAGTAGAACCCGCTTTTCCTATTACAACAAAAGATTCTTTTACGCACTTTTCAATTTTCATATTTTTTCAGCCTCCAATTTGCGGACTTGTGTAAATCTTGTGTACCAAATACCGCCCAAACCATTGAAACCGTTGCGCCACAAGTGGTTCGGGCGGCTGGTACCTTTAACTTTCAAGAAAAAGTAATCTCCGCCTGTAATTTTGCTTCTTTTTCCGCGATTTGATTTGCCATTTTCTCCCGGGCCTCGTCCAGCCTGGCGGCCAGGGCGTCGTCGGCCACCGCCAGGATCTGGGCGGCCAGCACGGCGGCGTTCTTGGCCCCGTTGATGGCCACGGTGGCCACGGGGATGCCGCTGGGCATCTGGACGGTGGCCAGCAGGGCGTCCAGCCCGTCCATGGCCCCGCCCTTCATGGGGATGCCGATGACAGGCAGGGTGGAGTTGCCGGCAAAGGCCCCGGCCAGGTGGGCGGCCATGCCCGCGGCGCAGATGAGCACGCCGAAGTCGTTGGCCCGGGCGTTTCTGGCGAAGTCCGCGGCGGCGGCGGGGGTGCGGTGGGCGCTCAGAATGTGCGCCTCGTAGGGGATGCCGAACTCTTCCAGCTGGGCGCAGGCCCCCTTGACCACCGGCCAGTCGGAGTCGGAACCCATGATAACGGCGACTTTTTTCACGATAGGACCTCCTTTGGAAAAAGAAACAGGCCGCCGCAAGGTGCGGCGGGCCTGTTTGGATTCAGATATGGTTATGGTATTTGGACACAAGGGTGCCATGCGGGCGGAAGCTTGGCCGGACACGGACAGGACGCTCCACGGCGGACACCCCATTTCCAAATAGCTGCCCCCATTTTACCGAAAAAAGGCTGGGAAATCAAGGCCCGGACGGATTTTCGTAGGCTTGTACAATCTATCGGGATGGGGGCGCGCCGTCCATGGCGAAAAGCTCAAAACAGCCCGCCGGCCTCCAGAATCGCGGAGACCTGGGCGGCCCGGTTGGCCCAGGAGGACTGCTGGGCCATGGCGCGCCTGCGCCGGGGAAGGGATGGGTCCTCGCCGAAGGCGGCCTTGCACCGGCGCAGGAAGCCCGGGCCGTCGTAGGCGGTGGCCACCAGCTCCGGGATGGCGTCGGGCACATGGGGGTCCACCACGGTGACGATGGGCTTGCCCGTGGCCAGGTATTCGTACACCCGGCTGGGGGTCACGTCGCTGCCCGGCCGGTCCAGGCGGGGCAAATCGAACAGCAGGTCGCAGCGGTACAGGCAGTCGGGCACGTCCAGGGGGTTCACCGCCCCGGTGAGCACGATATTGTCCTGCCCCCGCAGCTGTTCCGCGGCGGGCTTGGTCACCCGGCCCATGAGCACAAAGGTCCACTCGGGCCGGTGGCGGGCCAAGTAGAGCAGGGGGTCCAGATCCAACTGCCCGGTGACGCTGCCCAGACGCCCCAGCACCCGCCGGCCGGGCAGGCCCGTCAGGGCGGGTGGGATGGCGCGCTGCTTCTGCTGGAACAGGAGGGGGTTGACCCCGTTGGGCAGCAGGGCGATGTTGTCGTTGCAGGGGGAGAGGCGCCTGACCAGGCCGGAGGAGGCGGCGAACACCACCTCGGCGTGGCTGGTGAGGTCGCTCTCCCAGTCCAGGAACCCGTCGTCCCAGAATCGGTGGCAGTCGTACACCACGCCCCGGTAGGCCAGCTTGTCCAGGAACTGGGCGTGGACGGGGGCGGTACACCACAGCGCGGGCTCCCGGAAGCGGTGCTTGTCCATCATCGACTGGACGAAATCCGCCGCCCGGTCCAGCCTGCGCCGGTGGAGCAGGGAGCCCTCCTGGGGGCCGGGGAGGGGGACGGGCAGGGTATACACGGTGATGTGGGCGCGTACCCGGCGGCCCTGCTCAGGCATGGGCCCGCCCCGCTTTGGGGCGGGTTCAAAAAACAGGATCTGGGCGTCCCCCAGCCGGGCCAGCAGCTGCTGGGTGCGGTCGGGCCGGGCCCGCCAGGGGGAGTGGGCCAGACAGACGATCTGCTTCATGGGTTACCTCCGGCTTCGTTGGGATCGGCCAGCAGCTTGGCGGCGGCCTCGCGGTTCGCCTGCTCCAGCCGGATGAGGCGGACGGTTTTTTCATCCAGGGCGCTGCGGTCCTGGCGGCGGGCGGCGGCGGCGTCCACCAGGGAGCACAGAAGCTCCGGGGTGAGCTCCTCCAGGCGGGAGTAGAGATCCTGGCCGGCGTCGTCCAGGAAGGCGCTCACCTTGGGGTCGTACACCACCCCCACCAGGGGGACGCCCCCGACGGCGGCAAAGATGAGCGCGTGCAGGCGCATGGACAGCGCCGCGTCCATCCGGGCGTACAGCGCGATGGCAAGCTCGGTGGTGGGGCAGGCGGGCAGGAGGTGGGCGGGGGCCTTTTTCAGCTGGGCCGCTACCTTCTGGGCGGCGGCGGCGTCCGGCCTGCCCTCGATGGGGATGAACACGGGGATGAGGCCGTACCGCTCATAGGCGTGATCCACGGCGGCGGCGAAGGAGGGGACCTTGTCCTCGAACCCCGGCCAGGGCCGGACGGTGACCCCCAGGTATTTCTCCCCTTCCCGAGGGTGGAGGCCCATGCCTTCCAGCAGGGCGTCCGCGTCCGCCGGGGGGGCGGCGGGCAGGGTGACGGCGGGGTCGGCGGCCAGGATCACCTGGGGGCGGGTGACGCCGAGGGCGCGCAGCTCCTCCCGGGAGGCGCTGTCCCGCAGGGTGATCACGTCCACGCAGCGGTCGATGACCCGGGCGGTGCGGCGGCGGTTGCCGGGGTGGATGATGGGGCCGATGCCGCAGCCGTACATCAGCACCTTGCAGCCGCTGCGCCGTGCGGAGGAGAGGGTGAACAGATAGAACCACAGGGAGCGGTGGCTGGTCACGTCCTGGATCAAAGAGCCGCCGCCGTTGAGGTACAGGACGCTTTTGCGGATATGGCGGCGGAAGGTGAAGGGGTTGAAGGTGTAGCCGGCCCCCACCCGGTAGCGGAGCTTGGCCTGTTTGGGCTTCCGGGTCATTACCCACAGGGGCATATCCGGGTCGATGGAGCGCAGCTCGGCCACTACGGCCTTCAAAATGGCCTCGTCGCCGGCGTTGCCCCGGCCGTAGGCCCCGCACACCACCACGCCGTCCCGCCCGCGGCCCTTCCGGGCCTCCCGGCGGAGGATGGAGGCGTATATGTCCAGCTGGGTCTGGACGGTGTTTTCGATGGAGTAGTTCGCCCGGCCCCGCTCCAGCAGCTTGTCTCCCAGGCGGCGGCGCAGGGCCGGATCGGCGGCCAGGGCGGCCAGATGACGGCCCAGGGCCTCATGGTCCCGGGGCTGGAACAGCAGGCCGGTGACGTCGTGCTGGATGAGGGAGGGCACGCCGCCCACCTGGGTGGCCACGGTGGGCAGGGCGAACCGGGCCCCCTCAGGCAGGGAGTAGGGGAAGCCCTCGGACAGGGAGGTGAGGGTGTTGATGTCGATGGCGTGGTAGAAGCTGGCGGTGTCCGACACCCAGCCGGCGAAGCACACCGTGTCCTCCACCCCAAGCTCCCGGGCCAGCTTTTTGAGCATAGAACCCTCCTCGCCGTCCCCGGCGATGATGAGGCGCAGCTGGGGTTGCTCTTTGCGGGCGGCGGCGAAGCCCCGCAGCAGGGTGCCCATGTCCTTCACCGGGTTCAGCCGGGCGGCGATGCCCACGATCACCGCGTCGTCCGGCCAGTCCAGCCCCAGGCTGTCCAGGTATTCCCGCCGGGTGAGGGGGGAGGTGGGGTTGGAGAAGTCCAGGCCGTTTTTGATGTCAAAGACCTGCTGGGGGTCGTAGCCCCGCTTGATGAGCAGTTCCACCATGGGGTCGGATACGCCGATGTGGTAGGGGATGCGGCGCAGGGCCCAGTTGTTGAGGGTGCCGAAGGTGAGGGCGGACAGGGGGCGGCCCATGTAGTCGATCTTGGGGTCCGAGTGGACGGTGGTGACCACGGGCAGGCCGGTGGGGCCCATGAGCAGGGCGCCCATCAGGTTGCCCCGGGAGCCGTGGCAGTGGATGATGTCATAGCCCTCTTGGGTGATCTTTTCCCGCAGGGCCTTCAGCGCGGCCAGGGGGTTTCCGCCGGCGATCACGTCCACCCGGATGCCCAGCTCCCGGGCCTCCTGGGCAAAGGGGCCGTCGGTAAAGCACACCATGTCCGCCTGGATGTGCTTGTTCAGCCCTTGGAGCAGGGTGTGGACGTGGGTCTTGGCCCCGCCGGTGTCCCCGCCGCTGATGAGAGTGATGACTTTCATAGGAACCTCCCATAAAAAACTTGCCACCCGGCAAGGAATGGGGTAAAATGACAGAGACCCCAGAGTAATAAAAATCCGATACTTCTATTATACATAGCTTTGACCCGCGGGTCAAGGCGGGGAGGGACGACGATGCCGGAAGTCATTCAACGATTCGACGAGCAGGCCCTGGTGTGGATCGCGGAGCACGTGCGCTGCGCCCTGCTGGACCCGTTCATGAAGCTGTACACCCAGCTGGGCAACACCGGGATGCTGTTCATTGTGCTGGGGCTGCTGATGCTGTTCTTCAAGCCAACCCGGAAGGCGGGTTTTTCGGCGCTGTGCGCCATGCTCATCGGGCTGGTGGTGGTGAACCTTACCATCAAGCCCCTGGTGGCCCGGGACCGGCCATGGCTGGTCATTGAAAACTTTGTCAACCTGGTGCCGGAAAAGGACCCGAATTCCTTCCCGTCGGGCCACACCAACGCCGCCTTTGCCTTTGCCCTGGCGGTGTGTCTGTCGGCGCCCAAGAAGTGGATGAAGATCTCGGCGGTGTGCGCCGCCGCGGTGATGGGCCTGTCCCGGCTGTACGTGGGCGTCCACTTCCCCAGCGACGTGTTGGTGGGGGCGGTCATCGGTTCGCTGTGCGGCCTTGCCGGGGCGTGGATCGTCAAGCGGGCGTGGGAGCGTCTCCCGGCCCGTCTGTCAGGTCAAGAATGACCGCCTGGGCCAGCAGCAGCCCCGCCGCGGCGGGCACCCACATGGCGCTGGCGGGGATGGACCGCCGCCCGGGGGGCGGGGCCTCGTCCCCCTCCTCCGCGCTGCGGGCGGGCTCCGGGGAGAACACCACCTTGTGGTGGGGGACGCCCCGTTTCCTCAGCTCCTTGCGCACCACCCGGGCCAGGGGGCAGCCCTCGGTCTCCGAGATGTCCGCGATGCGCAAAAGCTGGGCGTCCCGCTTGTTGCCGGTGCCCAGGGCGGAGATGATGGGGACGGCGCGCCGGTGGGCGGTCTCGATGAGGTCCAGCTTGCAGCTCACCAGGTCGATGGCGTCCACGATGTAGTCGTAGCGTCCGGCGAAAAACTCCTCCCGGGTGTCCGCCTCGTAGCGGACGGCCAGGGGATGGAGCGCGCAATCAGGCGCGATGTCTTTCAGGCGCAGGGCGGTGGCCCGCGCCTTTTCCATACCCACGGTGGAGTGGAGGGCGGCGCACTGGCGGTTGATGTTGCTCACCGACACCGTGTCCTGGTCCGCCAGGGTGAGCTCCCCCACGCCGGAGCGGCACAGGGCCTCGGCGCACCAGCCGCCCACGCCGCCCAGGCCCAGCACCGCCACGTGGCTGCGGGCCAGCCGCTCCATGGCGGGGGCGCCCAGCAGCATCCGGGTACGGATGAATTGATCGTTCATTTGAATCAGCTCCCAAAACCAAAGGCCGGACGACGCGTCCGGCCTTTGGTTTTCATTTTTATTTGCCGAGGTAATTGGCGCCGTTGGTCTGGGCGGGGGGATAGGCGGCGGTGAGGCCGTCAGTCCACTCGGTCAGGGCGGTGTTCGCCATGGTGTTGCGGACGGTGCCCATCCAGACAGGCTCGTTTTCTTTCACGTAGTAGATCAGGTGGTAGCCGTAGTAGCTGCCGCCTTCCTCGTTGTGCTGGACCAGGCCCACATCGCCGGGCTGGTGGCTGGCGCCGAACACCCAGTCGTTGAACTCAGAGACGGCCCAGCCCTCGTAAACGCGCTCGTACAGGCCGCCGGTGGTGCCGTCGCCGTCGTCAGAGTTCTCGTTGGCCAGCTTGGCGAAGGCGTCCTCGGACTTGTCGCTGGCGTCCCACGCGGCCTGGATCTCGTCCATCTTCGCCTTGGCGGCGGCCCAGGCCTCGTCGGTGGGGGCGACCGTATGGCCATCGTCATCGGTGGTGGTCTCCGCGGCCACCAGGATATGGCGCACGTCATAGGTGGGCTCGTCCACCAGGTAGCGGTCATGGAAGGAGATGACGTAATAGCCGCTCTCACCCTCCACCAGCTCGCACTTGTCTTTGCCCAGCTTGAGCAGCTGGTCGCGGTAGGCGGAGCTGACGTTGCCGGTGCCCACCACCTTGGTGTGGTCGCCGTGGTTGGCGGCGGTCAGCTCGTACTTGTCAGCCTGGGACTCAAAGGTGGAGCCGCCCTTGACGGCCGCCAGGGCCTCCTCGGCCTTCTCTTTGGCTTCGGCCATGGCCTCGTCCTTCAGCTTTTCGACCTCGTCCTCGGGCAGGTCGTTGCCGTCGTCGTCCTTGGTGGCCACAGAGGTGGCGAAATAGAGGTAGGAGTACTCAATGGTGTCCAGGTCGTCGCCGTGCTCCGCGTAGTAGGCGTCCAGCTCGGCCTGGGAGTAGCCATCGTACAGGTCGAACTTCTTTTCGGTCTTGACCAGCTCGGCCATCAGCACGCGGGTGAGCTCCTGCTCGAACACGCCGGCGGTCATATAGGGGCCGTACAGCGCGCGCAGATAGGCGGCGTAGCTGTACCCGCTGGAGCGGGCGGCGGACTTGGCGCCGGCGATCTGGGCGTCCAGGGTGTCCTTGATCTCATCGGTGGTATGGCCGCTGTTCTTCGCCTCTTCGGACAGGGCAAAGCTCTCCTGGGCGGTGGTCAGGGCGGCCTCCATGAAATAATCCCGGTAGGTCATGTTGTTCGCGGCGTCGTAGAACTGCTCGTCGTCGCTCTTGGTGCCGTCGAAGCCCAGCAGGGAGCTGTAGTAGGAATTGGCGACGGTGTTGCGGGCGTAGTGGTAATAGTAGCTCAGCTGGGCGGTGGAAAGGGTCTCGTTGCCCACGGTGGCGGCGGAGGCCCGGGCCTGGAAAAAGCCGGAGCGCCAGACCAGCAGGGCGATCACCAGCACCGCGGCGACGGCGCCGGCCACGGAATAGACGATGGTTTTGCGCTTGCGGGCGGCCTGGTCCTGCTGGACCTTGAGGGCCTTCTGGTCGGGGCCGGCGCTCTTGCGCTGCTTTTTCTCTCTGGATGCGCTCATGGTATATCAATCCTCTCAGTGTTCGTGTAGTGATGGCGGGGCCGCGGCGCGTGGATGGCCGCGTATCCGCAAAAAATACGGGCCCCGCAGGGCGCTGCCTGATATTATAGCATGGGGAAACAGCCGTTGCAAGGTCAAATTCGTCTGCCGATGAAAATTTACAAATCAGAAAAAGGCGGAAGGGCGTAAAACCCTTCCGCCTGGTTTGGGCAGACCCCCGCCGTGGCCGTGCCGCCCCATTAAAAACCTGCACAAGAATGCAGGTGGGTCGCCTCCGCGCGGCTTTACCGCTTCCAACGTCCAGACTCCCCCGAGGGGGGCCGGGAGGCCTGCGAACCACCGCGCGAGGGGGGCGTCCCGTTTAAGAAATGTGGGTTTTAACAGGGCAAGGTCACGTAGTTAGAACCCGGCAGGGGTAAAGTATCAGCCGTCCTCCTCCTCGTCCTCGAACAGCTCCTCCATGAACTGCTGGTAGACGGCGTCCAGCTCCGCCTCGTCATCGATGTCGGCCAGCAGCTGCTCGCCGTCCTGCTCGATGACCTTCAGCAGAATCAGGCCGAAGTCCTCGTCGTCCTCGTCCATATCGGCGGGGACGAAGGCCATGTACTGCTGGCCGTTATACTCCAGGGTGCCCAGATGCTCCAGTTCAAATTCATTGCCCTCGTCGTCGGTGACCGACACGAAATCCGGGCCGTATTCCTCGCTCATGGCGGAAATCCTCCTTTCGGCGGCGGATGGGATCCGCCTGTGTTGCGGGCCGCCGTGCCCCGCACGGCGATTACGACGGATATTATAACGGCTGCCCGGGGAAATTGCAAGGGGGAACATGAAATTTCCACGAAAGCCAGCGGCAGGAAGGGCCGAAACCTGTCGTTTTGCCCAGGGTGGACAAACTGCCCGTTCCGTGGTATAATAAGCCAGCGCAGCGATCGCGCTGAAGAGAGAGGGACCCGGACATCCCCTTTTTGGGGATGGCTTGAATACATCGGAGGGATCTCAAATGCCAGACACCAACCAAAACCGCGCCCCGGAGCGCCGCGAACCCCAGCCCGGCGCCCGCCAGGAGCCCAAGGCCAGACGTAAGCGGCGCCGCCGCCCCATTTGGCTGACCATCATCATCCGCATCCTCCAGCTGATCGGCACCCTGCTGCTGATCGGCGTCATCACCGGCTGCTTCATGGTGTGCTTTGCCGCCGTCTATGTCAAAACGGTGGTCATGCCCAATACCTACCTGCGGCTGGAAGACTACTATATGAACGAGAACTCGGTGGTCTATTACGAGGACAAGGAGACCAAGGAACTGGTGGAACTCCAGACCCTGAAGGGCACCGAGAGCCGGGAGCTGATCGAGTACGAACAGCTCCCGGAGGACCTGATCAACGCGTACATCGCCGTGGAGGACAAGCGCTTCCCCACTCACAACGGGGTGGACTGGAAGCGCACGGCAAACGGCGTTCTGCGTATGTTCACCGGCGGCAATATCCAGGGCGGCTCCACCATCACCCAGCAGCTCATTAAAAATATCACCGAAAATAACGATGTCACTGTCAACCGGAAGATCCAGGAGATTTTCACGGCCCTGGAGCTGGAGAGCAACTATACCAAAAAGGAGATCCTTACCTACTACCTCAACGAGATCTATATGGGCAACAGCTGCCGGGGCGTCCAGGCCGCGGCCAAGTATTACTTCGGCAAGAACGTGTGGGAGCTGGATTTGGCCGAGTGCGCCAGCCTGGCGGGCATCACCAACAACCCGTCCCTCTACGCCCCCTACGGGCAGGTGGAGGTGGTGCGCTACACCTGCAAAGAGTGCAAGGCCTACAACCTGACTACGAGGCCGGATGTGTGCGAAAACTGCGGGGCGAAGAACTCCTATGACAACGGCGCGGTGTGGACCAACCGGGAGTACAACAAGGCCCGGCAGGAGCTCATCCTGAAGCTGATGGCCGACCCGGAGATCTCTCCCGACGGCGCCTATATCACCGAGGCGGAGCGGGACGCGGCCATTGCCGAGACCCTGGTGTTTACCAAGGATATTCGGAATGACCCGGACAACGCCGAAGACCCCGACGGCACGGAGACAAAGACCTCGTCCGCCATTTACTCCTGGTATGTGGAGGAGGCCATCCGGGAGGCGACAAAGGCCCTCCAGGAAAGCACCCACCTGAGCGAGGATATGTGCCGTCGGCGGGTGTTCAGCGGCGGGCTGAAGATCATCACGGCCTTCGACCCGGACGTTCAGGCGGCGGTGGACGCCGTCTACAACGACCGGTCCAACCTGGACCAGGTGTCCACAAAAACGGGCAACCGGGCCATGTCCAGCATCACCGTGGTGGACAACAGCACCGGCTACGTGGTGGCCCTGGGCAGTACGGCGGAAAAGAAGCTGAACCGGGGCTCCATCTGGCCGGTGACCACCGTGCGCCAGCCCGGCTCGTCCATCAAGCCGCTGTCGGTGTACTCCCCGGCGCTGGAGATGGGGCTGATTTCCCCCGCCACCGTCGTCGACGACAATCCCCAGCTGCTCAACGGCAACGTGTGGCCCACCAACTCCCCCAAGGGCTACCGGGGACTGACCACCGTGCTGGACGGCCTGACCCGGTCGGTGAACACCATCGCCCTGCGGGTGCTGGATATGGTGACGCCCCAGGCCGCCTATGATTACCTCACCCAGCGCTACGGCATCACCTCGCTGGAGGCATATCATGTGACCTCCAGCGGGCAGTTCCTCTCTGATATCGACCGCAGCCCCATGTCCATGGGCGGCCTGACCTTCGGTATTTCCACCTTTGAGATGGCGGCGGCCTATGCCACCTTCCCCCGGGGAGGGGAGTTTAAAAAGGCTACCACTGTGCTGGAGATCCAGGACGCCGACGGCAACATGATCCTGGACAACCGGCCTGAGCCCCAGTACGTCATCAAGGCGACCACCGCCTATTATATCAACTCCATGCTCACAAACGTGGTCAACACCGGCACCGGCACCGCCGCGCGCCTGTCCGGCATGACGGCCGCGGGCAAGACGGGCACCACCAACAACCGCTTCGACCTGTGGTTCTGCGGCTATACCCCCTACTACACCGCGTCGGTGTGGACGGGCTTCCCCACCAACGAGAGGATCGACCGGGGGGACGGCAGCAACCCGTCCGCGGTTTTGTGGCAGAAGGTGATGAGCCGGCTCCACGAGGGGAAGGAGAACCAGGAGTTCGCGGTGCCCGAGACACTGAACACGTACCAGATCTGCCGCGACTGCGGCAAGAAGGCCTTGGAGGAGTGCGCGCTGGACGTGCGGGGCAGCCGGATACAGACCTTCCGCCTGTTCGCCGCCGACGCCCCCACCGGGTTCTGTGAGTGCCACAAGCCGGTGCAGGTGTGCGTCGACAGCCCCATCTCGGACGCCAACGGCAATCCCACAGGCCGCTACCACAAGGCCGGGGAGTTCTGCCCGGAGGAGAGCGTCAGGACGGTGTATATGGTGGACTTCCAGCGGGAGCTGGCCGCGCCTGACGTGTATGTGGAGGACTCCAGCGCCCTGCTCAGCTGGTACGACTCGCTGGCCTTCCAGGAGTGCGCCGTCCACACCGGCGATCTGCCGCCGGAGCCCCCCGAGCCGCCGGAGGTATCCAGTGAGCCCTGGGTCTCCGACCAGCCCACCTGGCCCCCGGTGGAGTCCTCCGACCCCTTCCTCCCGCCCCTTGTGGAGCCCACCCCCGCGGTCACGGTGGATATCCCCGAGCCCCCCGTGGACCCCTTTACGCCCCCCGATGAACCGTATATCCCCGCGGGGGACGACTGGGGCAACACGGGCTGAGACAGGATCGAGCCTTCCCACCGCCCGGCGGCTGTGCCGCCGGGCGGTCCTTTTCCCATCGGCGCTTCATTACATTATTCCGCCAAAGAAAAGAGCGCGGCGTCAGGAAGGTTTGGTGAAAAAGCAGGGAAGTCAATGCTCGACAACGGCCCAAAGTCGTGATATAGTCTAAGAAGTTCAAAATTGTTGACTTTTTTCGGGCCAACCGGCCAAAATAGCTGACGGGGACACCCGCGCCCGAGGGGCGCGCCCCGGGAAGGAATGACTGCGCAATGGTAAATGTGGCGATATTGGGCTTTGGCACTGTGGGCTCCGGCGTGGCCGAGGTGCTCACCGGGCACGAGAGCAGCATCGAGCGCAAGGCGGACGGGCTGATCCGGCTGAAATATATCCTGGACGTGCGGGACTTTCCCGACAGCCCCTTCGCGGACCGGTTCGTGAAGGACTTCGCGGTCATCGAGGACGACCCCGAGGTGGACATCGTGGTGGAGACCATCGGCGGGGCCACGGTGGCCCTGGACTTCACCCGCCGGGCTTTGGAGGCGGGCAAGAGCGTGGTCACCTCCAACAAGGAGCTGGTGGCCACCCGGGGCTATGAGCTGACCCAGCTGGCCAGGGAGAAGGGGGTATGCTACCTCTTCGAAGCCAGCGTGGGGGGCGGCATCCCCATCATCCGGCCCCTGTCCCAGTGTCTGGCGGCCAACGAGATCCTGGAGATTTACGGCATCCTCAACGGCACCACCAACTATATCCTCACCCGGATGAT
>JAAVHY010000051.1 GCA_014799485.1 Clostridiales bacterium | reverse complement strand
GCTGTCCAGCTATGGGGACGCCGAGCGTGTGACGGAGAACATCGCACTAAAGAACCTCCAGCTTGAAACACTGCGGGAAGCGGTGGCCGATTTGGATGAACGGGGACAAAAGCTGATTTCCCTCCGATACGATGAGGAATTGTCCATGGAGGAAATCGGCAGACGTTTGGGCGTGTCCAGGATGGCCATCTCAAAGCGGCTGAGAACGCTGCACCGAAAATTGAACCGCGCTGTCAGCTGACAGGACAACTAAAATGGTTCACATCATTGAAGTAGAACGTAAAACATCATCAGGTACAACAGAGGAGCTAATGGATTTGATAGCAGGTCTGCCGTCCGGCCTCTATGATATTGACATATCAAGGGTAGCTTCTCCCTCCTGCCGAGGAGGAAAGCACCAGGGTGAACCGCAGTATTTTCGGCTGCGGGTATCATAAGGAGGTGTTCCGATGGTAAGAGTACGCTCTATACCAGAAACTTATCAAATGCTAAAGGCCGATGACCCAGACAGCCGTATTACACCAAGTATGCTCCGGCGCTGGGTAGCGGATGGCACTATTCCTTGTATCAGAGTAGGTAGAAAAATACTCTTAAACTATGACACCGTGCTGGCCTATCTGTCAACACCCTATATCAGTTCTGCCCTTGAGACTGACACAGAACCCGGAACTATCCGACCTGTGCCTGTTTCAGTGAAGTAATTTCTTCCGAAGCGTGATAATGCAGTGGGGCACACTTTCCTGCCCTGATTATTCTTATCACGCTCCGATAAAAAATTTTTCCAAAATTTGAGAAAATGTTTTGCAATTTGGAAAAGTTTGATTTATGTTAACTTTGGGGGACACGATTTGAAGCGCCTCCAAATGCTTCTGTGGAAAGGAAGGAGCACAATGGCAACTGCTCGTTTACGGGGATCGTCCTATGAAATCCGGGTTTCCTGCGGCCTCGACAGTCAGGGCAAGCGGCTCTATGAGTATATGCACTGGACGCCGGAGCCCAGTATGACCCCAAAGCAGATAGAAAAAGAGTTGGAGCGGCAAAAAGTTCTATTCGAGAACAAAGTCCGCAAAGGGGAGGTTGTCAGCAGTAATATCTATTTTCGGGACTTCTCCGCCCGGTGGATGGAGGACTACGCCAAACAGCGGTTAGCGCCTAAGACATTCTGTCGCTACGGTGAATATCTACAGCGGATCAATGCGGCAATCGGGCATATCAAACTGGCGGACTTACGCCCCACCCATCTCAACACCTTCTATCTATAAAAATCTGATGGAACCCGGTACAAACAAGAAGGGAAAGCGGGACAAGAACGGGAAACTGATAGAGCTTAGACCACTGGCCCCTAAGACTGTCCTTGACCATCACCGGCTGATTTCCAAGATTCTAAATACCGCCGTCCGCTGGGAGCTGTTAGACCGCAACGTGGCCGAACGGGCAGACCCGCCTAAGCTTGTCAGCCAGGAGCGGGAATGCCTTGACGAGGCTAATTTGAAAAAGCTGCTGTTCCTGCTGAACCGGGAACCCATGCAGTACCGCGCCATGATTACCCTGCTCATTTATACGGGTATGCGCCGTGGGGAGCTGTGCGGGCTGGAATGGAAGGATATAGACTTTGAGCGCCAGACGCTTTCCATCTGTCGTTCTTCCCAATATCTCGGAGGCGGGAACTATATCACCAAAGAGCCTAAGACAAAAGCCGGTATCCGCAAAATGACCATTGGCCCCGGCGTCTGTCAGATGCTCCGGCAGTATCAGCAGTACCAGAACCAGCAGAAGGAGAAAGCGGGGGACTGCTGGCAGGAAACCGACAGACTGTTTACCCAGTGGGACGGACGGCCCATCCACCCTGATACCATCTCCGGCTGGTTCCCTAAGTTCTTGGAGCGGTGTGACCTTCCAAAAGTCACCCTTCACTCTCTCCGTCACAGCAACGCCACAATTATGATTACCGAGGGGGTGGACATTCGCACCGTCTCCAACCGTCTGGGCCATGCCCATACCAGCACCACACTGAACATCTATACCCACGCACTGAAAACCCGTGACCAGGACGCGGCGGACAAGCTGGACGCGGCCTTTAACTTCTGATAAATCGCTGTATCAAGAGAGCTCCACCCCGTTTCAAGCAGGGTGGAGCTTTTTCTTTTGGCAAGGTTCGGCTGGGAATGCCCTGTAGCCCTCCTGGAGCCTCATAGGAAGCGCTAAAGATACCACGGGGAAAGGGGGGCGGCAAAGGATAGCCAAGCTCTGTGAGCCCTCTAACCCCTCAACACAATGTTTTTTCTCCGTTCTGAAACAGGGCTTCGTTGATACCCAATGTTCCACTGCACCTCTCCCAGACAAAGAGGATCACCGCGTCCCGTTTCCTGCGGGGATAGAGCGGGGCATATCCGCAGTGCTTCAACAGCTCCTGCACCTCGTCTACGGTCAGGCCCATTGCCTTGCATAGGCACAGAAGCTTGTCCCGCGTTGGCTTGCGAGACCCCGCCATGACCTGATAGGCGTAAATCACGTTCAGGCCGGACGTTTTCGCCACATCGGCACGGGCCAAGCCTTTGCAAGCTATGATCTGGTTGATATGGTCGGAGACAGACTTCGTTTTGAGCAGTTCGTTGTTTGCTTTGATATAGCCATCAAAGCTTTCTGATTTCATCAACTCGGACATAAGGCCGCTGGTGGATTTTTCCTCCATGCTCCGACACCTTCTTTCTGAGCCTTTTTATCATACCATACCCAATTTGTAAAGTGTTAAGCTGTCTGCTTAATGTAGATTTCGGGCGCAGTCTGTGGTATACTGTTGAAAAATGAGGGGGTGAGCGTGTGCTTGATTGGCTGAGAGGGGAACTGGCGCGGTACTATACTTCGGTCAAGGTGTTGAAACAGGGAGAGCAGTCCAATGTGCAGGTCATGCGCCACAACACCCTGCACACGGATATGATTGTGCGGGGCTTTACCGGCAGTGGGGAGGTATATGAAGCCCTGCAAAAAATATCCCATCCCAATATCCCCGTGGTCTACGAGGTAGCACAGGACGGCTCCCGTGTGGTCGTTCTGGAAGAGTTCATTGACGGCACCACGATTGCGGAAGCCCTTAAGACACAGACATACGCCGAGGCCGAGGCGGTGAATATTGTTAAGGAGCTGTGCGGGGTGCTGGCGGTGCTTCACTCCCTGGGCATCATCCACCGGGACATCAAGCCGGAGAATGTGATGATAGACCGGGAGGGCAGGGTGAAGCTCATCGACTACGGCGCGGCCAGATTTTATAAGTCCTATCAGGTCAACGACACAGTCATCATTGGCACTACGGGTTTTGCCGCCCCGGAGCAGTTCGGTATCGCCCAGACCGACAACAGGACGGACATTTTCTCCCTGGGTATCTTGCTCAACGTCATGCTGACGGGGGAGCACCCTTCCCGGCGGCTCTACCCGGGCAAACGGCTGGCCCGGGTCATCCAAAAGTGTACGCAAATCGCCCCGGACAAGCGTTATCCCAATGTCCAGAGGCTGGAAAAGGAGCTGGGCCGATGGAGATGAAACAATGCCCAAACTGCGGCGAGGCCCTGCACCCGGACGCGAACTTCTGCCCCGCCTGTATGCGACAGCTGGAACCGGGCCAGGAAGTGTCAGGCATTCCCATTCAAAACGCCGGAGGAAAGCGCACGGGACTGTTTTTGTTGTGCTCCGCCGCGCTGGTTGCCGTCATTGCCGCTGTCTTATTCTTCGCCATGGGGCGCTTGCAGGGAGAAAAAGCTGTTGTTGTCTGGACGATGCAGCTCCGGCCAAATGGCGGGGTGGATTCCTTCGCGTTCTGCATGGAGCAGGATATTGTTGGCTTTGGCTGGGGGCTGAGCGGGACACCTGAGACCGTCAGCGGATACCGTGCCCTGCGGACACAGGAGGGGGCCTATCCCGGTGACACCCTGTTGAACGCCACGCTGGACAGCTTCGAGAACATGACCGCCACCGACTATGTGAACCTGGTGTGGGTTCGGGACGCCGACGGGTATTATTACATCTGCGAGATCACCGGCCCCTATCAGTACAGCCGGGATGACAGCCACGAGCGGGCGGGTATCGTCAACTTTGCCGCCTGTACTTTCTACCGGGTGGGTTTCGTGGATTTGGTGCCCCAGGCGGTGTTGGACAAAATGGAAGCTGGCGGTGTAATCCAGTGTGTCCTGGACGTGGGGGCCATTGAGGAGACCACACAGCTTTGGGAGATGTTAAGAAAATGACGGAACGTCTATAAAAGAAACCCCACCCCGCTTTGAACAGGGTGGGGCTTCTTCTTTTTCTGGGGTTACATGTACCCATACGGGTAGAAATCCGAGTCCATTGCAATGTCCCACAAGGCGTTGGGGTCAGACGAGGTAATATCTACCGTGATATGGATACAGTAATCCCCTTTCACGGTGATTACGCCCGTCCCGGAATTACCCCAGCTGTCATTGACAGGAAACGTGGCTTTGCCGTTTACCAGCGTCACAGTGATGGGATAGGTGCTGGCAATGCGATAATATGGTGCTGCACCAACGCTCTCCAAGGTAAAGGTCAACGTATTCCCTTTGACGGATTTCAAATCAAAGAGCTTGTGCCCGTCAGTATCATCGTACAGGGTGTCGCCATCCGACACCCAGGTACCAGACACCAGATTCACAGACATCACAGGCTGGGGTTCCTCCGGCCCCTCCACAAGACGCATCATGATGGTTGCCATTTCAGCGCAGGTCGTGTTTCCCTTGGGGTTCAGTGCGCCCGACGAGCCCCGGATCAATTTCTCGGCCACAGCCCACTGCATTGCCTCCTGTGCGTAAGAGCTGACCTTGGAGGCATCCGTGTAGCTGGACAGGTCTGCTTTGCCGGATACGTCGCCGCCGTTCTGCTTGACATAGCGGTACAGGATGGTCGCGACATCCTCCCGGGTGATGTTGTTATCTGGCATGAACTGGCCATTGTAGCCGGTGACGACCTTCTTATCTGCCGCCCAGTTTACCGAGTTCCGATACCACGCACCGCTTGCTACATCGGTAAACTTCCCATTGCCGGGTGCGGGCCACTCCTCCAGGTTCCAGAGCATTTGGGTCAGCATGGCCCGGGTCAGCTTGCTGTTGGGGGCGAAGTCAGCGCTGGGGATTCCTATGGTCAGGCCCTCCTCATAGGCATAGGCCATAGCCTCATAATACCACTGGCCTTTGTCCAGACTGTCCACGGGGTTGGTGGTGTCGATTTTCTTGATGGTGCCCTCGTTAAGTACCGCGTCCAGGCCCCCGCTGAAGATGTTCCAGCCAACCAAATCAATGGTGCCGTAATAGTTCGAAATTCCCAGGATGGCATTGCCGGAGATGGTGCCGATCTCCCCGCCTGCGTTGAAATCAATGGCCTGATTTGCCACATTGCCGTTGACAGTTTCCACCTTGCCATTCTGCTGGACAACCAAAAGGGAGCTATTGGCCTTGACCGAATTATAAGCAATGGTCCCGACGGAGCCTATAACTTCTATGCCTCTGCCATAGGTTCCCGTAGCAGTCATGGTGTTGCTTAAAATGGAACCTATAGAATAGGCACTAATGCAGCCATATTCCGCGTTTAGGGTACAGCCGGAAATCTCGTCGATTTTTCCTTCACCCCTTATAGCGGAACGAGCAGTGATTTTGCACTCTTTCACCGTCCCGATTTTACCGCTGACGTAGATACCATCGTCATTCGGCGTATCAGCAGCCGTGTTTTTGACCGTGATGGCGCAGCCCTCTACCGCCTTCACAGAGCTGTCCTCATCAATATGAATCCCCGCGCAGTAATTCTTTCCGTTTGCGGTGATGGTACAGTTTTTGATCGATCCTACAGAACCGCCGCTCACAATATCGGCTGCATAGAACCACTCCTCAGTCCCCTTGTTGGTAGCAGAGATGGTACACCCTTCAATGGCGTCAACAGACCCGCCCCCGACTGCCAGCGGCCTGGGCAACTCATTGCCGGTAAGATCAATGGTACAGTTTTTAATCGTCCCTACCGCCCCATCTTCCCGGACAGTAATCCCCTGCGGATAGTTGGAGCCGTTGCCGCCAGTAACAGTACAATCTTCCATGGAGACCAGCTTGCCGCCGTTACAGTTGACCGCGCCGTTCAGTTCAAGCCCTTTCAGCGTCAGCTCGCCACCCCTGAGGATGATGCCGAAGGACGCTGTTCCGTTTTGGACAGTTACGCTGCTGCCATCTTTGATGTTGAGGAAATCGTCTGCACCCCGGGTATCAGTCCAGGTGTGGCCGTCCAAATCAATGACTACCTTCTGTTCAAGTGCAAAAGGACTTTGGGATGTAATGTCCTTGCCCAGCTTGATCTTTTCGGTGCCTTTGTTCAGCTCACTGTTCAATTCCTGCTCGGTGTTCACCACGGTGAACCCGTCGTCTTCCGCCGCCAGCGCCCTCCCCGGGAGCAATCCTACCGTAAGGACCAGTGCCAGCAGTAGTGCCAATGCTTTTTTGATTTTCATTGTTATGCCTCCTTTGTAAATCTTTGGGTTTGTGCCGAGATGGACACAGTATACTCCACACAAACCGAAAAGTGTTAAGCTGACAGCATAAGAACGGGCACATCTAACAATTGATTCGGTTTTGTTGGGAGAACAAAAACAGTATACCCCATCTGAAAAAATATTGCAACCCATATGTATTTTATTTTCTTTACGTTAGCGTAATACTATACATCCCATCTTGGGCTTAAACTATTTACAGGAGGGATGGCATGGATACGCTTGAACGCATACGCAGTTATATGCAGGCCCGTGGCTGGACGGAATATCGTTTAGCAAAGGAATCTGGCCTGTCACAGTCTACCATTACGAATATGTTTACCCGGCACACAGCGCCCAGCGTCCCAACCTTAGAGGCAATCTGTCAGGGTTTTGGAATCACACTCTCGCAGTTCTTCTCTGGCTCTGACAACTTAGTGGAGTTAAGCGAAGAACAAATGGAAATGTTTCAAAAGTGGTCTACTTTGACAAAACATCAAAAGCAGTTGATTTCTGACGTGATCGACAATATGAAATGAGCCGCCCATATCAGATGGACAGCTGACAATCAGTGGAGGTCTGACCTTCGATTTTTCCTTGACCTCAATTTGACCTCCTGATAGGATGAATGAGGCAATACGAGGGCGAACGAAATGGAACGAAAACCGTACTGAAACGCAAAGAAACAGCGTGAAACGGGCCGAAATGAAAGGACAAGAAAAGACCCGGTGCGCGCTCATAACCCGAAGGTCGTAGGTTCAAATCCTGCCCCCGCAACCAAAAATCCTCTGATTTCCTGTGAAATCAGAGGATTTTCTTTGTTTCTGCTCACTTTTTTGTGTGGTCAAAATTTCAATTTTTCACAAGACCCATGCGCTGACCCATACGGGGAAATGTTCGGTTAGTTTCCGGCAGCATTGGATAGGATACTGCTCATGGTATTTGCCGCCTGACGCTGCGCCGCTGTGGTCACATGGGCGTAGGTGTCCAGGGTGAAGCCTGCACTGTAGTGGCCCAGCATCCCGCTCACGGTTTTGATGTCTACGCCGTTCTGCAACACTACTGTGGCAAAAGTGTGACGCATATCATGGAAGCGGATTTCCGGCAATCCCGCCCGTTTCAGCACCCGATGGAGCATTTTCAGTACGCAGTCCGGGGAGATGGGGCCGCCTGTGGGTGAGGAAAATACATACTCGCTGTTGGTCTTTCTCTGCTGTTCCTTGAGAATTTCCACTGAGTCCTGCCCGATGGACACGCTCCGATAAGAATTTTTCGTTTTCAGAGGAGCTTCCACGATTTCGCCATCGATTCGGGCAATCTGCCGCCGGACGTGGATGATACCCTGTTCCAGGTCAATATCCTCCCACTTCAACCCCAGCAGTTCACCCCGGCGAAGGCCTGTGGCCAACTCGATGTAGTAGAGTTCGAATACGCCGCTCTCCTGTGCCTCGTGCAGGAAGGATGCCAGTTGTTCCACTGAAAGGGTCTTCATTTCTCTGTGTTCCAGCTTCGGGAGGGCACAGCCGTCTGTGGGATTTGTGGCGATGAG
>JAAVHY010000050.1 GCA_014799485.1 Clostridiales bacterium | reverse complement strand
CCGTCCGCCTCACTCGCCGTTCAGCGAACTCCGATATCTTACCACGCCCCGGGAGGTTTGTCAAGCCCTTTTTTCAACTTTTTGAAAATTCCCGCTTGCCTCTCCCGCTTCCGCGGGGCCCTCTCCCTTGGCGCTCGATTATATTAGCAAATCTCTTCCATCTTGTCAAGCACCTTTTTCATCTTTTTTCGATTTTTTTAGAGAAGCGCTGAGCCGGCGTGAGCAGCGCGGATGGACCGAAGCGAGGGCAAACGCCCAGGGCCGCGGCGCGGGCCGGGTTTTGCCCGAGGCGGAGGGAAGCCGCGCGTCGCGAACAGGCGAAGCGTGACAATAGAGAAGCGCCGAGCCGGCGCAGGCGGCGCTTTTCCCCCTTGCGAAAGCGCCCCTCCTGTGGTAACCTAATTACACCTATATATTATATCTCCAACATAAGGAGGACACTTTATGCCGATCCGCGTCCCCGACTCCCTTCCCGCCGCCGGCGTGCTGGAGGGTGAGAACATCTTCGTCATGACGGAGCGCCGTGCCCTGCATCAGGATATCCGCCCCCTGAACCTGCTCATCCTCAACCTGATGCCCACCAAGATCGTCACCGAGACCCAGCTGCTGCGCAAGCTGTCCAACACCCCCCTCCAGGTCAACGTCCAGCTGCTCCAAACCAAGAGCCACACCCCCCAGAATACCGACCTCGACCATTTGAAATCCTTTTACACCACCTTTGACCAGGTGCGGGACCAGCAGTTCGACGGCATGATCATCACCGGCGCGCCGGTGGAGAACCTGGAATTTGAAGAGGTGGACTATTGGGACGAGCTGTGTGAGATCATGGACTGGACCCGCGGCCACGTCCACTCCACCTTCCATATCTGCTGGGGCGCCCAGGCCGGGCTGTATCACCACTACGGCATTGAAAAGCGCGCCCTGCCCCAAAAGCTGTCCGGCGTGTACCAGCACACCATCATCCGCAAGCGCTCCCCCCTGTTCCGGGGGTTTGACGACCAATTTTACGCCCCGCATTCCCGTTATACTGAGATCACCATGGAGCAGCTGCTGGAAAAGCCGGAGCTGGAGATCCTGGCGCTCTCCCATGAGGCGGGGGTATTCGGCGTGAAGAGCACAGACAACCGCCGTTTCTTCATTTTCGCCCACGCGGAGTACGATGACGACACTCTGGCCCAGGAGTATTTCCGGGATGTGAAGCGGGGGCTGAAGCCCAGCGTCCCCGCCCACTACTTCCCCGGCGACAACCCCAGCCTGTCCCCTGTGGTCAACTGGCGCAGCGCGGGCCAGCTGCTGTATACCAATTGGCTGAACTATTACGTATACCAGACCACCCCTTATGACCCCAGTGAGATCTCCCAGGAACCCCGGGGCTGAGCCATGCTCCAGATATCCAATCTCAATCTCCCCGTAGACGGGGACGAGGCCCTGCTGCGCCAAAAGGCGGCCAAGGCCCTGGGCGTGCGTCCCGGCGACATCCTGGAGCTGTCCCTCCACCGCCAGTCCATCGACGCGCGGAAAAAGAACGACGTCCATTTGGTCTGCACCGTCCGCGTCGCGCTGAAGGACGAGGAGGCCGTCCTCCGCCGCGCCCCCAGGGGCGTGACGGCTGTGGCGGACATACCTTATATATTGCCCCCTGTGGGCCGCGCCTCCCCCCTGCCCCCCGTGGTGGTGGGGATGGGCCCGGCGGGGCTGTTCGCCGCGCTCACCCTGGCCCGGGCGGGCCTGCGCCCCATCGTGCTGGAGCGGGGAAGGGACGTGGACGAGCGCGCCATGGACGTGGAGCGCTTCTGGGCCACCGGGTCGCTGTCCCGCACCTCCAACGTCCAGTTCGGCGAGGGCGGCGCGGGCGCCTTTTCCGACGGCAAGCTGACCACCGGGGTAAACGACCCCCGTATCTCCCACGTTTTCGACATTTTCGTGTCCCACGGCGCGCCCGCCGACATCAAATGGTCCCACAAGCCCCACATCGGCACCGATGTGCTCCGGGGCGTGGTAAGATCCATCCGGCAGGAGCTGCTCAGCCTGGGCGCGGACATCCGCTTTGAGCACCAGCTTTGGGCCCTGCATCCGCAGAGCGGGCGGCTGTCTGGCATCACCGTAATGACTGAATCCGGCCCATACGATATCCCCTGCGACGCCCTGGTGCTGGCCCCGGGCCACTCCGCCCGGGACACCTTCCAGATGTTATACGATTTCGGCCTGCCCATGGAGCGCAAGAGCTTCGCCATCGGCGTGCGCATCGAGCACAGCCAGCAGGCCGTCAGCCGCGCCCAGTTCGGCGAGTTCTGGGACAGGCTCCCCGCCGCCGACTACAAGCTGGCCTGCCACCTGCCATCGGGCCGGTCGGCCTTCACTTTCTGCGTCTGCCCCGGAGGGCAGGTGGTGGCCGCCGCCAGCGACTACGGCCAGGTGGTCACCAACGGAATGTCCCTCCGGGCCCGGGACGGGGCCAACATCAACGGCGGCTTCCTGGTCGGCGTGAACCCGGAGGATTTCGGTGGAGACGACCCCCTGGCCGGGGTGCGCTTCCAGGAGCGGTGGGAGCGGGCCGCCTGGGACCGGGGCACCGGGAACGCCCCGCCCCTCAACTACTCCAGCCGTTTCATCTTCCACGCCCCCGCCCAGCTGGTGGGGGACTTCCTGGCGGGCCAGCCCTCTGACGGCCCCCGCTCGATCCTGCCCACCTACCGCCCCGGCGTCACCTGGACCACCCTGGACGGCGTGCTCCCGGATTACGTCCTTACCACATTAAAAGAAGCCCTCCCCGTCTTCGACCGCAAGCTCCACGGCTTCGCCCACCCGGACGGGGTGCTCACCGGCGTGGAGACCCGCTCGTCCTCCCCGGTACGCATTTTGCGGGACGGCTCCTTCCAGTCCCCTGCCCTTCCCGGCCTCTACCCCTGCGGCGAGGGGGCTGGCTACGCCGGGGGCATCACCTCCGCCGCCGTGGACGGGATCAAGGTGGCCGAAGCCATCATTGCAGGGTAAACGCAGTTGGGCTGCGAAGCCTCCGCGACGGACCCTAAGTCCTCCGACTGCACAAATTGTCCTCCGCCGTCTATGCGGCTTCGGCCAATTTGCTCCGCTCCGGCCTTAGTTCCCTGCTCCCGGCTTCTCCGCACCCTAAAGTTTACGTCCGTCAACCCAAACGCAACATCAAATTGGTGGCCTTTCCCACGGTTTTGCCCTATCCTGTGGGCACCTTGAAAGGAGGTCATCTTTATGACATTTGGTGAAAATCTGCAATTCCTCCGCAAGCGCTCCGGGCTGACCCAGGAGGCGCTGGCGGAAAAAATGGAAGTGTCCCGCCAGTCGGTGAGCAAATGGGAGTCCAACGCCGCCTACCCGGAGATGGACGCCATCCTGCGCCTGTGCGATCTGTTCTCCTGCGACATGGACACCCTCTTGCGGGGGGACGTGTCCCGCCGCTTCGGCGAGGACGCCGCCGCCTACGACCGGCACATGAACCGCTTTTCCGCCGCCATCGCGGCGGGGGTGGCCCTGGTTCTGCTGGGCGTGATTTCCTCTATGCTCCTGGTCTGCTTTTTCGTCAACGAAACGGCGGGAGGGATGGCCTTTTTCCTGTTCCTCATTTTTGCCGTCACCATCTTTATTGTCTCCGGCATGAACCACGACACTTTTAAGCGCCAGCATCCCGGCTTCGTCCCCTGCTACACAAAAGAGGAAATGGACCGCTTCGAGCGCCGCTTCCCCTTCCTCATCGCCGTCCCGGTTGCCCTCATCCTGCTGGGTCTGGTGGTCATGATCCCCATGGCTATGCACAGCCCCGCCCGGCTGAACAAGGACCAGTGGGAGGCCCTGTGCTCCTCTGTATTCCTGCTGTGCGTCACGATTTCTGCCACGGCCCTCACCTGGGCGGGCGTCCAGCACTCGAAATACGGCTTCCCGGAGGAAAAGATGACCCCGGCGGAGCGCCGCGTGGGCCGCGTCTGGGGCTTTGGCATGGTTTCCGCCACCGCATTATACGTTGGTCTCGGCCTGGGACTGGACCTGTGGAAGCAGGCCGCCCCGGTCATTTACACGGTGGCCGCCCTGTTATGCGTGGCGGTCACCATCCTGGTCAAAAAAGACGACGAACCGTAAAGGAGCCTTCCCCATGATCCAGCGCCGCCCGGACTACTACACACAATTCCACTGCCTGGGGGTTGCCTGCCCGGACACCTGCTGCCGGGACTGGTCGGTGGTGCCCGACGAGACCGCCCTGGCGGACTACGCCGCCGCCCCCTCTCCCCTGCGGGAGCACATCGCCCAAAACCTGGTCACCGACGAGGACGGCGACGTGTGCTTCCGCCTGAATGGGGACGGTATGTGCGCCCTTCTCACCCCGGAGGGTCTGTGCCCCATCCAGCGGGATTGGGGCGAGGGGCACCTCTGCGCCCACTGCGCCGCCTACCCCCGGTTTATCGAGGAGTACGGCTGCCTGACGGAATCCTCCCTGGCCGTCTCCTGCCCGGAAGCCGCCCGTCTCCTGCTGGAAGCCCCCCGCTTCACCCTCACCGAAACGGACGACGGCAGCGCCGACCCGCCCTTTGACGGCGTAGACCCGGAACTCCTGGCGGGACTGGAACACAGCCGCGCCCAGGCGCTGGCCTTGCTGGGCGGCGCGGGCGGGCTTTGGACAAAATTCCGTTCCATCCTGGCCTATGCCGAAGCCCTCCAAGGCTGTATCGATGCGGGGGAGTACGGCAAAATGGCCAACTTCCCCCTCATCCCCGCCTTCCCGGAGGACGCCCCTCAGCGCCAAGCCTCCGCCGTCTGGCTGCTGAACGCCCTGGCAGCTCTTGACCCCCTCCGCCCCGACTGGCCCTCCCTGCTGAAAGACCGTGCCCAGCGGCTGTCCCTTCTGTCCCCTTCGGAGTACACCGCCCTGTGTGTGGACTACGCCCGGGCCAACCCCGAGTGCGAACGCCAGTTCACCAACCTGGCCTGTTATTTCGTGTTCCGCCACTGGCACAAGGCGGTGAACGACGATATGCTCTATGGCCGCGCCGCCTTTGTATGCGCCGCCTGCGCCGCCCTGTACCACCTGGCCCTGTTCCAGCCTGGGGAGGAAACCGCCCTGTGGAGCCGGTTCAGCCGGGAGGTGGAGCACGATGAAAACAACTTAGACGACCTGATCTGGGCCCTGTCCGGCCCGGGCCGCGCTTCCCTGGCCGCCCTGTTTTGAGAAAGGAGCCGATCCCATGTCCGACTATCTCAGCGACCACGTCCGCCTGGGGGATGACCACACCAGCGTAGTCATACTGGATCAGACCCTCCTGCCCAACCGGGCGGAATACCTCACCCTGCGCGCGCCCGAGGAGATGTTTGAGGCCATCCGGCTCCTGCGGGTGCGGGGCGCCCCCGCCATCGGCATCTGCGCGGGGTACTGCCTCGCCTCCCTGGCGGAGCGGAACAAGCGCCTGTCCCCCGCGGAATTTCACCTGGAGCTCACCCGGCTGGCCCAATACCTCAGCTCCTCCCGCCCCACGGCGGTCAACCTCAGTTGGGCGCTGGGCCGCCTGTTGAAGCGGGCGGACGCCATGGCCGGGGCAGACCCCGTTGCCATCGCCGCCGCCCTGCGGGAAGAGGCGTTCGCCATCCACCGGGAGGACATCGCCATGTGCCGCGCCATCTCGGAGCACGGCCTCACCCTCATCAAAGACGGCGACGGCGTGCTCACCCACTGCAACGCCGGCCCGCTGGCCACCTCCCAATACGGCACCGCCCTGGGCCCCCTCCTGCTGGGCCATGAGCGGGGGCTGAACTTCCGGGTGTTCGCCGACGAGACCCGCCCTCTGCTTCAAGGCGCCCGTCTCACCTCCTATGAACTGCACAAGGCCGGGATAGACGTGACCCTCATCTGCGACAACATGGCGTCCATGGTCATGAAAAACGGCTGGGTCAACGCATGCTTTGTGGGCTGTGACCGGGTGGCCGCCAACGGCGACACCGCCAACAAGATCGGCACCAGCGGCGTGGCCATCCTGGCCAGGCACTACGGCGTCCCCTTCTACGTGCTGGGCCCCACCTCCACCATCGACCTGGGCTGTCCCACCGGGGACGACATCCAGATCGAACTGCGCGACCCGGAGGAGATCAGGTCGAAGTTTTACGCCCAGCCCATGGCCCCCGCCGGGGTGAAGTGCTACAACCCCGCTTTCGACGTCACCGGCCACGAGCTTATCACCGGCATCGTCACGGAAAAGGGGATCTGCCGTCCGCCCTATACCCGGTCCCTGGCGGCGCTGTTCGGCTGAAAACCGTCCCTTTTCCGCATCCTCTCCCTTGACAACGCCCCGTTTCGGTGATAGACTGTGGGCAGTCAAAATGGCAGAGACGGAGAAGAAACCGCATAGCGGCGCACAGAGAGGGACGCGTTTGGTGGAAGCGCCCCGCGCACAGCGGCGGCTGTACCACTCCCGAGCCGCCCATGAGGAATGGGACGGGGCCTTCCCGTTATCGGAGGACACGAGCGGCAGTTTTACTGCAAGCAGGGTGGAACCATGGGACGTATATTACGCCTCACCCCTGACATAATTCAGGGGTGAGGCATTTTTGTTTCCCCCCGTACCAAACAAGGAGGAATCATACCATGAGCGGCGACAAGAACGAATTTACCTTCGAAAACGAGCAGTACCGCAAGACCTACTGGCACACCTGCTCCCACGTGCTGGCCCAGGCCATGAAGCGGCTCCACCCCGAGGTGAAGCTGGCCATCGGCCCGTCCGTTGACAACGGCTTCTACTACGATTTCGACACCCCCGAGCCCTTCACCGAGGGCCAGCTTGCCGAGCTGGAAGGGGAAATGCGCAAGATCTGCAAGGAAAAGCTGAAGCTGGAGCGGTTCGAACTGCCCCGGGAGGAAGCGGTCAAGCTCATGGAGGAGAAGGGCGAGCCCTACAAGGTGGAGCTGATCCACGATCTGCCTGAGGACGCGGTGATCTCCTTCTACAAGCAGGGCGAGTTCACCGACCTGTGCGCCGGCCCCCACCTGGACTCCACCGGGCGCATCAAGGGCAACGCCATCAAACTCACCGCCTGCAACGCCGCCTACTGGCGGGGCGACTCCAGCCGCCAGACCCTCCAACGCATCTACGGCGTGGCCTTCCCCAAGAAGGACGAGCTGGACGAGTACCTGGCCAAGCAGGCCGAGGCCCTTAAGCGGGATCACAACAAGCTGGGCCGTGAGCTGGAGTATTTCACCACTGTGGACGTCATCGGCCAGGGTCTGCCCATCATCCTGCCCAAGGGCGCGCGGGTCATCCAGACCCTCCAGCGCTGGGTGGAGGACGAGGAGCAGAAGCGGGGCTATCTGCTGACCAAGACCCCCTATATGGCCAAGCGGGAGCTGTACAAGATCTCCGGCCACTGGGACCACTATCTGGACGGTATGTTCGTCCTGGGCGACCCCATGGACGAAACCAAGGAGTGCTTTGCCCTGCGTCCCATGACCTGCCCGTTCCAGTATCAGGTGTTCCTGAACCGGGGCCGCAGCTACCGCGACCTGCCCATGCGCCTGGGCGAGACCTCCACTCTGTTCCGCAACGAGGACTCCGGCGAGATGCACGGCCTGATCCGCGTGCGCCAGTTCACCATTTCCGAGGGCCATCTGGTTCTCCGCCCGGACCAGCTGGAAGAGGAGTTCAAGGGCTGTCTGGATCTGGCCAAATACTGCCTGGGCACCGTGGGCCTGTTGGACAAGTGTACCTTCCGCTTCTCCCAGTGGGACCCCGCCAACCCCAACAACAAGTACGAGGGCACCCCGGAGCAGTGGGACGAGGCCCAGACCGTCATGGGCAAGATTCTGGACGACCTGGGAGTGCAGTACGAGATCGGCATCGATGAGGCCGCTTTCTACGGCCCCAAGCTGGACATCCAGTATAAGAATGTCTACGGCAAGGAGGACACTCTGGTCACCATCCAGATCGATATGCTGCTGGCCAAGCAGTTCGGGATGGAGTATGTGGACGCGGACGGCCAGAAGAAGACCCCCTATATCATCCACCGCACCTCTCTGGGCTGCTACGAGCGGACGCTGGCCTACCTCATTGAGGAGTACGCCGGTGCGCTGCCCACTTGGATGTCTCCGGAGCAGGTCAGGTTCCTGCCCGTCACCGACCGCGCGGCGGATTACTGCGCCGAGCAGGCCAGGAAACTGGCCGCCCAGGGCTTCCGCTGCGAGGTAGACGGCCGCAGCGAGAAGATCGGCAAGAAGATCCGGGAGGCCACCCTGGAGAAAGTGCCCTACATGCTGGTGGTGGGCGACCGGGACATGGAGAACGGCACCGTCTCCCCCCGTCACCGCTCCGGCGAGGATCTGGGGGCCATGGGGCTGGATGCTTTTGCCGCCCTGCTGGGCGAAGAGGTCCGGAGCAAAGCAATCAAATAATAAAAAGACTGCCGGAGGAAAATCCTCCGGCAGTCTTTTACTATGGAAGGAGCATCTCATAGGAAACGTTCAAAATATCCCGCAAGGCACGCAGCTCCACAGCATAGATATGCCGCTGCCCCACTTCCATTTTGGCCACGGCGCTCCGAGTGACATCACAGCCGCTGGTCTGGAGCCGCGCGGCCAACTGCTCTTGTGTCATCCCGCACACCTCCCGCGCGGCGCGAATCTGCTGCCCGACCACCAAATCATAGGAATAGTCCACGCCGTCACCTCCTGCCGCACTCATATCCGCACAAGCTTTATCTTGATATTACCGTAGTTATGTGCTATGATTGCACTAATATTAGTGCAATCAAAAATTTAGGAGGCGCTTATTATGGAGTTTTCAGGAACAGAGCCAGCTTCAAACGTCCCATATCAAAAAATGTACACGACCCTGTTCAATGCAGTGACAACGGCGCTGTGCATGATGGAGGACAACGAGATGATGAAGGCCCGCGCGGCGCTTGTGCAGGCCTAGCAGGCGGCGGAAGAACTGTACATCCAGGGAGAAGAATGAGCAAGGGAGCAAATCCCCCCTTGCTTTTTTCGCCAACCTATGGTATATATCTTTGCAATACCTCTCTTGAGGTAAATCTTTACTTATCCACATAGGAGTTGATTTGTCCATATGGACCCAGATAGTATGATACTGCTGGCCGTGCTGGTGCTGATGGTGGTCATGTCCGGCTATTTCTCCGCCACTGAAACGGCCTTCACCTCCCTGAACCGCATCCGCCTGAAGAGCCGCGCCGACAACGGCGACAAAAAGGCGGCGAAAACCCTGGCCCTGGCGGAGGATTACGACAAGCTGCTGTCCACCATCCTCATCGGCAACAACATCGTCAACAACGTGGCCGCCACCCTGTCCACCCTGCTGTTCATCAAGCTCATCAATGAGGAGAGCGGCCCGGCGGTGTCCACCGTCGTGCTCACCGTGGTGGTGCTGATCTTCGGCGAGATCTCCCCGAAAAGTCTGGCCAAGGAATCCCCGGAGGCCTTCGCCATGTTCTGCGCCCCCTTCCTGCGCTTCCTGATGGCCCTGCTCACCCCGCTGAACTTCATCTTCGGCCTGTGGAAGAAGCTGCTGACAAAGCTGTTCCACAAGGAGGGGGATGACGGCATCACCGACGAGGAGCTGGTGACCATGGTGGAGGAGGCGGAGGACCAGGGCGGCCTGGACCGGGAGGAGAGCCAGCTCATCCGCTCCGCCATCCGCTTTGACGACCTGGAGGCCGGCGACATCCTCACCCCCCGGGTGGACGTGGTAGCGGTGGAGGACACCTCTGAGCTCAGCGATGTGTCGTCGGTGTTTGCCGCCGAGGGCTACTCCCGCCTGCCTGTCTATCATGAAAGCATCGACGATATCGTGGGCGTGATCCACCAGAAGGATCTGTTTTCCGCCCGTTACCATGGCCGGGATGAGCTCTCCCCACTGGTGCGCCCGGTGCTGCACATCACTTCCGGCACCAAGATCGACGACCTGATGCGCCAGTTCCAGCGCACCAAAACCCAGATGGCGGTGGTGGTGGACGAGTACGGCGGCACCGAGGGCATCCTCACCATGGAGGACATCGTGGAGGAGCTGGTGGGCGAGATCTGGGACGAGCATGACGAGGTGGTGGAGCAGTTCCGCAAGCAGCCCGACGGCAGCTATCTCATCGCCTGCTCCGCCGACCTGGACGACCTGTACGACCTGTTCCAGGTCACCGGCGAGTGCGACGCGGCCACCGTGTCCGGCTGGGTGCTGGAACAGCTGGGCCGGGTGCCCGAGGTGGGCGACCACTTCGTGTGGGAAAACCTGGACGTCACCGTCACCCGCGCCGAGCACCACCGGGTGCTGGAAATCAAAGTGGTGGTTCTGCCCGATCCCGAGGACAAAGAGGAATAGACGCGTTTCGGCCCCCGGCTGACAGCCGGGGGCCGCTTTTTATCACTTTTTCCTCTTTCCCAGGGCGGCCAGCGCCAGCCCCGCCAGGGACAGCGCCCCCAGCGCCAGACCGGGCATCAACCCCGGGGCCGTGTAGCGCAGTTCCACCTCATGTTCCCCGGCGGGGAGGTCAAGGAGCAAAAACGCATCCAGCCATACCCCGGTCTCCGCCCGCTCGCCGTCCACATAGGCCGTCCAGCCGTCCTCGGCGGGGATGGTGGTGAGCAGCGGGCGGGCCTCCGACCCCCGGGCCGTCAGCCGCACCCGGCCGTTCTTCTCCACCGACAGGATCTGCGTACCGCCCAGCCGCTCCGCCACGGCGTAGAGCGCATCCTGGTCCAGCTCCCACAGCTGGCCGGTCCACCCCTTGGATCCGCGGATGGTGACCGTCCACCTCTCCCCGTCTGCGGGCGTGCCCAGGCAGTGGATGGACGCGGCCTCGCTGGAACCCAGCCACAGCAGATGCTCCCCGTTCACCAGCACCTCCCGCAGACCGCCGGCGGACAGGTCGGCGTAGATGGGCTTCCCCGTGCCGGTGAAGGTGAACACGGTGTCCCCCTGGCCCTCCGGCACGGCCACCGCCTCCACCGGGGTGAACACCGACGTATTGGCCTGTGTCAGCCCAGAGATCAGCGCGTTTTGCCGCACAAAACCGCGGCCATCCGCCAACTCCGGCACGTTTCCCGGCGCCATGAAGGCCAGCGGCAGCGCTTTGGGGCTCTTCCACAGCGTCAGCCCGTCCGCCTCCGCCAGCGCCGTGTAGCCCGGCACCGCCTCCCGGCTGACCACGTAGTCAACACCCAAAAGCAAGTCGGTGACAGGGGTGGAGCCGTAATAGGCGCACCACATCCACGCCTGGGCGAAGCCCAGCTCCCGGGTCATGCGGTTCACATCGCCGTTGTAAAGGCTGCTGTAGTGGGTGATGCCGGAGTAGCCGAAGGACAGCGGGCTGTTGTGGCCCCGGTCCTCCGTGGCCCCCATGCGGAAGAACGCCTCCCCGGCGTCCGCCTTCGCCGCCGCCGTCAATTCGGCGTTGGCGGCGTAGTAGGCCCGGTACTCCCGGTAGGAGCCGGAGCCGAACTGCCCCTCCAGTCCGCCCAGGATGGTTTTCGTGTTGAAGCCCAGCTCCAGCACCGTGAGGACGGCCAGCGCCGCCGCCCCGCACCGTACCAGCCGGCGCCGCCCCTCCCCCAGCAGCTCCGGCAATACCCCCAGGGCCTGGACGGCCAGGTACAGCAGGAAGAAGGACGCCACAAAGGAGTATCGGAAGGGGAACCAGTTGGGCCGCTGGAGCAGGTGCCACACCTTGTCCAGCGGGGACAGCAGCATGGACGCCGCCAGCGCCGCCAGCAGAATCCCGTTGGCCAGCCGCTCCCGCCAGGGAAACCGGCGCAGGAAAAAGTAGACGGCGGCGCAGACCAGCGCCGCGGAACCGCAGAAAATATAGGGCGGGGCCCCGTAGGTGATGGAGCCGTACTGCCCCGGCAGCAGCCGGCGGAGCAGTTCCAGGGGGTCGCAGGCCAGCAGGCCGTCGTAGTCCATGTTAGCGCCGCTGAACTTGCCGTTAAACATCGCCAGGAAGGTGGGCAGCCACAGCCACGCCGTCAGCCCCAGGGCACAGGCCGCCCCGCCGAAGAACCGGGCCAGCGCCGTTTTCAGTTCCGCCAAGCGGGGCCTGAGGGCGGCCAGCCGCGCGCACAGGTACAGGGCGCAGAAAATCCCCACCATGTAGGAGATGTACCAGGTGGAGAGGAAACACACCGTCAGGGCGGCGATGAACGGCCCCGCGCCCTTCCCGGCCAGGACGCGCTCCAGCGCCAGCAGGATCAGCGGCAGCCAGATCACCCCGTCCAGCCACATGACGCAGATGGCGTAGATGGCGTTGTAGGACATCAGGGCGTAGCACACCGCGCACAGCAGCGCCGCCCCAGGGTGGCCGGGGAAGCGTTTTTGGGCAAACAGGGCAAAAGCCAGCCCCGCCAGCCCCACCTTCAGCGCCATGAGGAACATCAGCCCGATGGGCATGGCCTCGTTTGGCACAAACAGGGTGAGGAAGGACAGCGGGCTGGACACATAATAGGAGAACACCCCGATGTAAGACGTGCCCAGCGCCTTGGACCAGGAGAAGAACAGCTCGCCGTTTTTCAGCGCGCAGAAAAACTCCACATACTGGCTGGACATATCGGAGATGAGGATGGTCTTGTCCCCCCAGGGGGCCATGCCGAGGGACGCGCAGACCCACAGGAATACCCCTGCCGGAATGAGGAAGGCCAGTGCGCACACCAACGCCCCCAGCCGTTTAGTCTTGCCCGTCATGCTCCCCTCCCTGTTCCCGCAGGATGTAGATGGGCCGGTTTTTCACCTCGAGATAGGTCTTGGCCAGGTACTGGCCCAGGATGCCGATGCAGAAGAGCTGGACGCCGGCCAAAAACAAAATGATGCACACCAAGGACGGCCAGCCGAAAGCGCTGCCGCCCCACACCAGTTGCCGGACGATGACAAAAATGATGGCGAAGAAGGACGCCGCGCACAAAACCAGCCCCAGCACCGAAGCCACGGCCAGCGGGGCGGTGGAAAAGGCGATGATGCCGTCCAGGGCGTACACCAGCAGCTTGAAAAAGCACCACTTGCTCTCCCCGGCGGAGCGCTCCACGTTGACCGTCTCCACCCATTTGACCCGGAAGCCCACCCAGGAGAAGATGCCCTTGGAAAAGCGGTTGTACTCCCGCACCCGCAAAATGGCGTCCACCATCTGCCGCTTCATGAGGCGGAAGTCCCGGGCGCCGTCCACGACCTCCGTCCTGCTCATTTTGTTGATGAGCTTGTAGAACTGCCGGGCAAACCAGGAGCGAATGGGCGGTTCCCCCTTGCGGTCCACCCGCCGCACAGCGGCGCAGTCGTATTCGCCGCCGCGCACGATTTCCAGCAGTTCCGGCAGAAGCTCCGGCGGGTCCTGGAGGTCCGCGTCCATGACAGCCACGTAGTCCCCCTTGGCGTGCTCCAGTCCGGCGAGCATGGCCGCCTCCTTGCCGAAGTTCCGGGAAAAGGAGAGGTAGCGCACCCCCGGCCTGTCCGCCGCCAGCCCGCGGAGTATGGGCAGCGTGCGGTCGGTGGAGCCGTCGTCCACAAAGATGTACTCCACCCCCACATCCGGCAGCGACGCGCATACCGCTGAGGCCGCCCGGTAAAACGTCTCCACGGCGGCCTCCTCATTATAGCAGGGGACGACGATGCTCAGCAGTTCCATCCCGGCCGCCCCCTCTCTCGTCGGCACAAGCTACACTCAACCGCTTCCCCCTGCGGGGAAAGCCCATCCGTTCCGCTGTGCCTCCTCTCCCCACGAAACCCGCTTTGCTGGGCTTTCGTGGGGGCTCCGTATTGACGCATTTTTTGCGGTAGCTTGAATATTTTATCACAGCCCGCCGGCACTGTCAAATTCCGGACAGCGGACAGCCGGAGCAAACGCTCCGGCTGTCCGCGCCCCTCACGCCGGGGAAAAGGCGTCCTTGCCCAGCTTGCACACCGGGCACACCCAGTCGTCCGGGATGTCCTTGAACGGGGTGCCCGGAGCGATGCCGCCGTCTGGGTCGCCCACCTCCGGGTCGTACACATAGCCGCACACGCACAGGTATTTGTCCGTATCGCCCATTTGCTCTCATCTCCTTTAATCAGATGGGAACAGTATACCCGGATCGCGGCGGCTTCACACCGCAAATTGTCCCGTCTTGTTTTTCCACGCATAAAGCGGCGGCTTTTTTCACATCCTTCACACAGAAGTCAAATGGAAAAGAGGTTCACGCCATGAAACGAATGACCGCCCTGGCGCTGACACTGGCGCTCTCCGGCCTGCTCAGCGTCCCGGCTTACGCCCTCCCCGCGGAGGTATCCGCCCCCTCCGCTGTCCTGATGGAAAAGACCACCGGCGCCATCCTGTGCGAACAGGATTCCAAAGCCCGGTATGAACCCGCCTCGGTCACGAAGATCATGACTCTGCTGCTGGTGATGGAGGCCATCGACAGCGGGGCCCTGGGCTGGGACGATATGGTCACCGCCTCCCCCCACGCCATCTCCATGGGCGGCAGCCAGATCTGGCTGAAGGAAAACGAGCAGATGACCGTGCGGGATATGGTGAAGGCGGTGACGGTGGTGTCCGCCAACGACTGCGCCGTGGCCCTGGCCGAACACGTGGCGGGCAGCGAGCCCGCTTTTGTGGAGCGGATGAACCAGCGGGCCGGGGAGCTGGGCATGGAAAACACCACCTTCCAGAACTGCACCGGCCTGCCCGCCGAGGGGCATCTCACCTGCGCCTATGACATCGCGCTGATGAGCCGGGAGCTGATTTTGAACCACCCCTCCATCCGGGAGTTCACCACCATCTGGATGGACACCCTCCGGGACGGCACGTTCCAGCTGTCCAACACCAACAAGCTGATCTTTTACTATGAGGGGGCCACAGGGCTCAAGACCGGCTTCACCGACACCGCGCTGTACTGCCTGTCCGCCACGGCGGAGCGGGACGGCATGGAGCTCATCGCCGTGGTGATGCACGCCCCCACCTCCAACGACCGCTTTGACAGCTGCAAAGCTTTGCTCAACTACGGCTTTGCCAACTACGCCATCACCCCCATCTACCCCGACCAGGCCATCCCCCCGGTGGAGGTGCTGCTGGGGGAGCGGGACACGGTGCAGCCTGTCACCGCGCGGGAATGCTCCATCCTGCTGGAGAAGAGCAAAACGGGGACCGTGACCACCCAGATGGAGCTGTCCCCCCAGGTGGAGGCCCCGGTGGAGCCCGGCCAGAAGCTGGGTGAGCTGCGGGTGCTGGTAGACGGGGAGCTGGCGGACGTCATCGACCTGGTGGCCGCCGAAGAGGTCCCCCGGCTGTCCATTGGCGGCATCTTCAAGCGGTTCCTCAACTCGTTGTTCCTGCAAGGGGACTGAAAAACAGCCCACCCCGGCCGGGGTGGGCTGTCCGTCTATTGCTCCTTTACCAAAGCTTCTCCGGCCAGGTAGATATCTCCGGCCCCTACCGTGAGGATCAAGTCCCCCGGCTGGGCCAGGCGCTTCAGCTTTTCCGTCACGTCGGCCAGGGTGGGGCAGAACACGCTGCCCGGGATCTTTGCCGCCAGATCCGCGGAGGAGATTCCGATGTCGTTGTCCTCCCGGGCGGCGAAGATCTCCGCCAAAATCGTCACCGCGGGCCGCTTGAGCACCTCCACGAAGTCGTCGAACAGCTCGTGGGTGCGGGAGTAGGTGTGGGGCTGGAAGGCGCAAATCACCCGCTTGAAGTCCAGCGCCGCCGCCGTGTCCAGCAGGGCCGCCAGCTCGCCGGGGTGGTGGGCGTAGTCGTCGCACACCTCCGCGCCGTTGTACATCCCCTTGTACTCGAACCGCCGGCCCGGGAGCCGGAAGTCCCGCATCCCGTCCTCCACCGCCTTCCCCGGCAGTCCCAGGGCGATGGCCGCGGCGGCTGCGGCAAGGGCGTTCTTCACATTGTGTATCCCGGGCACGGACAGGTCCAGGTGGGCGTACTTCTCCCCCTTGTACATCACGTCGAAGGAGCCGAAGCCGTGGGCCATGCTGAGATTTTCGGCGTGGACGTCCCCCTTCTCCACGCCGAAGGTCATCACGGGCCGGGTCTCCCCCTTGAGGGTGAACATGGTGTTCTCGTCCTCACAGTTGGCCACGATCAGCCCGTCCTCCGGCACCCGGTCGGCAAATTCCCGGAAGGAATGCTCCACATCCGCCAGGTCTTTGAAAAAGTCCAGGTGGTCGGCCTCCACGTTGAGGATCACCGCCACCGTGGGGTAGAAGGACAAAAACGAGTTGCAGTACTCGCAGGATTCCAAAATGATGGTGTCCCCATGGCCCACCCGGTGGCCCGCTTCCAGCAGGGGCAGGGTGCCGCCGATCATCACGGTGGGGTCGGCCTTGGCCGCCATGAAGATGTGGGTACACATGGAGGTGGTGGTGGTCTTGCCGTGGGTGCCCGAGATGCACAGGGCGTTTTTGTAGTCCCGCATGATGGCCCCCCAAGCCTGGGCCCGCTCGAAAACGGGTACGCCCGCGGCCAGGGCGGCGGCGATCTCCGGGTTCCCGTCATGGACGGCGGCGGTGCGCACCACGCAGTCCGCCCCCTCCACACTTTCGGGCAGGTGGCCGATGGTCACCGGGATGCCCAGCGAGCGCAGGTGGAGGACGGTGGCGCTCTCCCGCTGGTCGGAGCCGGTGACCTTCACCCCCGCGCCGTGGAGCACCTCCGCCAGCGACGCCATGGACACCCCGCCGATGCCCACCAGGTGGGCCCGCTTCCCGGGCTGTAAATAGTCGCGGATATTCTTGACTTCCATACTCATTACCCCATATTTTCAGCGTTGCGACGCATTTCCATATTTTTAGCAACTCATTATATAATGCCCCGCAGGAAAATGCAACCTCAAAATCAGTATAGGCGGAGTAATGGCAGTTTAGACGGGGCGGACGGGCCGTTTGGACAAAAAAATCGCAGACGGCCCGGCGGCAGAGCCGCCGGACCGTTCCTCGTTTCAAAGCGTAAAATACCGCACACCGTCCACCGTGCAGATGAGACTCTGGCTTATCATCCGCCGGGTCACCATGGGGAAGCCGTCCGGGTTAAACACCCCGGCCTCCCGGAAGGTCACCGCCCGCTCGGGGCAGTCGGCGCCGCATTTGCGCAGCTTGCGCAGGATGTAATTCCTGCGGATCAGCGGAACTGGTACCATCCTTCTTCCTCCCTGTCAGTCCTGCGTGAAGTCCACGTTCACACTCCCCGTACCGCTCTCGGCCTCCAGCTTGTACAGTGCATTCCCTTTGCGCTTCGCCTCATGGCCCTGACTCTCGTTGTTTATCCTCACCTTACCGGTGCCGGTCTCCAGTTTGTATTCGCAATCCTGCTCGGAGCAGCCCAGGATGACATTGATGCTGCCCGTCCCGCTCTCCAGCTCGATCTCCGCGCCGCGGCAAGGCTCCTCGACCTGCAATGTCACGCTGCCCGTGCCCGAATGCATCTTCACCGAGGCGGCCTGCCGGGGATCGTAGCACTTCACGCTGCCCGTGCCCGAATCCACCGTCACCTTTTCCGCCGTCACATCGGACAGGTTCACGGAGCCCACCCCTGTCTCGACGGACAGCTTCTCCAGCAAAGCCTCCTCAGGCACCGTAATGTCCACGCTCACGTTCATGGAACCGCCGCTGCTAAACAGGTTCGCCACTCCGTCCCATCCGCTGACCACACTGCTCGAACCGCTGCTTCGGATCTTGAGGGTGCCGTCTTTGACCTCCCATGTCACCTTGTAGCTGCCCAGATCGCCCTCGTGGTCAATGAACAGGGCGTAGTCAGGCCCGGGGCTCACCGTGACCGATCCCAGACCGATCTCCACGTCAATGGAGTCAAACAGCGCCAAATCACCGTCTTCCATGGACCAGAAGCCGCCGAAGGACTCCTCATCCTCCTGCCCATAAACTACAACGCCGGGGATGGCCTCATCAGCGAAGCTGTAGGCGTACTCTTCCCCTGTAGCACCATCCACAATGGTGGCCACGTCCACGGTCTGGACCGGCGTCTGCGCCACATTGTTAAAAACATACCGGCCCAGCCCCACCAGCGCCGTCACAAGGCTGCCCATCAGCGCCACCGCGACCACCGCGCAGATCGCCAGCACCCAGGGCCACTTTTTCTTCTTCGGGGGCGTCCAGGAGACGGCCTGTTCCTGGGCAACGAAGCCACCCTCCACCGCCAGACGGCTGGACAGCGCCCAGGGGTCGCCCAGCTCCTTGATCACTTCGGCCTCCCGCTCTGGGCCGGCCTCCTCAAAATATTCCGCGTAGTAGCGCAGGATGTCCTGCCGCTCCCGCTCGGGCACCCAGCGGGCCAGCCCCTCGGCCAGCTCGGCAAGATAAGTAATTTTATCCATTTGGCTCATCCTCCTTCAAAATCTCCTCCACGCCGTCCCGGAACCGCGCCCATTCCTCCCGCCGCCGTTCCAGCTGGGTGCAGCCCACAGAGGTAATGGAGTAGTATCGGCGGTTGCGGCCCTGGTAGGGCCGGTCGTACACCGTCAGCAGGCCGTCCCGCTGGAGCCGCCGCAGCACCGGGTAGAGGGTGGACTCCGAGATATCCAGCCGCTGCTTCACCTGCTGGGTCAGGATATAGCCGTAGGCGTCCCCGCGGGACAGCACCGCCAGCACACATCCGTCCAGCAGCTGGGGGCTGATCGCGAAAGCCATATTACCCCCTCCTTTCGTCTCATATTATAATTCATATAATATTACCTTGTCAATACAACTTGAGCACTTTTACAAATTCTTAAAAAATGTCAAAAACCGGCTTTGCGGGGGCCCATTCATCCGGGGACAAAAAAGCGCCCCCGGATGGGGGCGCTCCTCACGCTTCTTTATTGTCACGCTGCGCCTGTTCGCAACGCGCGGCTCCGCGCTTCTTTATGACATCTGCCTGCTGCGGGAAATATTCATCGTGCCGTCCTGCATCTCGTTCACCCAGTCCAGGCTGCGCCCGGTGCCGTTGGCCACGCAGGAGATGGCCTCGTCCGCCACATAGGTCTCGATGCCCGTGTGGGACTCGATCAGCTTGTCGAAGCCCCACACCAGGGAGCCGCCGCCGGTCATGATGATGCCGTTGCTGGAGATATCGGCCACCAACTCGGGGGGCGTGCGCTCCAGCACGCCGTGGATGGCCTCCAGGATGCGGGAGCAGGGCTCCTCGAACGCCTCGATCATCTCGCTGGAGGTGACGGAGAACACCCGGGGCAGACCGGTCATCAGACAGCGGCCCTTGACCTCCATGGAGATCTCCTCCGGCCTGGGGAACACGCAGCCGATGGTCATTTTCAGCTCCTCCGCCGTGCGGTCGCCGATGAGGACGTTGTGCCGCTTGCGGATGTACTTGATGACCGCCTCGCTGAACGCGTCGCCCGCCACCTTGATGGAGGCGGACTCCACGATGCCGGACAGGGAGATGACGGCGATGTCGGCGGTGCCGCCGCCGATGTCCACCACCATGTGGCCGTCGGGCTGGGTGATATCGACGCCAGCGCCGATGGCGGCGGCCAGCGGCTCTTCGATGAGGTACACCCGCCGGGCGCCGGCCTGGATGCCCGCGTCGATGACGGCGCGCTCTTCTACCTCCGTGATGCCGGAGGGTACGCAGATGACCACCCGGGGCTTGAACACCCGGACGGGGGCCACCTTGCGGATGAACTCCCGGAGCATCCGCTCGGTCATGTCGTAGTCGGAGATGACGCCCTCCCGCAGGGGGCGGATGGCCACGATGTTGCCGGGGGTCTTGCCCAGCATCTGCTGGGCCTCGGTGCCCACCTTCAGCAGCTTGCCGGTGTTTTTATCCAGCGCCACCACGGACGGCTCCCGCAGTACGATGCCCTTGTCCTTGATATACACCAGCACGCTGGCGGTGCCCAGGTCGATGCCGATATCTCTTGCAAACATAGTTTTCACTCCTGTAATATATACCGCGCTTTTGGAAGTCTGCCCCAAAAGCGCTTCGGATAATCACGGTCAAGTAGACCCACTCTGGGTATACCTTTTAATCATACTAAACTATTCCACATTTTGCAAGCCCTTTTGGCCATTCGACCCCTTAATTTTTCCATAAGGTCCTGTCCCATCCGCAGTCAATCCCCTGAACAAACTCTAAGCCCCCAGCCGTCCTACATCCGCGGCTGGGGGCTCACTTCTGGTTTTGATTGTCCAAGGGCCTGTACCTCCGATTTCTTAGGATTTTTCCGTTGGGGTTCCGCCTGAAACTGCTGTCTCCCTGTTTCTTCAAACAATGGTGGGCTTCAGACTGAATCTGGCTTCCGTCGCTTACTCAAGCGTGTTTGGAACGAGCTGAGGCTTCGTTTCACTTTGCGTCTCCCAATCGTGAAAAGAGGTGGTGCGTTCTACGTTAGTACATGGGACTCACCTTTTCCTTTCTGTCTGTATTGTACGATAAGTTCCCGATTTTGTCAATAGTTTTTGTGAAACTTTTTCAATTTAATTAAAGCGGCGGCCCCGCAGATGCGGGGCCGCCGTTCAGCCGTCCTCGTCCTCCCCAAAGCCGTCGTTCTCAATGGCCAGGCCGTACCAGCTCAGCCCGGTGGCGGCGCCGTGGCCCCAGGTGGGGTGCCGCCGGGCCGCCATCGCCCAGGTGTTGTACCAGAATACGTAGGTGATGTCCAGGTGGCTGGGCAGGATCTCTTCAATGATGGTCCTCAGCTGGGGGAACCCTTCCGGGATGCCTGCCACGTCGGGGAAATATATCTCCACATAGCCCGGTCTGCCGGTCTCCTCTGCCCTGACGTTCAGGCCGCACCCCCGCAGCGTGTCGTTGATAGCCTCGGGGGTAAAGCTGTCGCCGCTGATGCGCAGCAGGGCGGCCAGGGCCTCCCGCCGCTGGGCGGTGGTCACGCACACCGGGCGGTAGGGCAGCAGCGCCTCGATCCGCTCCAGGCCAAAGTCCTCCGCCGTGGTCAGGTTCATCTCCCGGGCGGTGTCGTCCAGCTCCACCCCCGCGCTGTCCAGCCGCGCGCCATAGGAGGCCAGTTCCCCCCGGTTGACGGTGCCGGGGCGCAGGTCGTACACCCCCAAGGGCCGGAGCAGCGCCGCCAGATAGTCCTCAAACCTCATCGTCACGCGCCGTCACCCCCGCCTGCGCCGTCAGTGACAGTCAGCTGCCCCAGCACCGGCAGGGTCACGCTGTCCAGGTCGAGGTCCTCTTCCGGCTGCGCCAAGCGGCAGTTCGCCACCCCGTCCACGCCGTAGATGAGGGAGATGAGCTGGGCCCGGGGCAGGGCCTTGCCCAGCCGCTCACCGTTGAACCAGCCCTCCAGCTTCTGCCGCACCGCGGCGGCCACGGCTTCAAACTCCCAGCCTTCCCTGGCCCACAGCTTTACCGACACATCCACCGTTTCCGCCGTGGGCGGAAGCACCTTCACGTCGCACGCAATCTCCCGCACCCGGTCAAAATGCGCCTGGAGGGCGTCCAGCAGCTCCTGATCCGGCACGCCCCCCTGGGCGGCGGGCACGATGTCCACCGTACCCACCCCCCGGTTCCGGGGCAGCACCGTTACCGCCGCCACCCCGTCAAAGGACATGGCCGTCTGCTCGTAGAACGCGTTGTTGGCGCCGTTGGCCAGCCGCCGGAAGGTGGCCAGCACCCGCTCCCGCAGCTCCCCGTCCCCTTCCTCATCCTGCCCGCCGGACAGCGGGGCGGGGTTGGCGCAGGCCGTGACGCCGACGGGGGGCAGCGCCATATACACGATGGTGCCCTGCCCCACGTTGCCCGCCGCCCCGGCCGCCGCCGCCGTCACGGGCACCTCGCCGTACAGCTCCCCGGCGGGCACCGCCCCCTCCACGTCCGTGGCGAAGCGTTCCCCGGCCGCCGTCATGCACACCGTGCCCGCCGGGATCTCCAGATCCGTTTCCCGGACTTGGTCCACATAGAACCGCACCGTCCCCACCGCCCGGGTGGCCTGCCGCCGGTCCACGCCCCGCAGCTGGGCGTGCTTGTCCAGCTCCTCCCCCTGCGCCGTCTGGGGGAAACACTGCCGCCGGGTCCACTCCGCCTGGACGTACAGGCTGTATATCTGGGCGGCCACGGCGTAAAAACGCACCGCCAGCTCGCTGCTCCCTCCGGCGGTCTGGCCGGTCTGGGCCTGGAACTCCGAGGCCAGCCCCTGGTAAATTTCCTCTAATGTGATCAATGTCTCACTCCTCCAACTGCGCCGTCACCCACAGCCGCTCCCCCTGCCACAGCAGCTCCACACCCACCAGCAACGCGTCCTTTTCCTGGCTCACCCTTGCCCCGGTCACCGTCACGTCCTCCAGGTCGGCCAGCGCCTCCACGGCAAACTGGCGGGCCAGGCTGTCCCAGGCGGAGGGCTTCTCCCTGCGCAGCTGGTACATCCGGCTGCCCAGCTCGGGGAGGAAGGGGAAGCTCCCCCGCCGGGCGGTGAGCCGGAACAGCGCCTCGCCGATCAGCTCCTCACCGTCCCGGACGACGGCCACACCGCCGTTTCCGTCGGCGGCGTAATCCCGGTCTTTCAGCAGCAGACTCATCCTATCCCTCCTCACACGCCGAATACGATCCTGATGATCAGATCCTCCAGCCTCTCTCCCTTTACATACACCTGGCCCTCCAGGTTCACATCGGCCTCCCGGCCCGCGGCGCTCCCACAGGCGCCGATGCTCACCGTCGGCGCGCCAAGGGTCAGGCTCTTCGCCTCCACCTCCACCTGGTCGGGCACGTCCCCGTCCTGTCTCGCCCCCACCACGCAGGGGATCTCCCCCCTGCCCTGGATGACCAGCACCCGCTGGCCCACTCTGGGCGTCCAGCGGTAGCCCGCCGGGGAGTAGATGTGCAGGCCCCGCCGCTCTCTGTCCAGCAGCACCGCCGTCTCGCCGCCGCTCATGGTGACGATGCCGGTCTGCCCCTCGCCCTCATCGGCGGGCCGCTTCTGCTGTCCGCTCAGCCACATAAAAAATAACCTCCCGTTGTCACGCTGCGAAGCGGCCAGGACGTTCAGCCGCTTTCCCGCGCTTCCTATATCATGCTGTCCTTCTCTCCCAGGACCAGCGTAGTCGTCAGCCCGCCGCTGTCGCAGGACACCTCGGTCTGGGCCGCCCGGTAGCGTCCGTTGGCCCCGAAGTCCCTGAGCTCCACCGACACCAGCTCCCCCGGCCAGGCCAAAAACGCCCCGGCCACAGTCAGGCGCATCCGTACCCGCTCCCGGCGGGCGGCCTTGAGCTGGTAGTCGGCGGTGTACCGCATGGCGGCGGTGCCGGTGGTATTGGGCACGGTGATGATCTTCCGGGCGCACCCGCCTTCCGCCAGGAAGGCCGGGTCAGACACCCATTGGGTGCCCCAGGTGGTCCGCCTGCGCACCGCCACCTGGCTGAGCACCCCGTGGCGCTCTTCCCGGTACTCCCAGCCGGTGACCGCGTCGTTCTCCCGGACGCGCAGCTCCTCCCCATCCGCCGGGGCGTCCAGCACCAGCCGCCCCATCCGGTCGAACCGGGGCACGATCCCGCCGTAATAGCAGGCGTACCGCCGCACCACGCTCCACTCGCTCTCCCCGCTGGCCACAGTGAAGCCGCTGACGGTGGGCAGTCCCCCGCCTCCCACGGTTTCCACGCCGTATGGGGCCACGTGGTCCGCCACGATGTCCGCCCGGGTGGCCCGCTGGTACTCCGCCGGCATGGCCTCGTTATCCAGCAGAAGCGCCGCCATCCCCCGGCCGGACAGCTCCAGGTACAGCCCATCCTTGCCGCAGATGACCGCAAACTCGTCCACCACCCCGGTGAACACCCGCTCCCCCTCCCATTCGGCATAGAACCGGTAGGCGGCGGACAGCAGCTTCTCCTGCCCGCGCTCCCACAGGCACCGCAGGAAGAAGCTGTCGCAGGGGGTGTCGGTGCCGTAGCAGAATTTCCAGCTCACGGCGGTGGGCAGCACCAGCGTACCGCCGCTGCCCAGCTTTACCCAGCAATGGATCATTTTACCCTCACCTTCTGTCCCGGATAGATAAGATTAGGGTTTCGGATGCCCGGGTTGAGCTGGATGATCCGGCTCAGCGCTGTCCCGTACCGCCGGGACAGCGCCCACAGCGTGTCCCCCCGCACCACCGTGTGCCACTGGGCCTGCTGGGCCTCCTCTCCGCCGTCTCCGGCGGACTCCACGGGCTGGGCGGTCAGCTTTCCGTCCCCAGCGCCCTCGATGACTTCCCAAAACTCAAAGGAGTAGGCCACATAGTCCCGCCGGGGCGCCTGACGCAGCTCCAGGGCGGCGAACCATGCCGTGGTGGTCATCCACACCGGGTGGACCAGCACCCCCGGCGTCTCCTCATAGAACAGGCTGGCCAGCTCCTTGAAGGTGTCGTAAGCCCCCTCGCCCACGAACTCCCCCTCCCCCTTCAGCACCCGGCGCGTCTGGCCCAGGCTCTGGATCACGTGCCTGCCGAATGGGATCTTATGGGCCGCCAGCTTCCGCTCGAAGGTGATGGAATACACCCTGGGGTTGTGGGGCCACACAAAGCTTTTGAACCGCATGGGTGAAAGGATCATGTCTCTGCCTCCTCAGAAAATGCTCATGCCCCCGTCGTATCTCCTGCTGTCCCGCTTTACCGCCCGGTCCAGCTCGTCCACGGTGAGGGCGGCGGTCCCTCCCGGCTCCTCCGCCGGCCGCGTCCGCCCTGTCTGCCCCGCGGGCGCGCCCTGCATGGCTGGGCGGACAGCCTGGGCCGTCTGGCGGTACAGCTCCTCCAGCCCCGCCCCGGCAGATTCGATGGAGCCCGCCCCGGCTTCCGCCGCCGGCACAGCGGCCTGCGGCCCCACCGGCTCCGGCGCCTCCGATTCCTGGCTGCCGCCAGCCCTCAATGCGCTCAGCGCCGCGGACACGTTTTTTCTGTGCCCGACCTCCGCCAGCCCAGCCTCTGCCTGACGCTCCCCATCAAAAGGCAAGGCCGCCATCCCCAGTCTCTCGTCCTCTGCTGAGAAGAGTTCCGCGCCTGCCTCCGCTCTCTCCGGGGCATCCGCCCGATCCTCCGTCTGCCCCTCGCTCTCAGGCACGGCTCCGGGTGCGGGGACGGAACCCGCCGCCCGTTCTATCCCCAGCGCCAGCGCGTCCTCCTGCTCGTCCTCATCCTCATCGTCCATCATTTCCAGCAGCTCCTCCAGCCGGTCGATCACCGTCCCCGCCCCCTTTCAGTTCTTGATACCGGGCCCAGTCGAACCCGTGGTTGACCTCCCAGCCCTCCCTGGGCGCGCCGCACACAGGGCAGGGCTCCGCCTCCGCCCGCGCCCGGCAGTCAGGGCACAGCCGCGCCAGCTCCTCCTCCTGATCCAGCGCCAGGTTGAGGGCGCACCACAGGTAATCCCGGTCGGTCATTTTTTTCGCCCGCTCCTCAGTGGGCAGAGCGCCAAACAGGCGGAGCACGCGCCACTGAAGGCGCTCATAACGCGCGTGCTCCAGGCTTTTTTTCGCCGGGAAATCTCCTCTTCCCCGGCCAACGGAGAGGGGTTGCGCTCCCGGTTGAAGGCGGCCCAGGTGTCCGCCAGCCGCGCGATGTCCTCCACCCGCAGGCCGTCCAAAACAGCCTGCCCGTCCTCAAACACCGGCCTGCCTTTCCGCTCCAGGGCCAGCGCGATGAGGCACGCGTTGCGGCACAGCGCCCGTTCCCTGCCGTCCCGGGCCAGCGTGTCCCCCTCCCGGCGGGCCTCCAGCACCTCCCGGGCGGACAGCAGCCGCAGCTCTCCCCCGTCCACCTTCACCCGGTCGGGGCCTGTCCAAAACCCGCTGTCCATATTACGCCGCCGTCTCCATCCGGCCCTTGGCCACCAGGGTGAGCTTTTCCGCCACCATCTGGCCCAGCTTGCCCTCCTCCTGGATCTCGCTCCACTGGCAGTCGGAGTAGATCACCTTTCGGTCGGGCTTGCAGATGACCAGGGAGAAGCTTTTCAGGCTGTAGAAATCCAGCCCGTCGGCGATGGCCTGGTCTGTGGCATACAGCCTGGTAAGCTGGATGACGTAATTCTGCGGCCCTTGGACGGTGGCCACCGGCTCCTCCTCGCCGAAGGCCTCCACGGAGTAGGAGGTGCGGGTGGCCTTGCAGCTGTAGCTCTGCACCACCGCCACCTTCTGCCCGTCCACCTCCAGCCAGATGTCGGAGCTGGTGGGGAACCCCGCGGCGCTCAGGCCCGCGTTGATACTCATGCTCATTTAATGACCTCCTTGTATTCACGCTCCACAGTCGGCTGACCGCCTGGCCGCTTTCGCTCCGACTCGGCCTGGTCTGCGGGGCGCCGCACGTTCTCGCCTTTGGCTCGGTCGGCGCTGGACGTGTGCCACTGGCACACAGCGCCCCTCCGCTCGGCCTCGCTTCGTTCCAAGCTCCCTCACAGCCGCCTGCTCCGCGCTATCAAACGGTAATATGGGCAGACAGCCAGATCTGGTTCAGCCCGTGGGCCACGGTGAAGGCGAACTCCACCAAGCACACCGTGGGGTCGTCCTCCAGGGCGGACACGGTCACGTCCTCATAGCTGTCGATGATCTCCCGGGCCACCCGCTTCTCCAGCTCCATCACCGTCTGGGAGCGGATGGCTCCCCGGCTCTGGGTGGTGTTTTTGGCCCTGCTGAACTTGGCACGAAGGGCGTTGCGGATGCCGGGGATCACCTCGTCCACCACCAGGATGGTGGTCAGCTCCCGCCAGGTGGCGTCCACCGCCCCGCCGGTCTTGGTGCGGGTGGTCACCCCCCGCACCACGTAGCACGCCCCTGCCAGGGTCTCCAGCGGGGTGACTCCCCCCTGCACCAGCAGGTCGATGTCCCCGTCGTCATAGCTGGCCTCCAGCCCGCTCAGGCCATAGAGCTGCGCGCCCCCCAGGGGCAGGGCGGGGTCGCTGCCCCCGGCGATGGCGCCCGCCGCCGCCGCGGCGCACATGGCCCCGCCGGAGCCGTCCCCGGCCCCGGGGGCCACCAGCACCATCCGCTCGCAGTTGAGCTGGGCCGCCCGGCCGACAAGCTGCTCCACGCTCTCCCCGGCCGCGCCGCCCACCACGGCGATGCGCTCCCGCCGGGCGGCGGAGCACTCCTGCACCATGGCTTTCAGCGCCTGCTGCACTGTCAGCTCGGCACTGTCGCACACCACGATGCCCACATCCTCCATTGCCGCCACCGTGGCGAGTGCCTGGGCGTAGTCCTCCCCGGCGGGCACGCCGTACACCACGCCCGCCCCGTTGCGGATGGCCAGCTGGGCCATCCGGCTGAGGGTGCAGTCTCCCACATCCGCCGCGGCCCTGCTGTAGCTGGTCCACTGGTAGCTCTCCTTGCCGTCCGCGCCGTCGTGGGCGGCCACCACCGCCACGCTGCCGCCCCCCAGGGCCGCCGCCGTCAGGCTGGACGCCTCATAGGAGGAATACACCCCCGGTCTCTCATGCTTGGTCACCGCGCTCATCTCATCCTTCCTCTCACTTCAAAGTTGGCGAAGGTCTCGCCGCCCTCCTCTATCCGGGCTGTCAGCCATGCCTTGCACCGGCAGGACGCCGGCTGGCGGTACAGCCCCTCTTGCTCCAGGAACTCCACCCGGCCTGTCTCCATCTCCAGGACGGGCAGCCCCGCCGCCCCCTGGCACACCAGGGTCTCCGCCACGGCCTCCGCCGCCTGCTGGCAGGCCCGCTCGCCCCCGTCCCTGGGCGCGTAGATGTCCACGGACAGGGTGAGTTCCATCTCCCGGCCGTAGAGCTCCCGCTTCTTCCCCGTGTCCGGGTCGGTATGCACCCCCAGGTAATCCTGGAACCCTCCCGGGGTACATACCACTTTGGTCAGCGACACCGCCGCCACCGCTTTCCGCCAGCGGTTTGCCCTCGCGCTCTCCATGGCCGTGACGGCGTCCACCCCGCTGCGCCGCAGCTGCTCCGCCACCGCCGAGCGCAGGGCGTTCAGCGCCCCGCTCACGGCGCGTCCTCCGGGCAGGGCCGCAGGGCCAGCCACAGGTGGGTGACCTGCCCGCCCACCCAGATGGGCCGCACGGTCATCACCTCATACCGTCCGCCGCCCCAGTCCAGCCAGCCCCCGGGGCCCAGCTTGTCCAGGGGCAGTCCCGGCTCCGCCAGCCCCAGGAATTTGTCCTGGGAAAAGCTTCCCAGCGCCCCGGCGGTATACTGCCAGTCCGCCTTCGTCATGGGCTGGACGATGGCCATGCCGCGGCCCGCCTCGGTGCCGTCCTCCCGGCGGCACACCATCTCCTGCCCGTAGGTCTTGATGACCCACTCAAACGCCTCGATCAACCGCTCACCCCCCGGAATACAAATCCGTCGTCCTTGAAAAACGGGGCCATGAGCTCCATGGCCCGCTCAGACAGCCTCCCGCCGTCCGACGTCCCTTCCCGGCGCACGGAGATATCCCCCGCCGACAGGGACGTGATCCCCTCCAGGCCCTGCGTGCCCCGCAGCCAGTCCATGGCCAGCCACGCCGCCGCTAGGGGATAGGCCCCCTCACAGTCCTCCGCCGTCAGGCCGTCCTTCAGCCGCCGGTCCAGCAGCTGGCAGGCGCTGCCGCACAGCGTCCGCAGCACATCCTCGTCCTGTCCCGCGCCGGCCAGCGCCTGCACCAGCTCCATCACCTGTTCCGTCATATCCTCACGCCCCTAAATGAGGAAGGCCCCGTCCGCAATCTCGGGCGGCACGGCCTCCTCGCCGTAGCTCAGCTGCACCCCGGAGCCCAGCAGCTTGTCCGCCTTGCCCCGGTACAGCTTGATGAGCCCCAGCAGCTCCTCCTCGTCCAGCCGCCCCGCCACCTTTTCCAGCAGGGCGTGCCCGGCGTCCGGCTCGGCGATGCCCGCCAGCCGCACCATCTCGCGGCGCAGGCTCTTGAGGTACTTCCGGCCCAGCCGGGCCTCGTCCTCCAGCCGCCGGCCCGCGCTCTTGATGACCCCGGCCTTCCGCTGGGCGGGCACCGCCACAAAGGACCACTCGTAGACATCCGTGGCCCCGGTGAGCACGCCATGGCACACCTGCCCGTCGTACTCCTCCCCCTTCTCGTGGGGGCACTCATCCAGCGGCTGGCCGCAGACAGAGCACAGCACCTTCTCCACCGCGCAGCCCACGCTGACCTCCCGCTTGATGCCGCCGTCGATCTCGGCGATGAGGGCGGCGTTCTCGCCGGTGCGCATCATATAAGCCCATCCCTTCAGGTAGCGGTACGGCCTGCCGTCGGCGGTGAGCGTCCCGTCCCCGCCCACCACCTCGGCGCGGTAAATGCGGGCGGCCTGCCCCTTTGCGCTCCACTGGTGGTCGAACACCCCGGACACCCCCACGAACATGGGGGCCAGCTCGTCCAGCGTGCCGTCGTCGAACTGCTCGAAGTCCCGGTCGATGTCGTTGTCGCACAGCCGCAGGGCAAAGGTGTACACCTCGTCCGCCCCCAGCTCCCGCCGGGCCAGCGTGTTGATGAGGGCCAGCTCCTCCGCCTCCGGCGTGCCGATGCCCTTCACAGCCGCGTCCTTACAAATCTCCATCCCCATCCTCCTTCTCCATGGCCCATGCCTGGGCCCGGTACAGCGCCGCCTTGGCCTCCGACTCCTCGTCCTGGAGGTTCACGTCCGCCCAGTCGATGTCCACATGGTCGTCGTATCCCCGCAGCCGCAGCCACAGCTCGCACACCCGCTCCACCACCGGCTCCAGCCCCCGCCGGATGGCGGCGATCTCGCTGGTCATGATGTCGGCCTGCTGTGAGCTCATCCGTTCGGTGGACGACCAGCTCAGCCCCAGCAGGAACGGCGGTATGCCCGTCTTGGACACCAGCTGCTCCAAAATCTGCCGCACCGGCGCCTCGCTGTCCAGCACCTGGTTGTCCGCCCCGATGACCCGTATGTCCACGTCCCCGGCGCACACGAAGTCCCGCACGGCCCCGTCCCGGCCCGCCTGCATGGCGGTGGACCACTCCCGGGCCACCTGATTGCACCGCTCCTGGGCCAAAGCGCCGTCCTCGCCCTTGCACACCACCGCGAAGCGCACATTGCCCATCCGCTCCCAGTTCTTGCCCATGGCCTGGAAAATTTTCAGGAAGATCTCCGCTAAAAAGGGCATGGAGCGCAGCATGGACACCCCATAGGGGGCGCAGGTCTCGGGCTGGAAGGGGGTGAACAGCAGCAGCTCCTGCCGCTCCGGCTCCCGCAGGGTCCCGCAGCCGTCCCGCACGCACAGGGCAAAGTCCAGCGGGCTGTCGCCCTCTTTGATTTCCACCCGGCTCACGTCGGCGCACAGCAGGGCGGCAATATCCCGCCCGTCCCGGCTGGGGACGATCTCGCCCACCGCCCGTCCGCAGGTGAGCATAGAGTCCAGGTACTGGTCGAGGAACGCCTGGATGCCCCGCTGTCCCCGTCCCACGGGCACCGTGCGCAGGAAACGGTCCAGCCCCTCCTGGGCCTTTTCGTCCCGGCAGACGGCGGACACCCCGCCGCACAGCCGCACCAGCTTGCAGATGGCGGCGTCCACCACGGGCACCGCCTCCCGGATGGCCCGGTACAGCGCGATCTCCCCGTTGTGGAGTGGCGCATACCCATCCAGCTGGGTAAAGGGGTGCCGTCCCGCGTCCCGGAGCTGGGCGGCGGCGACCGCCGCCCCCCGCTCCATGTTCCGCTTTTTCCCGCTCATCAGACAGTCAGCACCCGGCTGGCGTCCTCAAAGATCTTGGCGTAGCCGGAGATGGTGGTGATGGCGGCCCGCTCCAGCTGGCGGTCGATGATCTTGTCGTACTCCACCATCACGTCGCCGGCCTTAACCATCTCCAGGGCGTAGTTTTTGTCCAGGCCGATGATCTTGCCCGCGGGCACGGCGGAGGTGCGCAGCACCTTGGCGCCCATGGGGGTGATGAGCTTGCCGGTGCCGTGGAAGTCCAGGCCCGCCGCGGCGTCCTGCATCTGGCTCATGCCCAGCAGCTTGGGCATGGTGTCGGTGCCCACCAGCAGGGTGTTGAGCTGGTAGGGCTCGAAGCTGTTCCAGAAGGCCAGCAGATCCTCATAAGTCAGCGTACCCGCCTTGGCCACGGCGCTCTCCTGGGCCGCGTTGTCGTTGCCGTCGCCGTCGAGGATGACATTGATGGCGTCCTCCAGGTGCATCCGGCCGATCTGGGCGCCGATCTGGCGCAGGGTGACGGAGAACAGGTCCAGCTTCTGGAACCGGATGGCCTCGTAGGAGGCCACCAGCATCCTGCCCCGCTTGTGGAGCTTCACCAGGCTGTCCCGGGTGCGCACCGTGGTCTGGGGGATGGCCGCGCCCTCGGCCACCTGTTTGAGCTGCTTCTCATCCTCGGGCACGGAGGTGATGGAGCGGTAGTCCATCCCTTCGATGAGGGTCTCGGTGGCGGTAATGTCGGGCAGGATGTTGGCCTCCTCCATGCCCACCTTCACCGCCCGGGCGATGTACTCGGGGAACAGCACCGCCGACTGGCTGGTGGAGAAAAACTTGTCCACCAGGTCGGAGCCCGCGCCCTTCACCCGGATGTCGAACCGTTTGAGCTGCCGCTGGTAGGCGTCCAGCCCCTCCAGGGCGGTGCCCCGGTACTGCTCGCTGGGGTCCAGCTTTTCCAGCACCTGGGTAAAGGACTTCCCCGCCTCGTGGTACATCCCCTTTTCCAGCTTCAAATTATCGAACCTCTGCGCCATAACAATTTCCTCCCTTTCGCCCGTTTAGAGTTTCACGATGGCGGACTTCTCGTCCTCGTCCACCGCCAGCACCAGGCAGTTCAGCCCGCCGCTGGCCACGGCCTTGACGCCGCCCTTGCCGTCCAGGGCCAGCCCCTGCCAGCCCGCCTTGGGGGCCGTACCGGTGTACCCCACCTTGGCCGCGCCGCCGATCTGCACGGCGGCCGCGCCGTGCCGCGCACCGCCCAGCACCACGCCGCAGGGTGCGCCGCCGTCACTGCCCGGGCCCACGGTGCCGCTGCCGGTAAGGGCCACCGCCATACCCGGCTGGACCTCGCCCTCCACCCGGAAGGTGGCGGCCACCTGGCCTACGCCCTCAAAACAGATATCCATGCCCATTCTCCTCTCGTTGATGAAATATTTATATAGAAATCCCTTTCGGGAATTTCTCGTCATTATCTCGCATCTGCATTGTCACGCTGCGCCTGTTCGCGACGCACGGCTCCGCGCTTCCTTTCAAAACGCCCTTCTCTCCACAAACCTGGCCGCGCTCCCGCCGCCTTCGGCCAGCGCCATCACGAAATAGCGGATGTCGTCCATGGCGTGGTCGTGCTCCTTCCTCACCCTGTCCTGCCCCCCGTCGTTCTCCCAGCAGTACAGGGCAAACTCCCGGGCCGCGGCCTCGCAGCCCCTGCATATGACGATCTCCCCGGATCTCAGCGCCTGCGCCGTGCGCCGGATGCCCTCCAGCACCCGGTTGTCCGCCTTCCGCACCGTCCAGCCCTCTCTTCTCAGCGCCTCGATAAAGCTGGCCGCCGACGGATCAACGATGACCGTTTCAATGCAACGGTCCCCCGCCAGCCCCGCCAGATCGCGCACATATTCCCCGTCCGTTTTCTGCCGTCCCTCCGCCCGGGCGTCGTAGTAATATTCCGATACTCTGTACCAGACCCCGTCCTTCTCCCCCCACAGCCCAAAGGACGCCGGGTTCCGGGTGCCGTAGTCGCAGGAGATCCGCCATCTGGCAAAGGGCCCGTCCGGCGCTTCGGGCATCGCCGACCCGTCGAAAAAGTCGTACACCAGCCCTTCCGCCGCCACCCACTCCCCCAGCACATACCGCCGGTAAAAGCATCCCCGGAACATCCGCTCATACTTTTCCCGCACCTCTGGGGACAGCGCCGGGTTGTCCTCCATGGTAAAGCGCAGATACAGCGCCCTTTTTTCCCGCGCCTTTTGTATCCACTCCTTATAGAACCAGTGCTCCGGCCCGGCCGGGTTGCAGGAGAACCAGATCTTCCCGCCCCGTACCGAGCACCGGGCGCAGGCCTGCTCCACAAAGGAGCGGGGCATCAGCGCCGCCTCGTCCAGCAGCACCCCGGCCAGCGTCACCCCCTGGATGGCGGCGGCGCTCCCCTCGTCCCGCCCTCCGTAGAGGTAGAACACGTTTTCCCGCCCTCCGCCCCGCAGGACGACCTCGTTCCGGCTGACCTTTTCCGTCCATCGGAACCCCAGCCCCTCCAGCACAGGCCGGACCTGTGTGAGCAGGTTCCGCCGCGCCCCGTTGATGGAGGCGGCGCACAGCCCGAACCTCTGCCGCTGGAAGCAGGTCATGGCCCACAAAAAGAAGGAGACGCCCAAGGCAAAGGTCTTGCCCGACCGCACCGCGCCGTCGCAGATGGCAGCGTCAAACTCCCCTTCCCGCCACCACTCCATCACCCTTTGCTGTTTGGGTGAAAACGAAAGCCGCCTCACTCCTCATCGCCGTCCGTCCTCTGGTAAAGCCCGTCCAAAAAGTCCTTCAGCGCCCCATCCCGGCGCTCCTCCATCAGCTCCCGCAGCATGGCCAGCACCCGCACCTTGTCCACGAACTTGGCCTCGAAGGTGCCGTTGGCGTTCCGCTTCAGCTCCACCACCCCGGTAAGGTCCAGCTCATCCACCCGGTCCACATTTTCCGGCTCCAAAAAGGCCAGCTTCACCACGTCGTTGTTCTTCCACTTCGCCAGCTTGCGCAGATAGGCCACCAGCTCCTGCCTGATTTTCCGCTCTTCCGATTTTTCCTGCGTACCCATTCCAAACCTCCTCACGGCCCGTCTCTCAATCGCCCGTTTTGTTGTCCGTCCCGGTGCAAGGCAAAAAATAAAAGACTCCCCCATCCGCGCCGCGGATGGGGGAGTCTTTTACATTGATTTTTACTTCAGGTTGAAGAAGGCGTCGCGGCCCAGGTACTGCGCGGAGTCGCCCAGCTCCTCCTCGATGCGGAGCAGCTGGTTGTACTTCGCCACGCGGTCGGTGCGGCTGGGGGCGCCGGTCTTGATCTGGCCGGCGTTGGTGGCCACGGCGATGTCGGCGATGGTGGCGTCCTCGGTCTCGCCGGAGCGGTGGGACACGATGGCGGTGTAGCCGGCGCGGTTGGCCATCTGGATGGCGTCCAGGGTCTCGGTCAGGGTGCCGATCTGGTTGACCTTGATGAGGATGGAGTTGGCCACGCCCTTGGCGATGCCGTCGGACAGACGGGCCACGTTGGT
>JAAVHY010000049.1 GCA_014799485.1 Clostridiales bacterium | reverse complement strand
TAGCGGCGCTCCTTTTCCTCCACATAGAAGGAGTAGTTGCCGGAGTACAGCTCCGCTTTGCCGTCCTGGATCTCGGCCACGCGCCTGACCACCTTGTCCAAGAACCAGCGGTCATGGGAGATGGCCAGCACGGTGCCCTTGAAGCGCTCCAGATAGCCCTCCAGCCACTCGGTGGCGTTCAGATCCAGGTGGTTGGTGGGCTCGTCCAGCAGGAGGATGTCGGTGTCCTCCAGAATGAGCCTTGCCAGATTGATGCGGGTCTTTTCCCCGCCGGACAGGGCATCGAACAGGCGCGAGCGCATATCGGCCCCGATGCCCAGGCCGTTGCAGACCTTATTTAACCTTGTTTCGGTATCATAGCCGCCCCCCAGCTCAAAGGCGGCGGTGAGCTTGTCGTACCGGGCCATCACCTGGGGGTCGGTGGTTTCCCCCATTTGGGCGGCCAGCTCGGCCAGCTCCTTTTCCATGGCGTGGAGGGGGGCGAAGGCGGTGTCCAGCACGTCCCGGACGGTGTAGCCCTCGGGGTAGACGGGTATTTGTGAGATGAGCCCCAGCCGCTTGCCAGGGGCGATGGCGATGGTCCCCTCGTCGGGGTGGACCTGCCCGGTCATCATGCGGAAGATGGTGGTCTTGCCCGCGCCGTTGCGGCCCAGCAGGCCCACCCGCTCCCCCTCCTCGATCTGGAGGGAGAAGCCGTCCAGTATTCGTTTGCCGACCTCGAACTCTTTGACGAGGCCGGTCAGTTGTATATCAATCATGGAAATTCTCCTTAGTTTCTGCGCTGGGGCAGGAGGGGCTTCACTGGGGGACGTTGGCCAGCAGGAAGTCCACGACCTTCTCGAAGGCCATGGAACGGGAGGCTTTGACCAGGATGGTCGCCCCGGGGCGCACCTCCCGGGACAGGGCGTTTTTGGCCGTGTCCAGGGTGGGATAGTAGTCCGCCTGCTCCAGCCCCGCGTCCCTGGCCCCCTCGGCCATGAACCGGGCCAGGTCGCCCACGGCGATGAGCCGGTCCGCCCCGGATTGGGCAAAGCAGCCCCCCACCGCCCGGTGGAACTGTTCGGAGCCGGGGCCAAGCTCCTTCATGTCGCCCACTACGGCCACTTTGCGGCGCTTCTGACCGGCGTCGCCCAGCACGGCGGCGGCGGCCCGCATGGACTGGGGGTTGGCGTTGTACGCGTCGTTGAGGATGACGATATCGCCTTTGCAGCGGATGATGTTCATCCGCATCTTGGTGGGAAGGAAGGCCCCGATGCCCCGGACGATCTCGTCTGGGGCCATGCCCAGCGCCTCGGCCACGGCGGCGGCCATGAGGGTGGGGTAGATCATGTGCCGGCCCAGGGCGGGTATGTCCGCCTCAAACTGGCTCCGGGGGGTCTTAACGCGGCAGTTCAGGTGGGCGGCGTTGTCGCTGGAGAGGTCGCAGGCGGCATAGTCCAGCCCTTCGCCGCCCCCTACGAACACGGTGCGTTGGGGCAAAGTGCCCCTGAGTGTGCTCAGCATGGGGTCGTCCCCGTTGAGGACGGCCAGCCCGTCCTTGCTCAGATGGGGGAAGATCTCGCACTTGGCCTTAAAAATGTTCTCCCGGCTGCCAAGGTTTTCGATGTGGGCGTCGCCGATGTTGGTGATGAGCGCCATATCTGGCTCGACCAGTCTGCCCAGGTAGTCGATCTCCCCGGCGTGGTCCATGCCCATCTCCACCACGCACACCTCATGCCCCTTTTCCAGCTTCAGCAGGGTGAGGGGTACGCCGATGTCGTTGTTGAAATTGCCCTCCGTCTTATGGACGCGGAACCTGGCCCCCAGCACCGCCGCCACCATGTCCTTCGTGGTGGTCTTGCCCACCGAGCCGGTGATGGCGATGAAGGGGATGGGGAAGAGCTTTTTGTAATACCGGGCCAGTTCCCACAGGGCCCGCTGGGTGGAGCGCACCTTGATGTAGAACTTGCCGGGCAGGTAGCTTTCCCGCTCCCGGGCGGTCAGGCATCCCGCGGCCCCGGCCTCCAGGGAGGGGTTGATAAAGGAGTGGCCGTCGAACCGCTCCCCCTCCAGGGGGATGAACAGGCACCCCGGCTGGATGTTCCGGCTGTCGGTGCTCACCTCGGACACCGCGGCGTCCAGGTCGTCAAAATCCCCCAGCAGGGTGCCGTTTACCGCTTCCAGCAGCTGCCTCAGTGTCAGTGCCTCCATAGTGACGCTCCTCTCCCGCTCCGTGCGGTGTTATTTTCCGGCCTTATTTGTCACGCTCCGATTGGACGCACGGCCGGGCCGCTAAAGACGCGTTGATGATGCGCTCGCACAGCTCGCCGTAGCCGATGCCCACCGCCGCCGCCTCCTGGGGCAGCAGGCTGGTGGGGGTCATGCCGGGCAGGGTGTTGATTTCCAAAAACCAGGGGGTGCCGTCCTCCGTGACGATGAAATCCGCCCGGGAGTACACCGACAGCCCCAGGGCCCGGAACACGGTGAGCGCGGCCTTGCCCAGCCGCTCCTCCCACTCGGGGGGGATGGGGGCGGGGGTGATCTCCTCCGCCGCTCCGGGCTGGTATTTGTTTTCGTAGTCGTAAAAGCCCTCTTTGGGGATGATCTCGATGGAGGGCAGGGCGCGGTCCTCCAGAATGCCCACCTGGATCTCCCGCCCCGCGACGTACTGCTCCACCACGCACACGCCGCCAAAGGCCAAACCGTCCGTCAATGCGGCGGAAAGCGCTTCCTTGTCGTGGGCGATGGACACGCCGATGGACGAGCCGGAGGCCACCGGCTTCACCACGCAGGGCGTCCCCAGCCGCTCGGTGAGGGCGGGGATATCGTCTGCGGCGTACCGCACCAGCTCCCACGCGGGGGTGGTCACCCCCAGGGGGGCCGCGATGCGTTTGGTCAGATCCTTGTCCATGGCGATGGCGCTGCCCAGGTAGCCCGCACCGGTGTAGGGGATGCCCAGCAGGTCCAGCGCGGCCTGCACCCGGCCGTCTTCCCCGCAGGAGCCGTGGAGTGCCAGGAACACCACGTCCGCCATGCGGCACAGCGCCAGCACGCCGGGGCCGAACTGCCCGTCCCCGCCCTCAGGGCGGGAAGCCTTCAGCTGTTCCAGGTCGGGGGCCTGCCGGCCGATCTTTGTCAGCTCCGCCGGGATCGGGGCGCTGAACAGGGCCTCGGGGACCTCCTGCGTACCGAGGTACATATCAATAAAGGCGACCTCGTGCCCCCGCTCCCGCAGGGCGGCGCACACCTTGCAGCCGCTGGACAGGGACACGTTGCGTTCGTTGCTGAGCCCGCCCGCCAAGACTACGATTTTCATAACAACCTCCACGCGCTTGCCCGCGCACAAATAGTAATAGGGACCATTCCGCTCCCATTTTATGCTTGAATGTAAATTATACCACAACCCGGCGCCGGAAACAAGGGCATGATTCCAAGTTCGGACAAGCGGGATTTTGGGCAGAAAACCTTTCGGAAGAGGGCCGGTTCGCTCTTTCGCACTTAATATCATGGACAATGGCAGTAAGAATTTGGTGAAAATACTCTTGACGGTAAGAGTGAAATTTGATATCCTATCAGCGTTAAAAAGATTCAGGCTGGGCCGGACATACAGACCGCGTGCCCGGGGCCGGGTTTTTGATGGAGGGAATCGCTCATGTTCATGAAAGAGACTACGGTAAACAACCAGGTGGGCCTGCACGCCCGTCCGGCTACGTTTTTTATCCAGAAGGCCAACGAGTTCAAAAGCTCCATCTGGGTGGAGAAGGATGACCGCCGCGTCAACGCCAAGAGCTTACTGGGCGTCCTGTCCCTGGGCATCGTGAAGGGCACGGCCATCAACCTCATTGCCGACGGCCCCGATGAGGAGGCTGCCATCAACGCTCTGGTGGAACTCATCAATTCCGAGTTTGCCGAGTAATAGCGAATCATCATGAAAAGCGCCGCGAAAAGCGGCGCTTTTTTTGCTAAGAAGCGCGAGCGTAGGCTGGCAGGCCCGGATGGACCGGAGCGAGGACGAGCGCAGGTCCGCGCCAGCGGGCCGGAGACCAGTCCGAGTCGGAGGGAAGCCGGGCCGTCAAGCCAGCCCAACGTGAGCGTGACAGTGCCAGGGAGGTGAAACGCTTGACATTCGACGAACTGCGGGACAAGGCCCATGCCCTGCCCCTGAAGCCCGGCGTCTACATCATGCAGAACGCCGCCAGCGAGGTCATCTACGTGGGCAAGGCCAAGGCGCTGAAAAACCGGGTGAGCCAGTACTTCCAGGACCAGTCCCGCCACAATGAAAAGACCCGGGCCATGGTCAGCCAGATCGACCACTTCGACGTGATCGTGGTGCAGTCGGAGTTCGAGGCCCTGGTGCTGGAGTGCGCCCTCATCAAGCGCCACCAGCCCCGGTACAACATTTTGCTCAAGGACGATAAGGGCTACCCCTATATCCGCCTGTCCCCGGGGGACTACCCGCGGTTCTCCCTGGCCTCCAGGCCGGAGGACGACGGGGCGCGGTACTTTGGCCCTTACGGCAGCCGGGGGGCCAGCCAGGGCATCATCGACGCTCTGCGGGAAGCCCTGCGCCTGCCAAGCTGCCGCCGGAAGTTCCCAAAAGACATCGGCAAGGAGCGCCCCTGCCTCAACTTCCACATGGGCGTGTGCGACGGCTACTGCCGGGTGGAGATGGACCAGACCCAGTACCGCCGCTCCATCGACCAGGCGGTGCGTCTGCTGGAGGGCCGGCTGGACGAGGTGGTGGACGAGCTGACCGCCGAGATGGAGCTGGCGGCGGAGGAGCTGCGCTTTGAGAAGGCGGCCCAGCTCCGGGACCGCATCCGCTCCATCCAGCTTTTGTCCAAGCGGCAGAAGGCGGTGGCCGGGTCGCTGGCGGACACCGACGTGGTGGGCTACCACAGGGGGGAGGCCAAGAGCTGCTTCGTGGTGCTCCACTACATCGGCGGGGAGCTGGCCGCCAAGGACTGGGAACTGCTTGGCATACCCATGGAGGACGAGCAGACCACTGTGTCCACGTTAGCCGCCCAGTACTACGGCGGGCGGGGCCAGCTGCCCCGGCAGATCCTGCTGCCCTGCGATATCGACGAGCAGGTGGAGCTGGCCCGTATGCTCACCGAGGCGGTGGGCCGTAAGGTGGAGGTGCTCACCCCCCAGCGTGGGGCCAAGATGGAGCTGGTCAAGCTGGCCAACGAGAACGCCGCCGAGGAGGTGCTCCGGGCCACCACGGCGGAGGAACGCCGCTCCAAGCTCACCGAGGCGCTGGGGGCGCTGCTGGGGCTGGACGGGCCGCCCCACAGGATCGAAGCCTTTGACATCTCCAATACGGGCAGCTCGGACATCGTGGCCTCCATGACCGTCCACATTGACGGCAAGCCGCTGAAACGGGATTACCGCCATTTCAAATTGAAGGATATGCCCCACGCCGACGACTACGCCTCCATGGAGCAGGTGGTGGAGCGGCGGTTCCGGCGCTATCTGGACGGGGACGAGAAGTTTGCCGCCAAGCCCGACCTGCTGTTGATGGACGGCGGCGCGGGGCAGGTGAAGGCGGCGTGGGAGGCCATGTCCAAGCTGGGGGTGAACGGCATCCCGGTGTACGGTATGATAAAGGACGACCGCCACCGCACCCGGGCCCTGGTGGCCGGGGACGGCCGGGAGATTGGCATCCAGGCCAACCAGGCCCTGTTCGCCATGGTGGGCCGCATCCAGGAGGAGACCCACCGCTTCGCCATTGAGTTCCACCGCCAGCAGCAGGCCGGACACCTGAAGGGCTCGGCGCTGGACGACATCCCGGGGGTGGGGCCCACCCGGAAGGCCCAGCTGTTGAAAGCGTTCAAGAGCGTAAAGGCCGTCAAGGCGGCATCATTGGACGAACTGTCCGCTGTGGTGCCCAAAAACACGGCCCAGGCGGTATATGCCCATTTCCATCAGGCGGAAGGACCGCGGGGAAAGGATGAGACGTTATGAGAGTGATCACAGGTTCGGCAAAGGGCAGGCGTTTGGAAGAACTGCCCGGCCTGGCTACCCGCCCCACCACCGACCGGGTAAAGGAGGGACTGTTCAGTGCCATCCAGTTCGACATCGAGGGGCGGCGGGTGCTGGACCTGTTCGCGGGCACCGGGCAGCTGGGCATCGAGGCCCTGTCCCGGGGGGCGGCCTTCTGCGACTTTGTGGACAGCGCCCCCGCCGCGCTGAAGGTGGTGCGGCGGAACGTCAAGACCTGCGGCTTTGAGGACCGCGCCGCCTGCCACGGGAAGGACTTTGCCGCCTTCCTCAGCGGGCGGAGGGAAAAGTACGGCCTTGTTTTCCTGGACCCGCCCTACGCCTCGGGGAATCTGGAGCGGGCCCTGGATCTGCTCACGGCGATTGACATCGTGATGGAAAATGGTATAATGGTTTGCGAAAGTCCGGCGGACCACACGCTGCCGGAGCTCCCCGTCCCCTATGAAAAGGGCAGGGAATACCGCTACGGCAAGATCAAATTTACCCTGTACCGCAGGAGGGCGAACCCATGAGACGCGCCATCTACCCCGGCAGCTTTGACCCGGTGACCCTGGGCCACCTGGATATCATCAAGCGGGCCTCCGCCATCTTTGATGAGCTGATTGTCTGCGTCAGCGTCAACTCCGCCAAGCCGGCAGGGCTGTTCTCCCCGGAGGAACGGGTGGAGCTGATCCGCCGGGTGACGGATGACCTGCCCAACGTGAAGGTGGACTGTTCCCAGGAGCTGGTGGCGGCGTATGCCAAGCGCCACCGCGCCCGGGTGCTGGTAAAGGGCCTGCGGGCGGTGTCCGACTACGAGTCGGAGATCCAAATGGCCATGCTCAACGCCAAGCTTTATCCCAAGCTGGATACCGTGTTCCTGTATACCCGGCCCAAATATGCCTACCTCAGCTCCACCGTGGTGAAGGAGCTGGCCCGGTATGGGGCGGACCTGTCCGACTTTGTACCCCGGCAGATCATCGAGCGGGTGAGGGCCAAGGTGGCGGAAAGCGGACAGGACTACCTGTGAGAAAGCAGATTTTACATCAAAAGGAGAGATAACGCATGGCGACTGCTGTGGACGAACTGCTGGATATGCTGTTTGATATGATCGACGAGGCGAAAAACGCCGCCTTCAGCGGGGACAAGTGTGTGATCGAGCGGGACAAGGCCCTGGATCTCATCGAGGACGCCAAGAAGCAGCTCCCCGTGGATCTGGCCGAGGCCCGGAAGATCCTCAACGCCCGGAACGAGTACCTGGCCGCCGCCAAGCGGGAGGCGGAGGAGATCCGCAAACGGGCGGAGATCGAGGCCAACCAGATGGTGAGCGAGGCCCCTGTGATGAACCAGGCCCGGCAGAAGGCCCGGGAGGTGCTGGCCCATGCCGACGAGGAGGCCAAAAAGACCTGCCGGGAGGCCAACGAGTACTGCGTGGATCTGCTGCGCCGCACGGAGGATGCCCTGGCCGCCGCCCACGCGGAGATGCGCCAGGTACACAACCAGTTCCGCACCGGCATGGGGGGGAGCGGCAGCTCCGCCGCGGGCAAGTCCGGGGCCAGCCGGATGTACGACGCTGAGGCGGACGAGTAGAGGAAAAAGAGAACAAATCATAATTTTGAAGCCCCGCCGCGGGAGACCGCGGCGGGGCTTTTTTGCGCCCACCACTATATGTGGAACCGGCGGGGGAGGGGCGGCCCACAAAATGTGCGGCGAAGGGTTAAAACGGATGTTTGTGCGAACAAATGGCGCATTTTGCCATGAAAAAAGGGAAATTGCGAGGAAAAAAGTGCTTGCAATTTGTGGGACGGGAGAGTATACTGAGAAGCGTAGTGGAGTGAAATGGAGTAATTCTGCTTATATACGGAGGAGAATGGAGGAAAAGAGATGACCGGTACTTACGAGCACAGCATCGACAACGCCGGCCGTCTGATCGTGCCCTCCAAACTGCGGGACAAGCTGGGCTCCTCCTTTTACCTGGCGGTGGGCGTGAAGGAGAACCTCACCCTTTACCCGATGGAGACGTGGGACAGGCTGCGGGCGAAGGTGTCCGAGCTGTCCACCACCGACGCGGCGGCCATGGATCTGTTTTTTGCCAGCGCCCAGCTGTGCGAGGCGGACAAGCAGTGGCGCTTCCAGGTGCCGTCCTATTTAAAGGACTACGCGAAGATCGACCGGGACGTGGTGGTCACCGGCAACAACGACCGGGCCCAGATCTGGAGCGCGGACAACTGGAAGGCCAAGACCCGGCAGCAGCTCAACCCGGAGACCATCGCCAACCTGATGAAGAACCTGGGGATTTGACGCGATATGGAATACACCCACAAGCCGGTGCTTTTGAACGAGTGCCTGGACGGCCTGAACATCCGGCCAGACGGCGTCTATGTAGACGGCACCCTGGGCCGGGCGGGCCACTCGCTGGAGATCGTCAAACGGCTCACCACGGGGCGGCTGATTGCCATTGACCGGGATAAGGCGGCCCTGGACGCCGCCCCCGCCCGGTTGGAAGGCCATATGGATAAGGTGACCCTGGTTCGGGGAAACTTTGGTAATCTGACGGATATCCTGGCCTCCCTCCGGGTCAGCGGGGTGGACGGGATGCTGTTCGACCTGGGGGTGTCTTCCCCCCAGCTGGACGATGGAAGCCGGGGCTTCTCCTACCTCCAGGACGCGCCGCTGGACATGCGCATGGACCAGTCCGCCCCCCTCACCGCGAGGGACGTGGTGAACGGCTGGGGCCAGGAAGAGCTCAGGCGCATCCTGTGGCAATACGGCGAGGAACGCTATTCCGGCCCCATCGCCGCCGCTATCGTCCGGGAACGGGAACAGGCCCCCATCGAGACCACCGGCCGGCTGGCGGAGATCATCCGGGGCGCCATGCCCGCCAAGGCCAAGCGGGAGAAGCAGCACCCCGCCAAACGCTCCTTCCAGGCCATCCGCATCGCCGTGAACGATGAGCTGGGAGAGGTGGAGCGGCTGCTGGCGGGCGCGCTGGACGCGCTGAACCCGGGCGGGAGGCTGGCGGTCATCTCCTTCCACTCCCTGGAGGACAGGCTGGTCAAGACCGCCTATGCCCAGTGGGCCAAGGGCTGCACCTGCCCGCCGGACTTCCCGGTGTGCGTGTGCGGAAAAACGCCCAAGGTCAAGCTGGTGGGCAAGCGGCCCATCACGGCGGACGAGGGCGAAGTGAAGGATAACCCGAGGGCCCGCAGCGCCAAGCTGCGCCTGGCGGAGAAGCTGTAAACCGTGACCCTGCGGATCGCATTGTGGGGAATGGATGAAGATGTGAGGAGAGTGCCCCATGGCGACTGAGAGCAGGAATCACAGAAGATACCGCACTTACGGCAGCGTTGCCTACCAGCCGGAGTTCGAGCAGGAGCCTGCCCGCGCCCCGGCCCGGCGGGAGCGGGTGCAGGGTAATACCGTCCGCCGCCCGGAGCCCCACCGCCGCCCCGTGCCCCGGCCCCGCCGGCGTCCGGCGGTCCGGCCCAGCATCGAGGTCCGGCCCCAGGGCGCCGTGGCCCCCTTCACCGTGGTGGGCCTGTTCGCGGTGCTGGCCTGCGCGCTGATGCTGGTGATCAGCTGTGCCCAGCTGGCCAAGACCAACCACGACATCGTGAAAATGCGTTCCACCCTGGCCGACCTTCAGGATGAAAACCGCACGCTCCAGGCCAAATACGAGCTGGTGTACGACCTGGAGGCCATCGAGAAGCAGTTCCTTTCCGACGGCACCATGGTGCGCCCCGGGGCGGGACAGACGGTGTACCTGGACCTGTCCGGCGGGGATAGCGTGGTATACTATGACGGCGCGGGGGAGGGGCTGTCCGGCATCCTCCAGCGGGCGGAGCGGTTTTTTGCCGGCCTGATGTCATAAGGGACCTGCCCCGGCACATACATTTCCCATAGAGAGATCAGAGGGGCGTGAGGAACGCACAGGGTTCCCGCGCCCCTCTGCCATAACGAATCCGCGACATTTTTGGAAGGCAGGAGCGAAGCCCATGGAAGACCCGAATCGAAAGCCCCGCCGCACGGAGGGTAAAAATAACCGAAGCCTGTTCCGCCGCACCATTTTCCTGATGGTGCTGCTGGGGGTGCTCGCGTTCGTGCCCCTGGTGGTCCAGCTCTACCAGCTCCAGATCGTGGAGCACGAAAAATGGGAGGAGCTGGCCGCCGACCAGCAGACCAAGAGCGTTTCCGTTGCCGCAAACCGGGGCACCATCTATGACCGGGAGGGCCGCACGATGGCCATGTCCGCCACGGTCTATAAGCTGGTGCTCTCCCCCAAGGGCGTGCAGGGTTCGATCAACAAGGAAAAGTATAAGGACGAGGACGGGAATCTGGACGAGGCGGCCTATGAGAAGGCGCTGTACGACCTGCGCAAAACCATCGTGGACGGCATCGTGGACCTGTTCGGCTACGACGAGGAAAGGCTGTGGACCCGCATCGAGCGCACCAGCTCCGGCTATGAGGTGCTGTATTCCGAGCTGGAGGAGGAGGACGCGGAAAGGGCCCGGACCTTCATCAGCGAGAATAAGCTGTCCGCCGGGCTGCAGCTCACCCCCAGCAGCAAGCGGTACTATCCCTTCTCCTCCATTGGCTCCCACATCCTGGGCTATATGGGCCAGACCGAGACCAGCGGCGACAACAAGGTAGGGAAGTCCGGCGTTGAGGCGGGGTATGAGGACGCCCTGTCCGGCGAACTGGGCCGGGCGGTCACCTCCATCAACGGCCACAGCATGGACATGATCTCCGGCTATGAGATGTACTTCGACGCTCAGAACGGCTACAATGTCCACCTCACCCTGGACGAGCGGATGCAGGCCATGCTGGAACAGACTTTGGCCGAAGGGATCGAGAGCTACGACGTGCAGAACGGCGCGTTCGGCATTGTCATGGACCCCAACACCGCGGCGATACTGGCCATGTCCAGCACCCCGGATTTCGACCCGAACAACTGGAACAGCATCCTCAGCGACACCCTCCAGGCCGAGATCGACCAGGTGGCGGAAGAAAAGGGGGAGGACAGCCAGGAGGTCAACGACGCCTGGATGGCCGCGTGGAACAAGCAGATGAAGAACCGCGCCCTGTCCGATACCTACGAGCCCGGTTCGGTGTTCAAGCCGCTGGTGGTGGCCATGGCTCTGGAGGAGGGTCTGATCTCCCTGGATGACCACTACTACTGCGGCGGTTCCAAAAATTTCCCCGGCCTGGAAAGCCCCATCCGCTGCCACAACCGCAACGGGCATAAGGACCAGACCCTCACCCAGGCGGTGGAGAACTCCTGCAACGTGGCGCTGATGGAGATCGGCAGCAAGATCGGCGCGGAGACCATGTGGCAGTACTTTGAGGATTACGGCCTGTTTGACAAGACCGGTATTGACCTGGGCGGGGAGGAAAAGAGCCTGTTCTGGAGCAAGGACACCTTTACCGGGCCCTATGGCGCCATCTCCCTGGCGGTTGCCTCCTTCGGGCAGACCTTCAAGATCACTCCCATCCAGATGATTACCGCCTTCGCCTCGGTGATCAACGGCGGGCATCTGCTGGAGCCCTATGTGGTGCAGTCCATCAGCGATGGGGAGGACAACGCCGTGTTTTACCACGAGACCCAGGAGGTGCGCCAGGTCATCAGCGAGTCCACCTCCGACAAGCTTCGGGCCATCCTGGAGAGCGTCGTCGCCAACGGCGGCGGGCACAACGCCTATCGGAGCGGCTACCGCATCGGCGGCAAAACAGGCACATCGGAGAAGCGGGACGAGCTGGATAACGACGACGTGATCTGCTCCTTCATGGGCTTCGCCCCGGTGGATAACCCCCAGGTGCTGGTGCTGGTGGCCTATGACAGCCCCAAGCGTTCCGCCCCCGGCTCCAACTACACGGCGTCCGGCACGTATATTTCCGGCGGCAACATCGCCGCCCCTATGGCGGGGCAGCTCATCGCCAAGATCCTGGATTACATCGGGGTGGAGAAGCAGTATTCCGCGGATGAGCTGGCGCGCGCGGACGCCCCCATGCCCTATGTGGTGGGCCAGGAGCTGTCCGTGGCCCAGAGCACGCTGCAGGCTTCGGGCTTCGACTGCCGCACCGTGGGCGCGGGGAGCACCGTCACCCACCAGGTGCCCGCGGCGGGCGTATCCATCCCCGGCGGCTCCCAGGTGGTGCTCTATCTGGGCAGCGAGGCCCCGGAGGCGCAGGTGGAGACGCCCGACCTGAAGGGGCTCACCCCCACGGCGGCCAAGGTCAAGCTGGAGGAGCGGGGCCTGTTCATGCGGGCCGCCGGCGCGGTGGAGGCCAGCGATGGGACCTGCGCCGCTTCCGCCCAGTCGGTGAGCGCCGGGACCATGGTGTCCCCCGGTACAGTGGTGGAGGTAAGGTTTGAGAGCAGGATCGAATATGGGGACCAGTAGGAGTACGATAAAGGACCCTGTGGCCGTGGTAGGCCGGGGGGGCACACTCACCGCCGGGCTGCTGCGCGTCCTGCTGCCCGGGCCGGTGGTGGAGCTGACGCCCTGCCAGGCGGCGATGTACGAGGGCCGCTGCCGCGCGGTGGTGGTGGAGAACTTTGAGCCCCCCGCCCAGGGGGGGCTGAGCGGCTGTGCCGCGGCGCGGTGGGCGTTGTCCCGCCGGGCCGGGATCACCGTGGTGGGGCTGGACGACCCGGAGGGCCGCCGCCTGGCCGGCGCTATGCCGGGGGCGGTGTACGCCTACTCCGACGGCAGGCCCCAGGCGGATCTCACCGCCAAGAACGTCCGCCTCCGGGGGGAGCGGCTGGAATTCGAAGCTTTTACGACCCGGGGCGAGCTGACCCGGGTGCGGGTGCCCGCGGGGGGGAGCCCCCGGCTGTATGACCACCTGGCGGCCCTGGCGGGGGCGCTGGCCCTGGGGGTGCCGCTGGATGACGCGGCGGCCCGGCTGGGTGTTTGAGAGAGAAGCAAGGGAATACGAAAGAGAGTGTGGAGGAGAAGCTATGGTACGGATACTGTTGGCGGCGCTGACCGCGTTTGTGATCTCGGTGGTGGTGGGATGGTTTTTGATCCCCGTTCTGCGGGCCCTGCACGCGGGCCAGTCCATCAAGGAGATCGGCCCCAATTGGCATAAGATCAAAGAGGGCACGCCCACCATGGGGGGCATCATGTTCATCCTGGCGGTGATCGCGGTGGTCATTGCCTTTGGCTGGCGGGACATGGCGGAGGGAAGCTGGCAGGCGGTGTTCGTGCTGGGCTTTGCCCTGGTTTGCGGGGCCATCGGCTTTGTGGATGATTCCGCCAAGATCCGCAAGCACGAGAACACCGGCCTCACCGCCGGATGGAAGTTCCTGCTCCAGCTGGCGGCGGCCATCGCGTTCCTGGCCCTGCTGCGGAGCAGCCACCATCTCACCCCCAACCTGTATATCCCCTTTGTCAACGTCACTATCCCCCTGTCCTGGGGGGTATACCTGGTGTTTGCCGCCTTTGTCATGGTGGGGTGCGTCAACGCGGTCAACCTCACCGACGGGGTGGACGGCCTGGCCGGGTCGGTGACCCTGGCGGTGTCGGTGTTCTTCGCGGCGCTGTCCCAGTGGTGGGAATTCGGCGCGGTGGGCATTTTCGCCGGCGCGCTGGCCGGCGGCCTGCTGGGCTTCCTGGTATATAATTTCCACCCGGCCAAGGTGTTCATGGGGGACACCGGCTCCCTGTTCCTGGGGGGCGCGGTGTGCGGCATGGCCTTTGCCCTGGACACGCCGCTGGTGCTGGTGCCGGTGGGGATCATCTATATTGCCGAGACCATGAGTGACATCATCCAGGTGGGCTACTTCAAGCTCACCCACGGCAAGCGTATCTTCCGCATGGCCCCCCTCCACCACCATCTGGAGCTGGGCGGGTGGAGCGAGGTGCGCATCGTGCTCACCTTCACCGGCATCACGGTGGCGTTCTGTCTGCTGGCGTTTGTGGGCGTGATGTATCGGTACGCGATCTGAGCGTGGAGAAGCGGTCAGCGAGGGAGCTTGGACTGGAGCGAGGGTGAGCGATGGGGCCATCGGCCCCAGAGACCAGCCCGAGTCGGAAGGAAAGCGACCGAGCGTCCTGGCCGCTTCGCAGCGTGACAACAATAGCCCAAGGACAAAGGAGGGAACACCGTGCGGAAAAAGGCCAAACGTGACCTGACCATTGAGCAGCAGCTGGCCCGGGGGCCCATCGACCTGCCTTTTCTGGCTTTGGTGATGCTGCTCACCGCCATCGGCCTTATCATGGTACTGTCCGCTTCCTACGTCTCCGCTATGCTGGACATGGACCGGGGCGTGAACACCGGGGGGGATCCCCTGTATTATTTCAAGCGGCAGTTCAGCTTCGCCGTGCTGGGCGTCGTGGCCATGTTCATCATCTCCAAGATCGACTACCAGCACTTCCGCTGGATGTCCATTTTTGTGCTGGCGGGCTCGGTGGTGCTGATGCTGCTGGTGTTCACTCCCCTGGGGCGCAGCGGCGGCGGCGCGCGGCGGTGGCTGAACATATTCGGCCTCCGCTTCCAGCCCTCGGAGATCGCCAAGGTGGGCGTTATCCTGTTTTTTGCCGCCCGGCTGTCCAAACGCAATACCCAGCTGGGCCCGCCCAAAAAGTGGAGCAAGCGCACGTTCACGGGCCGGATGGCGGCGCGGCTGGACCGCATCGGCCTGCTGGAGCTGATTCCCTATGTGCTGGTGCTGGGGGTGGTGCTGGGCATTATCCTGCTGCAGAAGCACTTGTCCGGTACGATCCTGGTGGCGCTGGGGGCGGCGTCGGTGCTGTTCGCGTCCGGCGTCTCGCTGTACTGGTTCCTGGGCGGCGGGGCGGTGCTGGGGGGGGCGCTCTACTGGGTCGCCAACCACACGGAATATATGACCAAGCGGCTCACCATCTGGCATGACCCCTTCAGCGACCCCTTGGGGGACGGCTTCCAGCCCATTCAGGCCAGGATCGCCATCGGCTCCGGCGGCCTGCTGGGGGTGGGGCTGGGCAACAGCCGGCAGAAAAACGCCTTCCTGCCGGAGGAGCACAACGACTATATTTTCCCCATTCTCTGCGAGGAGCTGGGTATGGTGGGGGCCTGCGTCATCATCGCCCTGTTCGCCCTGCTCATCATCCGGGGCTACTGGCTGGCCCTCCACGCCCGGGACCGCTTCGGCACCCTGCTGGTGGTGGGCATCACGTCGCTGACGGCATTCCAGGCCTTCTTCAACATCGGCGTGGTGACGGGCTTCCTGCCCCCCACGGGCATCTCGCTGCCCTTTTTCAGCTACGGCGGCACGGCCCTGGCCATCCAATTGGCGGAGATGGGCATGGTATTAAGTGTGTCCCGGCAAATCGCCGCCCCCAAGGCGGAATAGGAGGTAAGGGGCCCCCGCGAAAGCGCCGTTCAGCTTTCGTGGGGAGAGGACGAGCAACGAAATGAGCGAGCTTTCGCCGAAGGGCGGAAGCGAGAGGAATGGAGTTTGTGAGGACGACATGAAAGTGATATTTACCTGCGGCGGCTCGGCGGGCCATGTCAACCCCGCCCTGGCGGTGGCCCAGCAGTTCAAGAGCCGCCACCCCGGCTGCGAGATCCTGTTCGTGGGCGCGGAGCGGGGGATGGAGCAGCGGCTGGTTTCCCAGGCGGGCTACCCCATCGAGACGGTAAAGGTGTCCACCTTCGAACGCGCCTGGAGCTGGAAAATCATCAAGCACAATGTGGGCAGCGTCTTCAAGCTGCCGGTGGGGCAGCACGAGGCGGCGGTCATCCTCAAGCGGTTCAAGCCCGACCTGGTGGTGGGCACGGGGGGCTACGCCTCCTATCCCGCCGTCCACGAGGCGGCCAGGCGGCATATCCCATGCGCCCTCCACGAGTCCAACGCCTACCCGGGCCTTACCACCCGGACGCTGGCCAACCAGGTGGATCTGGTGATGGTCGGTTTCCCCGAGGCGGCGGCCTACTATAAGGACGCGAAAAAGGTGGCCGTCACCGGCACCCCGGTGCGGGGGGAGTTCTTCTCCCTGGACCGGGAGCAGGCCCGGCTGGAGCTGGGACTGACGGACAGTCACCCCCTGGTGGTGTCCTTCTGGGGCTCCCAGGGGGCGGGGCATATGAGCGATCACACGGTAGACCTGGTGGAGCGCTGGGCGGCGGAGGGGAAGCCCTTCCACTACATCCATGCCGCCGGACGGGACTACAAAAGCATGACCGCTGAGCTGGCCAAGCGGAACATCAAGGTGGATGAAAAAGAGGTGCGGCCCTATATCGACGATATGCCGGTGGTGATGGCGGCGGCCGACCTGGTGATCTGCCGGGCGGGGGCGTCCACCATCGGGGAGCTCACCGCCCTGGGCAAGCCCGCTATTTTGGTGCCCTCCCCCTTCGTGGCGGCAAACCACCAGTACAAAAACGCCAAGGTGCTGGCCGACCGGGGCGGGGTGGAGCTGGTGGAGGAGAAGGGCTGCACCGGCGAAGACCTCTACAAAGCGGCGATGGACCTGCTGGCCGACGGCGCCCGCCGGGCGGCCATGGGGAAGGCCCTGCGTGAGCTGGCCGCGCCCCATGCGGCCCAGGATATCTATGAAAACCTCGTTGCGCTCATAAAATAACGGCTGAAAGCCTATCCGCATAGAATGGATCGAGATTTCTTTCTATGGGGAGGCTTTGCCATGAGTGTAATGTATCTTCGGGGCGGGATGCCGCTGGAGGGCGAGCTGGCCGTCCATGGGGCAAAAAACAGCGTGCTGCCCATTTTAGCCGCCTGTCTGCTGGCACGGGGGCCGGTAACGCTGCGCAACTGCCCAAAACTCACCGATGTGACCGCCGCGCTGGGCATACTCCGCCGCCTGGGATGCAGGGCAGAGCAGGAGGGTCACACCGTCTGGGTGGACCCCACCGGGGCGTCGGGGAACACGGTCTCGGAGGAACAGATGCGCTCCATGCGCTCGTCCATCATTTTCCTGGGGCCGCTGCTGGCCCGGGCGGGGGAGGCCCACCTGACCTACCCCGGCGGGTGCGAGCTGGGCCCCAGGCCCATCGACCTGCATCTCAGCGCCATCCGGGCCCTGGGGTGCGAGGTGCGGGAGGACTGGGGCATCCACTGCCAGGGACGGCCCCGGGGCGGGGAGATACAGCTGGCCCTGCCCAGTGTGGGCGCTACGGAAAACGCGATCTTGTGCGCCGTGGGGGCGCAAGGCGCCACCACCATCTCCAACGCGGCCCGGGAGCCGGAGATCGGCGATCTCCAGGGCTTCCTCAACAGCCTGGGGGCGGATGTCCGGGGGGCGGGCAGTTCCACCATTACTGTGGAAGGGGGCCGCCCGCTGTCCGGCGGGGAATACACTGTCATGGGCGACCGCATCGTGGCGGCCACCCTGCTGTCCGCCACGGCGGCGGCAGGGGGAAGGGTGCGGCTGAGCGGGGTGGACTGGCGGCACCTGGCCACGGTCCTGTCCGTGTTCCACCAGGCGGGCTGCCGGGTGGAGAGCAGGCTGGAATACGTGGAGCTGGAGCGGGATGGGGGCGTTCCGCTCAAGGGTGTGCCCACCATCCGGACCGCCCCCTATCCCGGCTTCCCCACCGACGCGCAGGCCCCGGTGATGGCGGCGCTGGCGGCGTCCCGGGGATGCACTTTGTTCGTAGAGACCATGTTCGACAGCCGCTACCGCCACGTGCCCGAGCTCATCCGCATGGGGGCGGACATCACCACCGAGGGCCGGGTGGCCCTGGTGCGGGGGGTGGAACGGCTCCACGGTGCCCGGGTGGAGGCGTCCGACCTGCGGGGGGGCGGCGCTTTGGCGGCGGCGGCCCTGGGGGCGGAGGGGACCACGGTCCTGTCCGGCCTGAACCACATCGACCGGGGCTACGAGGGGCTGGAGGAAATGCTCGGGGCCCTGGGGGCAAATGTTGAACGCAGGGAAGAATAGCAGATAGATCAGAACCGAGGTGACGACCGTGGCACGACAGCGCAGACACAGCAGGCCGAAAAAGCGGCGGGGCCGGTTTGGCGGCCTTTACAAAATGCTGTCCGTCCTGCTGATCTCCGCGGCGGTCATCGTGGCCTGTGTGGTCTTTTTCCGGGTAAACACCATCGAAGTGACGGGCAATGTGCGCTATACCGCCGAGGAGATCATCGAGGCGTCTGGCATCAAGACAGGCGACAATCTCATTGCCCTGGCCGGCAGCCGGGTGTCGGCGTCCATCCGCACCCAGCTGCCCTATGTGGAGGGGGTGGCCCTCCAGCGGGTCTACCCGGACGGGCTGGTCATCCGGGTGACGGAGCGGGTGGCGGCGGCGTCGGTGGACTCGGCCGAGGGGCGCTGGCTCATCTCCGCCCAGGGCAAGCTGCTGGAAAAGGACAACGGCTCCATCCAGACGATCCGGGTCGACGGCCTCACGGCGGTGGGACCCTACGCCGGGGGGATGATCCAGACAACCGAGGAGGAAGCGCTCACCCTGGACTACGTCAAGCAGCTGCTGGGCGCGCTGGAGGAATACGGCATCCTGCCGCAGTGCACGGCGCTGGACTGCACCGCCGCCACGTCCATGACGCTGGAATACGGCATCTACCACCTGCGGCTGCCCCGGGGCGGGGATTATGACTACTGCGTCTACCTGGCCCGGAGCGCCCTGACCCGGGGCCTGGAGGATGGGACGATCCAGGAGGGGCAGGGCGGCGTGCTGGACCTGACGGTGATGGACGGGAAAGCCTACTTCCGGCCGGACAGATCGTAAAGTTTTGGAGGGACGGCAAAAAACTGCGATTTTCTATTGACCGCTTTGGGAAAAAAGGGTACAATATAACAAGATGTAGTTTGGCGTCTTATTGTTTGGACTATCACTGGTTTTACATAGGAGGGTCACAGGATGGCATTTGTAATGGATTCCGCCGCCAGCCACGAGGACGTATTAAAGGTCATTGGCGTAGGCGGCGGCGGCAATAACGTGGTCAACCGCATGGTTCGCTCGGGGATGCAGGGTGTGGAGTTTGTCGCCGTAAACACCGACCGCCAGTGTCTCAACGCTTCCGAGGCCACCCAGAAGCTGGCCATCGGCGAGAAGCTCACCGGCGGCAAGGGTGCGGGGGCCAACCCCGAGGTGGGCCGGGAGTCCGCCAAGGAGAGCAAGGAGCAGATCAGCGCCCTGCTGGAAGGGGCGGATATGGTGTTCGTCACCGCCGGCATGGGAGGCGGCACCGGCACCGGGGCGGCCCCGGTGGTGGCGGAGCTGGCCAAGGAGAAGGGCATCCTCACCGTGGGCGTGGTCACCAAGCCTTTCAACTTTGAGGGGCGCCGCCGCATGGATCAGGCCGCCCGGGGCATTGAGGAGCTCCGGCAGAAGGTGGACTCCCTGGTCATCATCCCCAACGACCGCCTCCAGTACGCCACCGACGAGAAGATCACCTTTGCCAATGCCTTTGCCATCGCCGATGATGTGCTGCGTCAGGCGGTGCAGTCCATTTCCGACCTGATCAAGACCACCGGCCTGATCAACCTGGACTTTGCCGACGTCACCGCCGTGATGAAGGACGCGGGGCTGGCCCACATGGGCGTGGGCCGGGCCGCGGGCAAGAACAAGGCGGAGGAGGCCACCCGCATTGCCATCAACAGCCCCCTGCTGGAGACCTCCATCCAGGGGGCGAAGGGCATCATCGTCAACATCACCGGGCCTATGGACATGGGTCTGGAGGAGGTGGAGCAGGCCGCCGAGATGGTCAAGCAGGTGGCCGACCCGGACGCCCTGTCCATGATGGGCACCGCCTTTGACGACACCCTGGAGGACGAGCTGCGGGTCACCGTCATCGCCACCGGCTTCGGCGAGGTGGACAACCCCGTCCCGGAGAAGGAAGCGGAGCGGCCCGCCCAGGCCAAGCCCCAGGCCGCCCAGGAGGACAAGCCCACGTGCGTCCCCGCCGGGGTGGGCCCCATCACGCCCCCCAAGCCCCTGTCGGAGTCCGCCGCTGAGCCCCCTGAGGCCGATCCCTTCGACGACATTTTCCGCATTTTCAATAAAAAGTGAGAAACGCCCCTCCCGACCAAAGGCCGGGAGGGGCTTGCGCCAATCTGGCGGAGTGCCGGTGCGGCGTGAGGGAAGGAGGGGGGAAGCGGACATGGAATACATACCTGCCAAACACCTGCTCCACCGCAGCCGCTCCACCGAGTGGTTCGGCACCGACCACACCATGAACATCTACCGGGGCTGCTGCCACGGCTGTCTGTACTGTGACAGCCGCAGCGACTGTTACCAGGTCGGGGAGTTCGACCGGGTGCGGGCCAAGGCGGACGCCCTGCGCATCCTCCGTGACGACCTGGCCCGGAAGGTTCGGCCCGCGTTCATCAGCATGGGGGCGATGAGCGACCCTTACAACCCTTTTGAGGAGGAGCTTCAACTCACCCGCCATTCGCTGGAGCTCATCGACGCCTATGACTGCGGCGTGGCCATCGCCACCAAAAGCGATCTGATCGTCCGGGACATTGACATTTTGACCTCCATCCAGTGCCATTCCCCGGTGATCTGCAAGCTCACCGTCACCACGACGGACGACGCCCTGGCGGCAAAGCTCGAGCCCCACGCGCCCCCGCCCAGCAAACGGCTGGCTGCGCTGGAGCGATTGAGCGAAGCGGGGCTGTTCGCCGGGGTGCTGCTCATGCCGGTGCTGCCCTTTTTGGAGGACAGCGACGAGAACGTGCTGGCGGTTGTGGAGAGCGCGGCACGGGCGGGGGCCCGGTTCATCTATCCCGCCCTGGGCGTCACCATGCGGCAGGGCCAGCGGGAGTATTTTCTGGACGGCTTGGAGCGGGCCTTTCCCGGCCAGGGGCTGAAGGAGCGGTATCTGCGGCAGTACGGGGACCGCTACCAGTGCGCCAGCCCCAGGGCGCGGGCGCTGTGGACGGCGTTCAGCGCGGCTTGCCGGGAGCGGGGCATTTTGTACGATATGAAATCCATCATCCGGGCGGCCGCTCTGGGCTATGGGGACCGCCAGCTCACCTTTTTTGACTGACAGGGGGGAGGAGCCATGAAAGTAAGAGGGCGGTTTGCCCCGACCCCAAGCGGGCGGATGCATTTAGGCAACCTGCTCTCGGCGCTGCTGGCGTGGCTGGATGTGCGCAGCAACCGGGGGGAGCTGGTGCTGCGCATCGAGGATCTGGACACTCAGCGCACCAGCCGGGAGTTTGCTGTTCAGCTCATGGACGACCTGCGCTGGCTGGGGCTGGACTGGGACGAGGGCGGGTTGGAGCCGGCCTATATGCAGAGCCGCCGCACCGCTTACTATGAGGAAGCGTTCCGGGTGCTGGAGGAAAAGGGGCTGATATACCCCTGCTACTGCTCCCGGACGGAGCGCATGGCCGCCTCCGCGCCCCACCGGGACGACGGCGCGGTGGTGTACAGCGGGAAGTGCTTCCGTTTGACGGCATCCGAACGGGCGGAGCTGGAGCGCCAGGGCCGCCGTCCGGCATGGCGGGCGCGGTGTCCCGACCTGGCTGTCACCGTGGAGGACGGGAACTGCGGCACGTACACGGAAAACCTGGCCCGGGATTGCGGGGATTTCATCGTCCGCCGTTCCGACGGGGTGTTCGCCTACCAGCTGGCGGTGGTGGTGGACGACGCGCTGATGGGGGTGAACCATGTGGTGCGGGGGCGGGATCTGCTGTGCTCCGCCCCCCGGCAGGCGTGGCTCCACCAGGTGCTGGGTCACCGGCCGCCGGAGTTTTACCATACGCCCCTGCTGCTGGCTCCCGACGGGCGGCGGCTGGCCAAGCGCGACCGCGACCTGGACATGGGCGCTTTGCGGGAGCGGTACACGCCCCAGGAGCTGACGGGCTTGCTGGCCTGGTACGCGGGGCTGCTGGATAAGCCGCAAAGTGTGCAAGCCAGCCAGCTGATCCCCCTGTTCTCCTGGGCAAAAGTGCCGAAAAGCGACGTTGTGGTTTATACATCTTGACATCGACCTTGACAAAGCGTAGAATGGGAAAAATTAAATCGTAGGAGGATGAAATATGGCGCAGATGGAATGGAATGACAAGTTCGGCAAGCGGGGCCTCACCTTTGACGACGTGCTGCTCATCCCGGCGGAGAGCAATGTGCTTCCGGCGGACGTGGATCTGCACACCCAGCTGACCAAGAAGGTCACCCTGAACATCCCGGTGATGAGCGCGGCCATGGACACGGTGACCGAGTACCGCATGGCCATTGCCCTGGCCCGTGAGGGCGGCATTGGCGTGATCCACAAGAATATGTCCATCGGCCAGCAGGCCGAGCAGGTGGACATGGTGAAGCGCAGTGAGAACGGCGTCATCACCGATCCGTTCTGGCTGGGCCCCGGCCACACCCTGGCGGAAGCGGACGAGCTGTGCGCCAAGTATAAGATCTCCGGCGTGCCCATCTGCGACGGCGGCAAGCTCATCGGCATCATCACCAACCGGGATATGAAGTTTGAGACCGATATGAGCAAGCTTATTGACAACGTGATGACCAAGGACCATCTGGTCACGGCCCCCGAGGGCACGACCCTGGACGAGGCCCGGGAGATCCTGCGCAAGCATAAGGTTGAGAAGCTGCCCATCGTGGACGAACAGTTCCACCTGAAGGGCCTCATTACCATCAAGGACATCGAGAAGGCCCAGGTCTACCCCAACTCCGCCCGTGACGAGAAGGGCCGGCTGCTGGTGGGCGCGGCCATCGGCGTCACCGCCGACGTGCTGGACCGGGTGGCCGCCCTGGTGGAGGCCGGCGCGGACGTGCTGTGCCTGGATTCCGCCCATGGCCACTCCCGCAACATCCTGGAGTGCGTGATGCGCATCAAGTCCCTGTACCCCGATGTGCAGCTGGTGGCGGGCAACGTGGCCACCGCCGAAGGCACCCGCGCCCTCATCGAGGCGGGCGCCGACTGCGTGAAGATCGGCATCGGCCCCGGCTCCATCTGCACCACCCGCGTGGTGGCGGGCATCGGTGTGCCCCAGGTCACCGCCGTGTTCGACGCGGCCCAGGTGGCGGCGGAATACGGCATCCCCATCATTGCCGACGGAGGCATCAAGTACTCCGGCGACATCGCCAAGGCCATCGCCGCGGGCGGCAACGTGGTCATGCTGGGCTCGCTGCTGGCGGGCTGTGAGGAGTCCCCCGGCGACACCGAGGTGTATCAGGGCCGCCAGTTCAAGGTATACCGGGGCATGGGCTCCCTGGGGGCCATGGCCAAGGGTTCCAAGGACCGGTACTTCCAGCAGAACAACAAGAAGCTGGTGCCCGAGGGCGTGGAGGGCCGCGTCCCTTACAAGGGGCCGGTGGCCGAGACCATCTACCAGATGATGGGCGGTCTGCGCTCCGGCATGGGCTATTGCGGCTGTGGCACCATCGAGGAGCTGCGCACCCGCGCCCAGTTTACCCAGATCACCTCCGCCGGCCTGAAGGAGTCCCATCCCCACGACATCTACATCACCAAGGAAGCGCCTAACTACACCATCAATCCGCAATAAAAATAGAAGCTCCTCCGGCTCTGCCGGGGGAGCTTTTTATGATCGGCAAGCGCCCGGTACGCGATTGCGTGATCGCGAACGCCCGCGGCACGGCCAAAGGAGTTTTCGCGATAAAAAAGAAAAAACTACCTGCTTTGAATCATATCCGCCGGCGCATAATGAGTGACGGGGATCATGAAGAAAAAGCAGGAGGCAGATAAAAATGAAGCTGAAATATTTCGCTCTTGCCATGGCCTGTGTGATGGCCCTGGCGCTGACAGGCTGTTCCGCCAACAATGACGTCAACAGCACCGCGCCCGTCACGAATACCGACAGCGGGTCCGGCGGTCAGAACGAGCGGCCCAGCGCGGAGGTGGGCGGCGGCGCGCAGAACAGCTCCGACGTGGGCGGCGGCGCCCAGAACAGCGCTGACGTGGACGACGACGCCCAGAACAGCGCGGGGATGGGTGGCAAGGCCCGCTCCGGCGCGGGCAACGTCATAGACGACATCGGCGACGCCGTGGGCGACGCGGCCCGGGGCGCGGGCAACGCCATTGGTGACGCGGCCAACGGCGCCGGCAGGGCCATGCCGTAACAAAAAGGGCGGCCGGGATTTCCCGGCCGTCCTTTTGTTTACAGCTCAAGGCCGATGTACTTTTCCATCACGTCCAGGCGGCCCGCGCCGCCCGGTTCCTCACCGATTTTGTAAAACCCGTTGGAATGGCAAAATCCTTTTGCGCACCGGCTTTCCGGGGGACAGCACAGCCGCAGGAACTGCCGCCCCATGGCGCGGTAGACGGACACCGCCTGGCCCAGCAGCTGGACGCTCAACCCTTTGGCCCGGAACTCCGGCGCTATATATAGGAGGGAAACCCATCCCGCCTGCCGCTCACGGTCCCGCTCCCAGTCCATCTGGAGGATGCCCACGAAAACGTCCCCCAGTTGGGCGGCCAGCAGGCAGCCGGGATCCCGGGCGCGGTTTTGCTCCGCTTCCGCCAGGGATCGCTCCCCGTCAAAGCCGTCCATCGTCCCGTAAACAGTCCGCCAGCTCTCCTGTCGGGCGGCTATGTACCGCTCCCGTTCCTGGGGCAAGGGCAGGGGGACGAAGCGCAAGGCGTTGCGCTCCATGCCCGGGATGCCGTAAGTGATGCTGGCCTTGGGGACCGCCGCCTCGGGGTCCAGGTGGCTGTTGTCATTGTAGTACGCCACGCTGACGTGCCCGTCCTCCACCTCCAGCTTGGCCACGCCGGTGTTGTCAGGCAGGGGCACCTGGTTGGTCGCCGTCCCCAGCCACACGGACAGTCCGCACCGGATGGCGCAGCCGTGGGACGCCACCGCTACCGTCTGCCCCGGGTGGGCGGCGGCAATGCGCCGGATCGACTGATCCATCCGGGCACGTACCTGGGGGAAGGTCTCACAGCCCTCTATCTGCCAGCTGTCGTCACAGGACAGGAAGGAGGTGAGGCTGTCCCGGAAGTCGTGGAGGAGCTGGCCCCAGGGGACGTCCTCCCACACCCCCGCGCCGATCTCCCGCAGGCCGGGGTCGACGCGCAGGGTAAGGCCCCGGGGGCGGTAGATGGCGCCGGCGGTGGCCATGGCGCGGTAGAGGTCGCTGGAATACACCGCGTCGAAATGGACACCCTCGAACCGCTTTTCCAGGGCCTTGACCTGCTCCCGGCCCTTTTGGGTGAGCAGGCCGTTGTGCCAGCTGTGGCAGCGGCGGTAGAGATTGCCTTCGGCCTGGCCGTGGCGGATGAGGTAAATGGTGGTCATGTCAAGCTCCTTCTTTCTCTTCGCTGCGTGTCCGCCATAAAATAGCGCTGTTTTAATGAGCCGCGGGGCCCCTGGGGGAGCCCCGCGTTTTGGTGCAAGTAAGCCTGTAAGCCGGGTTCTGTCATTTAAGACAGCCATCTATCTCGACGTACCGTTGCCGGTACGCTCCAGCCGCCTCCTGAACACGGCCGGGCCGGCCTTGTGTGTTCCCACGGCGTTGCTCCGGATAGAGTTTACAGCAATGGGCGCTTGGCACGCCATTGGGTGAGCTCTTACCTCGCCTTTCCACCTTTTCCTCGCCGGCACAAGTCCGGCGGGGTAGTCTATTTCTGTTGCACTTTTCCTGGGGTCGCCCCCGGCGGGTGTTACCCGTTATCCTTGCCCTGCGGAGCCCGGACTTTCCTCACGGACGGCCTTTCGGCCTGGCCGCGCGGCTGTCCAGCTTACTTGCGAATTTGATTGTACTTCATCTTTTTGCGATTGTCAAATGGATTTGAATGGGGTATAATAACTCAGTATGCAATATCTGGCTTTGGAGGGAAACGCTGGAATCAAAGCATGGAGGTGCGGATGCCCATGGAATCGGCGCTGGAAGGGTATTTTGGATCGTTAAAAGGGAAAAAAGTGGCGGTGATCGGGCTGGGTGTGTCCAATCAGCCGCTGGTGGAAGGCCTGCTGGACGCGGGCGTGCCGGTGCTGGTGTGCGACAAGCGGCGCAGGGAGGACTTCAACGGCCTCATCGAGGGGCTGGAGCGCCGGGGCATGACCGCCGCCCTGGGGCATGACTACCTGGACCATCTGGACGGGGCGGACGTGATCTTCCGCACGCCGGGGCTGCGGCCCGACGTGCCGCAGATCGCCCGGGCGGTGGCGGCGGGGGCAGAGCTCACCTCCGAGATGGAGGCGTTCCTGGACCTGTGCCCCTGCCGGGTCATCGCGGTGACCGGCTCGGACGGCAAGACCACCACCACCACCATCATCGCGGGGCTGTTGAAGGCGGCGGGCTACCGCACCTTCGTGGGGGGCAACATCGGCCACCCGCTTTTGTGCCAGGTAGACGATATCCGGCCGGACGATATGGTGGTGCTGGAGCTGTCTTCCTTCCAGCTCATGACGGTGAGGCAGAGCCCCAGCATCGCCGTGGTCACCAACCTGGCCCCCAACCACCTGGATGTACACAAGGATATGGACGAGTACGTGAGCGCCAAGCGGAATATCTTCGCCTACCAGGACGCCGGCGACCGGCTGGTGCTCAACGCTGACAACGAGATCACCGCCGGGTTTGCAAGGGAGGCCAGGGGGACGGCCGTCCTGTTCAGCCGCAGGAGGCCCATTGAAGGCGGGGTCTGGCTGAAGGATAAGACAGTGATGTGCGGCGGGCGCCCGGTGCTTGCCGCCAGCGATATCCTGCTGCCCGGTCTGCACAACCTGGAAAATTACATGGCCGCTGTCGCGGCGGTGGACGGCCTGGTGCCCGATGAGGTGATCCGGGAGTACGCCCGCGCCTTCGGCGGCGTGGCCCACCGCATCGAGCTGGTGCGGGAGCTGGACGGGGCGCGCTGGTACAACGACTCCATCGCCTCCAGCCCCAGCCGTACCATCGCGGGGCTGCGGTCGTTCGATCAAAAGGTCATCCTCATCGCCGGGGGCTATGACAAGCACATCCCCTACGATGTGCTGGGGCCGGAGATCGTGGAGCGCGTCAAGGCGCTGTTCCTCACCGGGGACACCGCCGAAAAGATCAAGGCGGCCACCCTGGCGGCCCCCGGTTATCGGGAGGGGGAGCCCGCTGTCTATGACTGCGCCGATTTGAGGGACGCGGTGGAGCGCTCACGCGCCCTGGCAAAGCCCGGGGACGTGGTCATCCTGTCCCCCGCCAGCGCGTCTTTCGACCGCTTCAAGAACTTTGAGGAGCGGGGGAACGTATTCAAAGAGCTGGTCAACGGACTACACGAATGAGGTGATACGCTTGGAGATGGAAGAGATATTAAGGACCCTGTGCTCCGCCTGTGGCCCGTCCGGCTTTGAGGGGCCGGTGGCGCTGGCGGCGAAGGAGCTGCTGGAGCCGCTGATGGACGAGGTGCGGATCGACCGGCTGGGCAATCTCATCGGCCTGCGCCGCTGCGGCAAGCCGGGGGCAAAAAAACTTCTGCTGGACGCCCATCTGGACGAGGTAGGGCTGGTGGTCACCGGGCATAAGGACGGTTTCCTGCGCTTCAAGGCCAACGGGGTCGACCCCCGGATGCTGCCCGACCGGGAGGTGCTCATCCTCACCGAGCCGCCCAGGCTGGGGGTGGTGGCCTGCCTGCCGCCCCATGTGCTGTCGGCGGAGGACCGGGAGAAGGCCCCGGAGGTCAAGGACCTGTTCATTGACACCGGGCTGTCCCAGGAGGAGGCGCGGCGGCTGATTCCCATCGGCACGCCGGTGTCCTACCGCACGGACTTCACCCCCCTGGGGGAGCGGCAGGTGTGTACCAAGTCGCTGGATGACCGGGCCTGTTTTGCCACCCTGCTGCGGGCAGCGGAGCTGCTGAAGGGGCAGGAGCTGGACGTGGATCTGTATATCCTGGGCAGCGTGTGTGAGGAGGTCGGTGGCGTGGGCGCCCAGGTGGGGGCCCAGGGGCTGGCGCCGGACTTCTGCGTGGCGGTGGACGTGACCCACGGCAGAACCCCGGACGCGCCCAAGGACGAGACCTTCGTGATGGGCGGCGGCCCGGCGGTGGGTATCGGCCCCAACATGGCCCGGTGGATGACCAGGCGGCTGCTGGACAAGGCGGCCGGACTGGGTATGGCCGTTCAGAAGGAGGTCATGGAGGGGAGCACCGGCACCAACGGCTGGGGGATGCAGATCGCCAACGAGGGGATTGCCACGGCCATCCTGTCCGTGCCCCTGAAATATATGCACACCCCGGTGGAGGTGGTGGAGCGCGGCGACCTGGAGGACTGCGCCCGCTTGCTGGCCGCCTTTACGGTGGATCTGGGAAAGGAGGGAGCGCAATGATCGAGACCCTGAAAACCCTGTGCGCCCTCTCCGGCGTGTCCTCCCATGAAGACCAGGTACGGGACTATATCCGCAAACGGGTGGAGCCCTATGCCGACGACATCCGCACCGACGCCCTGGGCAACCTCATCGTGTTCAAGCGGGGGGCCAGGCCCACGGGGAACAAGCTGATGCTGTGCGCCCACATGGACGAGGTGGGGCTGATGGTAAAGTCGGTGACGGAGGCGGGCTGCCTCAAGTTCGGCTGTGTGGGCGGCATCGACCGCCGGGTGCTGCTGGGCAAGCGGGTCAGCGTGGGCGAGAAGGGGATACCCGGCGTCATCGGGCTGAAAGCCATCCACCTGACCACCGCCGAGGAGCGCAAAAAGGTGCCAAAACTCGCCGATTTGTATATCGACATCGGCGCGAAGGACAGGGACGAGGCCATGGCCCAGGTGGAGCTGGGGGATATTTGCACCTTTGTCAGCGACGCGGTGGAGTTTGGCGACAGGATGCTCAAGGCCAAGGCCATCGACGACCGGGTGGGCTGTGCCGTCATGGTGAAGCTGCTGGAAGAGGAGCTGCCCATGGACTGCACCTTCACCTTTACCGCCATGGAGGAGGTGGGCACCCGGGGGGCCTTCGGCGCGACTTTCTCCGTCACCCCGGAGACCGCCCTGGTGCTGGAGGGAACCACCTCCGCCGATATTCCCGCCCTGGGGCCGGAGCGGCAGGTGTGCTGGCCGGGGAAGGGCCCGGTGCTGTCCTGGATGGACAACAGCGCCATCTACGACCGGGAACTGTTCGAGCTGCTGCGCGCCTTGGCAGAGGACAACGGACTGCCCTGGCAGATGAAGCACTATCTGTCCGGCGGCACCGACGCAAAGGCCGTCCAGCGCACCAAGGCGGGCGTCCGGGTGGCCGGCATCTCGGCGGCGGTGCGCTATCTTCACGCGCCCAGCAGTGTGTGCAGCCTGAACGACGCAGAGCAGATGCTTGCCCTCGCCCGGCTGTTTATCCGGGCCATGGCGGAGCGCTGACAACCCAGGTTGATACGGAGGAATTTGACATGGATATGATGAAAACGCTCACCGAGCTGGTGGGGGCCTTTGGCCCCTCCGGCTGTGAAAAAGAGATTTCCCAGGTAATTGAGAAGCTGGCCGCGCCCTATGTGGACGAGATTTCCCGGGACACCATGGGCAATCTCATCTGCCGCAAAAAGGGGAACGGCCCGCGGGTGATGTTCTCCGCCCACATGGATTCCATCGGGCTGGTGGCCACCCACATCGACGAGAAGGGCTTCGTCCACGTGGGCGCTGTGGGCGGCGTCAGCCCCAAGGAGGTGCTGTACACCCCCGTGCGGTTCCAGAGCGGCGTCCGGGGGCTGGTCTGCGCCCCGGAGGACGCCGATATTGCCAAGCTGAAGGTGGACGGCCTGGTGATCGACCTAGGCGCGGCGGATGAGGCGGAAGCCAAGAAGCTGGTGAAGGTGGGGGACGTGGCGGTATACGACACCCCCGCCCGGGCCGCGGCGGGCCGGGTGATCTCCCCCTACCTGGACAACCGGGTGTCCTGCCTGGTACTGCTCATGGTGATGGAGCGGATGGAGAAGACGGACAACGACGTCTACTTCGTGTTCTCCGCCCAGGAAGAGGTGGGCTGCCGGGGGGCCAAGACCGCCGCCTGGGCCATCGACCCGGACTACGGCATCGCGGTAGACGTCACCGGCGCGGACGACGAGCCGGGAAGTAAGCATACGGCCAGCAGCCTGTGCGGCAAGGGCGCGGCGGTCAAGGTGATGGACCGCTCCGTCATCTGCACTCCGGCGCTGGTGGACAGGCTGATGGCCTTGGCAGAGGAAAAGGGCATCGCCGCCCAGCGGGACGTGCTCCAGTTCGGCGGCACTGACGCCGGCCCCATCCAGGCCACCCGGGCCGGGGTGTATGCCGGGGGCATTTCCATCCCCTGCCGCTACACCCATACCCCCACCGAGATGGCGGATTTGGGCGACGTGCGCGCCTGCGCGGAGCTGGCGGCGGCCTTTGCGGCCAGCAAGCTGGAGAGATAAGAGAAAATCAGGATAGGACGGTATGGATGATATGGATTCTCCTTTGCGCATCTCAGAACAGGTAAGGGCCCTTGCCGCCCAGGTGGAGCGGGGGCTGGAAGAGCAGTTTGCCCGCATTGACGCCACTGCCCAGGCCAATACCCAGCGGGTGCTGGCGGCGTTCCAGAAGCACCGGGTGGCGGAGAGCTATTTCGCCGGCACCACCGGCTACGGCTACGATGACCTGGGCCGGGACAAGCTGGACGAGATCTACGCGGAGCTCTTCGGCACGGAGGATGCCCTGGTGCGCATCCAGTTCGTCAACGGCACCCACGCCATCACCTGCGCCCTGTTTGGGGCGCTGAAGGCGGGGGATGTGCTGGTGTCCGCCGTGGGCGCGCCCTACGACACCCTGCTGGGTGTGGTGGGGGCGGTGGACAAGGGCCACGGTTCCTTGAAGGATTACGGCGTGGAATACCGCCAGGTGGAACTGAAGGACAATGCCCCCGACCGGGAGGGGCTGGCCCAGGCCGTCCGCGACCCGAAGGTGAAGGCGGTGCTCATCCAGCGCTCCAAGGGGTACGCCACCCGGGCGTCCCTGTCGGTGGACGAGATCGGGGAACTGTGCGCCATCGTGCGGGAGAACAACCCGAATGCCGCCATCCTAGTGGACAACTGCTACGGGGAGTTCGTGGAGGAGAAAGAACCCACCCATGTGGGGGCCGACCTGGTGGTGGGCTCCCTCATCAAGAACCCCGGCGGAGGGCTGGCCCCCACCGGGGCGTACATCGCCGGTCGGCACGATCTGGTGGAGGGCGCCGCCATGCGCCTCACCTGCCCGGGCATCGGGAAGGAGTGCGGCTCCACCCTGGGCAACAACCGCCTGCTGTACCAGGGGCTGTTCCTGGCCCCCCATACCGTGGCTCAGGCGCTGAAAACCGCCGTGTTCGCCGCCCGGCTCATGGAGGGGTTAGGCTATGAGGCAGAGCCGAAATCGGACGCCGTCCGCCATGACATCATCCAGATGATCCACCTGGGCGGGCCGGAAGCGGTGAAGCGGTTCTGCAGGGGCATCCAGTCCGGGGCCCCGGTGGATTCCTACGTCACCCCGGAGCCCTGGGATATGCCGGGGTACGACTGCCCGGTCATCATGGCGGCGGGGGCATTCATCCAGGGGGCGTCCATCGAGCTGTCCGCCGACGCGCCCATGCGGGAGCCGTATACGGTTTACCTCCAGGGCGGCCTGACCTACGAATCGGGCAAGACCGGCATCATGCTGGCGGCAGAGGAGCTGCTGCGGGAGTGAGGCTGGCATAGGCCGAGCCGTCTCCGGCATACAGTGCCCTGTAGGGGGTGGCTGTATGCCTGTAAAGCTGAAACGCTTGTCTGCATATCTGCGGCGGGAGGGACCGCTGGCCGTGCTTCTGCCGGTGCTGGCGGCCCTGGTGCTGGCGTGGCTGATCCTTCACACGCTGAACGGGCGGCTGCGCCCTGTCCTGGAGACCGCGGCCTCCAGCCGGGCCACCAACCTGATGACCCAGGCCATCGACACGGCGGTGGACAACTGTCTCCAGGAAAACGACATGAATTACGCCGATTTTGTCACAATGGAGACGGACGTGTCGGGAAAGGTGACCTCCCTCACCAGCAACACGGCGGCTAACAGCCGCTTCAAGCGGCAGGTGGTGGAGGCGGTCACCCGGCAGCTGAGCACCCTGGACAGTGACGCTTTGGGGGTTCCGCTGGGGACGCTTACTGACCAGCCGCTTCTGGCCGGCGCGGGGCCGTCCGTGCGAGTGAAGGTGGACTCGGTGGGGGAGGTTATTGCTGACTACGCCAATTCCTTCACTTCCGCCGGGGTGAACCAGACCCTGCACCGGGTCTGCCTGGATATCACCGCCACGATATATTTGTTTTTGCCGGGTGAGGTGCTTCCCGTGACCGTTGCCAGCAGCGTGTGCGTGGCGGAAACGGTCATCGTGGGCGAGACGCCGGATACCTATTTGAATTTGGAAAAGGGGATGGGCTGAATGGATTTTGAAATCCGTGCCGCCGAACTGCGGCGGACACTGAACGAGCACAACTACAATTATTATGTACTGGACGCGCCCACCATCCCCGATTTTGAGTATGACCGGATGCTCCGGGAGCTGGAGGATATAGAGGCGGCCCACCCGGAGCTGGTGACGCCGGACTCCCCCACTCAGCGGGTGGGGGGCAAGGCGCTGGACAGTTTCGCGCAGGTGACCCACCGTGTCCCCCTGCAAAGCCTCCAGGACGTGTTTTCCCCCGACGAGCTGCTGGATTTCGACCGCCGGGTGCGGGAGAGCGGGGCCCAGCCCCAGTATCTGCTGGAGCCCAAGGTGGACGGCCTGTCCGTGGCGCTGGAGTACGAGAACGGCGTGTTCGTCCGGGGGGCCACCCGGGGGGACGGCCAGGTGGGGGAGGATGTGACGGAGAATATCCGCACCATCCGTTCCATCCCCATGAGGCTGGAGGACACCCCGGGGGCGCTCATCGTCCGGGGGGAGGTCTATATGCCCCGCAAGACCTTTGAGCGGCTCAACGAGGAGCGGGAACTGCGGGGGGAGAGCCTGTTCGCCAACCCCCGCAACGCCGCCGCCGGCTCCATGCGGCAGCTGGATCCCAAAATCGCCGCCGCCCGGGGGCTGGACATGGTGGTGTTCAACATCCAGTACACCGACCACGAGCCCTTTGAAACGGACAGCGCCGGGTTGGACTGGCTGCGCTCCCTGCGTTTCAAGGTCATCGACTACCGGCTGTCCGGGGATATGGACGAGATCCAATCCTCCATCTTCGAATTGGGGGATAAAAGGGAAAAATACCCCTTTGATATCGACGGGGCGGTTGTGAAGGTAAATAACTTGTCACAGCGTGACACGCTGGGGGAGACGGCCAAGTTCCCCCGCTGGGCGGCGGCCTACAAATACCCGCCGGAGCAGAAGGAGAGCGTGGTGCGGGATATCGTGGTGCAGGTGGGCCGCACCGGGGTGCTGACCCCCAAAGCGGTGGTCTCTCCCGTCCGGCTGGCGGGCACCACCGTCACCAACGCCACCCTCCACAACCAGGACTTCATCACGGAGAAGGACATCCGCATCGGGGACACCGTTATCGTGCAGAAGGCGGGGGAGATCATCCCGGAGATCGTGTCCGTGGTGAAGGAGAAGCGGCCCGAGGGGACAAGCCCCTATCTGCTGCCCACGGTGTGCCCGGTGTGCGGCGCGGCGGTGGCCCGGGACGAGGACGGCGCCCACATCCGCTGCACCGGGGCGGAGTGCCCCGCCCAGCTTTTGCGCAACCTGACCCATTTTGCCAGCCGGGACGCCATGGACATCGAGGGCCTGGGCCCCGCGGTGGTGAAAGGGCTGGTGGACGCGAACATGGTGAAAACCCCCGCTGATCTCTACTCGCTGGAACAGGACAAGGTGGCCGGACTGGAGCGCATGGGCAAGAAGTCGGCGGAAAACCTGCTGGCGGCCATCGAAAAGTCAAAAGGGAACGACCTGTCCAAGCTGCTGTACGCCTTCGGCATCCGGCAGGTGGGACAGAAGGCGGGGAAGATCCTGGCCGCCCGGTTCGGCTCCCTGGACGCGCTGGCCCAGGCCACAGAGGAAGAGCTCACCGCCATCGACGACATCGGCGGCATTACCGCCCACTATCTCACGGAGTGGTTCGCCGCCCCCCAGAGCCGGCACCTCATCGCCGCCTTGAAGGAGGCGGGGGTGAACATGGACAGCCAGGCGGCCCCGGTGGGGGACAAGCTGGCGGGCATCACCTTTGTGCTCACCGGGGAGCTGTCCGTCTATTCCCGCAAGGAGGCGGGGGCGAAGCTGGAAGCCCTGGGAGCCAAGGTATCCGGCTCCGTGTCCAAAAAGACGGGGTGCGTGGTGGCCGGGGAGGCCGCCGGCTCCAAGCTGAGGAAGGCCCAGGAGCTGGGCGTGCCGGTTTTAGACGAGGAACAGTTCCTGATCCTGGTGGGGGAACGGGACGGGGATGGAGAGGCCCTGCTGGCGCGGCTGAAGAAATAGAGATAAAGAGGGGATGGCCCATGGAGATCAAGTTCGCGGGACGGATGGACGGCTTCCAGCCCGGCATTTTCAATGTGCTGGACGACAGGAAAAACGAACGTCTGGCCCAGGGGAAGCCGGTGTACAACCTGTCCATCGGGACGCCGGACTTCCTGCCCGAGCCCCATATCGTGGAGGCGCTGGCCCAGGCCGCGTCCGATCCGAGCAACTATCGCTACTCCCTGGGCGAGACGCCTGAGCTGACGGCGGCGGTGCAGAACTGGTACAGTTGGCGGTACGGCGTGGAGCTGGCCCCGGATGAGTTGATGGCGGTATACGGCTCCCAGGAGGGGCTGACCCACATCGGCTGGACGCTGTGCGACCCCGGCGACGTGGTGCTGGTGCCCGACCCGGGCTATACCATCTTCGAGCTGGGGCCGTACCTGTGCGGGGCGCGGTGCGTTTACTATCCGCTGCTGGCGGAGAACGATTATCTGCCGGATTTGGAGCATTTTGACCCCGTGTTGGCGGAGAAAGCCCGGTTTATGGTGGTTTCCTATCCGGCCAATCCCCTGGGCGCGGCGGCCCCTGACGAGTTCTACCCCAGGCTCATCGCGTTTGCAAAAAAGCATCACATCGTTATCGTCCACGACAACGCCTACTCCGATATCATCTTTGACGGACGGGTGGGCAAGTCCCTCCTGGCCTTTGAGGGGGGCAAAGAGGTGGGGGTGGAGTTCAACTCCCTGTCCAAGACCTACAACCTGACCGGGGCCCGGGTGTCCTTTATGCTGGGCAACCGGGAGGTGGTGGGGGCTTTCAAGCGTCTGCGCTCCCAAATCGACTATGGGATGTTCCTGCCCATCCAGCACGCGGCGGCAGCCGCCCTCAACGGTCCCCAGGACAGCGTGGCCCGGAACCGGGCGGAATACCAGGCCCGGCGGGACGCCCTGTGCGGCGGGCTGCGCTCCATCGGCTGGGACGTGCCGGACAGCCAGGGCAGTATGTTCGTCTGGGCACCGCTTCCAGCGGGATATTCAAACTCGGTGGAGTTCTGCTTTGAACTGCTGGAGCGCACCGGGCTGCTGTGTACCCCCGGCTCCGCCTTTGGACCGCTGGGGGAGGGGCACGTGCGGTTTGCCCTGGTGCGGCCTGTTTCGGTGATCAATGAGATCGTGTCGGCGGTGAAAGCCGGCGGCATCCTGGGAGGCGGCCGATGAGCGCCCGCGCAGAAAAACGGCGGCAAGGGATCAGTAAGGAGCGGCTGATCCTGGCGCTGATCGTGGTCATCGCAGGGGTGGGGCTGACCGCCCTGTGGCTGCATTCAAAAGGCTCCCTGACGCTGGACAACCTGCTGGTGGAGCTGGGACTCAAGGAACCGGCGGCAGTCACCATCAACATAGACGACATCCCGGAGTATTCCGGCGAGGCCTACGTAGTGCTCCAGGATAACCAGCCGGATTTTGGCCTGGAGGACCTGACGCTGGAGCCTTTTGAGAACTATAGCGAGCTGGACAGTCTGGGCCGATGCGGCGTGGCCTACGCCAACATCTGCCTGGAAATCATGCCCACCGAGCCGCGGGGAGATATCGGCCAGGTAAAGCCCTCTGGCTGGCAGACGGCGAAATACGACTGCGTGGACGGCAAATATCTCTACAACCGCTGTCATCTCATTGGCTATCAACTGGCCGGGGAGAACGCCAACAAGCAGAACCTGATCACCGGCACCCGGTACATGAACGTCACCGGGATGCTGCCCTTTGAGAATATGGTGGACGATTACGTGGAGGAGACGGAAAACCACGTGCTCTACCGGGTGACACCTGTCTTCGACGGGGATAACCTGGTAGCCAGCGGCGTCCAGATGGAGGCGTTCTCTGTGGAGGACGAGGGAGAGGGTGTATGCTTCAATGTTTTTGTTTACAATGTCCAGCCCGGGATTGTCATTGACTATGCTACAGGCGAAAGCTGGGAAGAATGAACAGAGAAAACGTCCGCCCCGGGCTTGGGGCGGACGTTTTTAGGTTACTTGTCAAAAGCGGGGTTGGTAAAGTACACGTTCTTTTGGTCCAGCCGCTCCTTGGCCAGGGCGATGGCCTCGCCAAAACGCTGGAAGTGGACGATTTCACGCTCGCGAAGGAAGCGGATGACGTTATTCACATCCGGGTCATCGGACAGGCGGAGAATGTTGTCGTAGGTGAGGCGGGCTTTTTGCTCCGCGGCCATATCTTCGGTCAGATCAGCGATGACGTCGCCGGTGACCTGCATGGTGGAGGCAGACCAGGGATAGCCGGAGGCGAACTGGGGGTATACGCCGGTGGTGTGATCCACGAAGTAGGTGTCGAACCCGGCGGTCTTGATCTGTTCCTCGCTCAGATTGCGGGTGAGCTGGTGAACCAGGGTGCCTACCATTTCCAGATGGCCCAGTTCTTCAGTACCGATATCGGTGAGCAGGCCCTTCAGCTCGGGGTAGGGCATGGCGTACCGCTGGGACAGGTAGCGCAGGGACGCGCCTAACTCACCGTCTGGACCACCATACTGGGAAATGATGACTGCCGCCAGCTTGGGGTTGCAGTTTTTGATCCGTACGGGGTATTGCAGCTTCTTCTCATAGACAAACATGGTCAGTCCCCCTCGCTCTTTTTGAAGTCCCAGGGCCAGGGATCGTCCAGCCAGCGGTAGGTCTTGCCCTGGCCGGCGCTGAGCTGGGTTGCCGGGCCATGCTGCTCCTCATACTGCCGCTTGGCCTCCCGGGCCAGCTCGGTGTACTGCTGGAACAGCTGGAATGCCTCGGCGTCGTTCGGGTGGGTGTCCAGGTACATCCCCAGTTCGGTGACCACGAACAAAAGGGCCTGGAGCTGAGTAGAGGTATTGGCCGGCAGGGAGGCGGCGTCCACCTTTAGATGGAAGGGCAGGTTCAACCCGGGGAAGATGGTGCCGTTGGCCAGGGCGTTGGACTGGTCATATTTCTGGCTGCCCTCCTGCTGGAAGGGTACATATGGTACCGCCAGGGGCGCGCAGGCGGGCATGGTGCCGCAGGCATCGCCGCAGGGGCGGGTAGTGATTCCGGTATCAGGATTCAAGGGAATCCCTCCTTCGATCAGAGTGCGACGGCTCAGCCGTCAATCCAGCTTATGCGCATGGGGCGGTTCGCGTCCCGGGAACAGTCGAAAAAAGTCGGGTCGTCTGGATGGACGGTATTTTCACGTTCACCGCTTGACAAGCGGCGGAAATGTGATAAAATAGACCCGCTGTGACGGAGTCAAGTCCAACCCGCCGCGCAAAAGCGAGAGGGGAGAGTGAAAGCCCTCGCGCCAAGCGGATGGACGCGCCGCTCCTGAGCGCTCCCGGGATGACCGGGACGTGGGTCCGCGTTAAGGACGCAATGAGATGCGCCGTTTCGGCGTAAATCAGGGTGGTACCGCGGTTTTTCCGCCCCTGGCCAATGCCGGGGGCGGTTTTTGTTTGGAGGTGCTGAGATGCCCCGATGGGGGCAGAGTCTGTATCCACGGTGAAATCATTGATTGATAAAATAAAAAATTGGAGGTAATTCCCATGCGTGATCCCAAGCCCTACGGCCTGAACGAACTGCGGGAGATGTTCCTGAAGTTCTTTGAGAGCAAAGGCCACCTGCGCCTGCCCAGCTTTTCGCTGATCCCCCAGAACGACGCGTCCCTGCTGCTCATCAACTCCGGCATGGCCCCCATGAAGCCCTGGTTCACCGGCGAGCAGGAGCCCCCCCGCCACCGCGTCACCACCTGCCAGAAGTGCATCCGTACCGGCGACATCGAGAACATCGGCCACACCGACCGTCACGGCACCTACTTCGAGATGCTGGGCAATTTCTCCTTCGGCGATTACTTCAAAAAGGAAGCCATTCCCTTTGCCTGGGAGTTCCTGACCTCCCCCGAGTGGGTGGGGCTGGACCCTGACCGGCTGTACCCCTCCGTGTTCGCGGGCAACGAGACCACCCCCGCCGACGACGAGGCGTTTGAGATTTGGAATAAGGTCATCGGCATCCCTGCCGAGCGCATCTTCAAGTTCGGCAAGGAGGACAACTTCTGGGAGCACGGCTCCGGCCCGTGCGGCCCCTGCTCCGAGATCTACTACGACCGCGGCCCGGAGCACGGCTGCGGCAAGCCCGGCTGCACCGTGGGCTGTGACTGCGACCGTTATATCGAGGTGTGGAACGTGGTGTTCTCCCAGTTCGATAACGACGGGGAGGGCCACTACGAGGAGCTGAAGCAGAAGAACATCGACACGGGCATGGGCCTGGAGCGTCTGGCCTGTGTGTGCCAGGGGGTGAACTCCCTGTTCGATGTGGACACCGTCATGAACATCACCAACAAGGTGTCCGAGATCACCCACGCCCACTACGGGGAGAGCCGGGAGAAGGACGTATCCCTGCGGGTCATCACCGACCACATCCGCTCCGCCACCTTTATGATCTGCGACGGCGTGCTGCCCTCCAACGAGGGCCGGGGCTATGTGCTGCGCCGCCTGCTCCGCCGGGCCGCCCGCCACGGCAAGCTGCTGGGCGTCAACGAGCCCTTCTTGTACCAGGTGTGCGACACCGTCATCCACGAGAACGAGGGCCACTACCCCGAGCTGCGGGAGCGGCAGGACTATATCACCAAGGTCATCCGGGTGGAGGAGGAGAACTTCGCCAAGACCATCGACGGCGG
>JAAVHY010000048.1 GCA_014799485.1 Clostridiales bacterium | reverse complement strand
GTAGGGATAGCGTCCGTTCCGGAACCGCAGGTCATGTCCCCCTGGCTTCCAATCAGCGCGGGGCTCTTTCTGGCGGTGGTTCTTGCCTTGATCCTCTTTTTCAAATTTTCCGACAAACTCCCAACAAAATATACCTCCCGCCGCATCTCATAGAGTGAAGGCCATCGCCTGGGCGCAGCAAAACAGATACGTCAACGGCTATGGCGATGGACGGTTCGGCCCGGAGGACGACATGACGGTGGAACAGGCTATGGCGATGATCTACCGCTTTTTTGGTTCTCCCTCTGCTGACCTGTCCATATTGGACGGATTAGAGAACAGGGGGCAGGTATCCCCTTGGGCAAGGGAAGGGATGGCGTGGGCCCTGGCAAACGGTTTTCTGCGGAGCGTTAGGCTCTATTTCTAAATAGCTTCGAGTATCATCAAGCACTCATTTCCGCCTTTTGCTGCCGCCCGTCAAAAGCGCGCATAGCATGACTAACCCGATTGCAATGAACATACTTGGATTCATTTTTTCACCCCCCGCCGCCAGTGTTTTTTGCTTCGATCTGCTTTAAGCCCTTCTTCTCGGCACTGAAATACATGAACAGGCCGATGGTCACATAGACCATCGAATGGCAGAAATTAAAGAGAATGGCTCCGGCGCTCTGCTTTGCATTTGTGCGGAGCTGGTCCTCAAACTGAACGATGCCGCACAGGCGGCCATCCACCGAAACCGCCACAATAGAGCGTTCATCCTCCGCAAACTCCATCATGTCAGACGAATTGGAGCATAGCCCTTTGATATACTCCGGCCTGCCTACCGCGACAGCCGCCCCATCAACGGCAGCCCGAACGCCTGACCCGGTGATGGAAACAAAATCGGACACTTTTCCCAGCGCGACTTTTTTCTGCTCTGCCTCTCGCTTCAGCGCTCTGGCAAAGGGATGAGAGGAGTCGCGCTCCACAGAAGCTGCCCAATACAGCACCTCGTCTGTCCGCGCCCCGTTCACAGTCCAAATCTCGGATACCGTTGGAACACCGGTGGTCAAAGTCCCTGTTTTGTCCAGCATCAGAACATCCAATTCCCCTGCGGCTTCAAAGTAAGCTCCGCCTTTGATAAAGACGCCTTTTCTGGTCATGTTGGCCATGGCCGCGGAAACGGCGGTGGGTGTTCCGATGGCCAGCGCACAAGGAGCCGCCACCAGCAGGATGGAAACGGCGGACTGCATATCACGGGTAATCAGGTAGCCGATGATCGCGGCGGCAAGAATGATGGGCAGGTACCAGGTGGTAAAGCGGTCTACAGTTCTCTGAATCGGCGCCTGATTGGACTGAGAGGCGTTGACCATCTGAGCGATCTGGGCGAAAACGGTGTCATTGACCTCCTTCGTGACCCGAATCACCAGCCTGCCGGATTCGTTCAGCGTCCCGGCAAAAACCTGGGAGCCGGTCTGTTTTGCCACGGGCAGGGCCTCACCGGTGATGACCGATTCGTTGACATCCGCAAATCCATCTGCAACGATGCCGTCAGCAGGGATGCGGCTTCCGGGTGTGACCACGATTTGATCGCCAACGCCGATTGCCTCAATTTCAATCACTTGTTCACGGCCATCCACCAGCAGGGTGGCCGTTTGGGGAGCAAGGCCGAGAAAGCGCTGGATACTCCGGGTGCTTTTGTCCATGGTGTACCCTTCGACGGCCCCAGAAACCGCCATGATGAAAATAACGATAGCGGCAGAGAGGAATTCCCCGATTGCCATGGCAGCGGCCAGCGCCACACTGACGAACACATCCACCGTAACACAGCGGCGCAGGAACAGGTCTTGAATGCCCCGAATGAAGCGGTTGCCTCCACCCAGGAAGACGGCCAGCAGCGCCACGGACTGCGCGATTTCCGCCTGTGTCCTGCCTTGCCCGCCAAGAAGCCAGCTCACAATGATCAGCATCAGGACGCAGGTTGGAACCAGCGCAAAAATGAGGAACTCCTGCCGCTTGCTGATGTGGTCATACTGGACATCCGTATTGACAGACTGGAGCAGGTCCGCGCCACAGGCCCCGGATTGCTTCAGTGCTTCAAGCAAAATGTCTGGCCAGGATAAACTGGTATCATTCATCTTCCCGCGGCTCCTCGCGTCACTTTTGCTCATAATTACAATATTGCGTACTATTGCAATTACACAATCGTGATTATACGCATATACCTAACTTCTGTCAAGAGGAAATTTGCAGTCCCATCCAAAGATAGAACGCAGGCAAGCGCACAAGGAAGGACATAGGAAAGCGGGAGTGTTCGTGAAACACTCCCGCTTTCCAGCTTTTATATCACTTTTTTGACGGCCCGTTCCTCCAAACAGTGCCGGCAGCGCATGATCTCCTCTTTCATTAGATCCGAAGGGATCTGCATGACCATATCATGCACTGCCTTTTCAAAGGCCGTATCCACAAGATCGAAGTAATAATAGACCCTGGTGCCCTCCTTTTTCTCGTAAATCAGACTGGCTTGCCGCAGGACTTTGATATGGCGGGAAATGTTGTACGGGGTTTCGTCCAGCACCTCGGCGATTTCGGAAGAGCATATCTTGGAATCAATATTACACAATAGCCAAATGATCTTAAGACGGGTCTGGTCAGACAACGCTTTTAAGATCTCGGTATAGGCGTCCCACGGATTTTTGTAGGCCATCGTTGTACCTCCTCAAATGTGTTCGCGTTTTATTATAGCACTTGTAGAGTTGCGTGTCAATGCAATTATTTTTTGAAATCCTATTGACAGGATGGAGGAGTGTGAATATAATAGCGCATATAGAGTTGCTAAAACATGCAAGTACGCAACAATTCAATAGAGGAGGAAATCGTATGATAGAACTAACGAAATTGAGCCGTCAGCACTTCGTGCTGAATGAAGAACAGATCCAATTCATCGAGTTCATCCCGGAAACCAAAATCACAATGATGAACGGCGAATTTTTGCTGGTACGGGAGGATGAGGCCGAGGTCATGCGGCGCATTGTCGCGTTCCGGCAGAAGATCCTTCCCACTGCCTATTACAATAGATTTATAGTTCAAGGCACGGCAGCCAGCCGTGTCTTGAACCGCATCGTTGTCAAAGCTGTTAGAATGGGGGCGTATTGGCCTGACGACCAGTGTCTTGGGTTGGCACGCCCGCTTTGTAGTCTGTCAGCCAACCTCTCATTCACAGCGTTCGATTTATGCAGGTAGAGCCGTCCTGCTGGGGCAGCACCGCTCCGGCCCGGCGCGTCCGTGTCATCAAATAGATAGAATCGGCAATGATGGAAGGGCTGGACGCCAATCAAATCTACGATGGGAGTGTTGCACAGTGAACGCAGCAGGGATCGATGTTTCCAAAGGCAAGAGCATGGTGGTAGTTTTCGCCCCTTTAACGAGGTGGTGGCAAAACCCTTTGAAGTGCGCCACACCGGCAGTGAACTCAAGCAGCTGGTAGACTACTTGAAAAGCCTGGACGGTGAAATGCGGGTAGTGATGGAGCACACCGGGCGGTACTACGAGCAGATCGCCCAGTACCTTCATGACGAGGGGATCTACGTCAGCGCGGTGAACCCGAAGCTCATTAAGGACTACGGAACTGGGAACACCCTGCGCCATGTGAAAACCGACAAGGCCGACGCCAAGAAAATTGCGAAATTCGGGCTTGACAGATGAGCGGAACTGCGGGAACATACTCCCATGGACACGATTCGTTACCAACTGAAAATGCTGGACCGGCAGTGTGGTCTACAAAGAAGAACTCTCCTCAGAGGGAGCAATCCCTGCGTGGGCCGGGTTCTATGCGTTTGCCTGCTGGAGGTAAAATTCACTCTCCGCCACCCGAAGCACGAAATCGTACTCCAGCCGAGTAGCTTTAGAAGGAACGATGTTATACCGCTTAAACACTGTCCGTAGATAGGAAAAATATTCCTTGTTCTCCTGGGACAGAGGTGCTACCCACCCCTGTCCGCTGCCGATGGCCTCCGCCCGCAGCAATTCTTCTCTGCTCATTTCAGCCGTTGTGATCCCTCCTGAAGATCCGCACTCTCGCAGAGACAGACAAGGAAAAAACTACTACGCCGTAATCAGAGACAGGTGCCCTCTGTCAAACATCCTGCCCATAGCGCCCCAGGAGATACTGCTCCACTTCCTCATAATAAAGACTCCGCCCCGGAAAACAACGCATTTGTATCCGAAACCGAGCAGATATAAAAATCCTCATAGTCGCTGCGGTTCCGAATCAGAGAGGCATTGGAAATCAGTTTGCTATACTTTTGGGGCAATATCTCAGGTCTTAAATAGTTCAACGTGAACCGGGCGATGACTGCCGAATGCTTTTTATAGTCTTCCCCGGCCAAGGCGAGCACGGCCCTCATGGCATGAAAAACAGCGTAGTACGCCCGGTTGTTGGCGGAAGCATAGTCCTTTGCATCCATATCCCGTTTGGCGGATGCCAGCATCTCCTTTGCCGTCTGCAAGCGGTACCGGGATAAGTCAATTTTTGTGATATCAGGCACTCAGACTCACCCCTTCACGGGCAATGTTGCGGTAAAAAGGCAATACATTCATATTTCTGATGAAATAATCCCGATTTTCCACGATAGGAGATACTACGATTCCATACTCCAGCAAAAAATCTGCGGCCAGATCCCCCACCTTCCAATTTTGCATTGATATGTCCTGGCGGGACGCATCCACCAGGATCAGCACATCAATATCTGAACCTGACTCTGCGTCACCTCTGGCATATGAGCCAAATAAGATGGCCTCAATTTTATCCTGGGGGAACAGAGGTGCCACTCTGCCACACAACTCCTCAATAATCTTTTTCACATCCTGCTTTGCTTGCATGGAGCATCCCCCTTTCTCAAAATACACAGTTATTTTGAAATTAGTGTACCACAGTGAACCACGAAATACAAGCGGCACTCACATAAAACCGATGTTGTTGTAGACAAAACCCGCTCAGAATTTGCGCTGCTGTAAACAATAAGGGCATCCCCCGCAGAGGATTATTTCTCTCGACTTTCGCCTCAAACTATGGTATGTTACGTTGCTTGAAGGAGGCGGGTGATTTGAAGCGGCAGAGGAAAATCGCAAACCAAAATCAAAATGATACGAAAGGCGGCTGTTCCCCTTGTGGGAGGCAGCCGCTTTTGGTTCCTCTGAAATAACTCCATATTGTACAACCCCATGGCTCCTCTAAAATGTAGCTATCAGAAAAAGGAGGAGCAATATGGATACATACGGATATGTTCGGGTCTCTACCAAAGAGCAAAACGAGGACAGACAGATGATTGCCATGCGGGAGTTCGGGGTGGCGAACAGCCACATTGTTCTGGACAAGCAGAGCGGCAAGGATTTTGAGCGCCCCGGCTACCGGCGGCTGGTGCGGAAGCTGAAAGCCGGGGATACTCTCGTCATCAAGAGCATCGACCGGCTGGGAAGGAATTACGATGAAATTTTAGACCAGTGGCGGATGTTGACCAAAGAGAAACAGGTCGCTATCGTCGTGCTGGATATGCCTCTGCTGGATACCCGCCAAGGCCGGGATCTCACCGGGGTGCTGATTGCCGACATCGTACTCCAGCTTCTGAGCTACGTGGCCCAGACAGAGCGAGAGTTCAACCACCAGCGGCAGGCTGAGGGGATTGCCGCAGCCAAGGCCAAAGGTGTCCACTTTGGACGGAAGTTCAAGGATCGGGGCAAGAACTACGAGGTCGTCATGGCCGCGTGGCGCAGGGGCGAGATTTCCGGCAGAGCGGCGGCTAAAGAACTGGGCGTAGCTCATGGAACCTTCCAGCGTTGGTGCAAGGAATGATATCTGGCCAATAAAGCGTGGGTTGTAGTCCACGCAAAATGAGCCATGGTGTTGGGCAGGGTAATGCCGTTTTTATGGACGGTATGCCTTGCTCTTGTCTATTTAGACTGAGAAATTTTAACATATCTCTTTGAATTTTGCAATAGGGAACGTGGCTTGCAACCCACACCTTGTGAGCCGCAGCTAATATTTTATAAGAAGGCACTCTATATTTGCTATTGGAGATGATTGTATGAAGAAATTCGCATCCCTGTTGCTGAGCATTGCCTTGCTTCTGTCACTCTGCGTCCCTGCATCTGCCGCCAATCTTTCCGGTTTTGAGAAAAAGCTGGACTATAAGGCGGGCCAGTTTGCTGACATTCCCGTCGGAAACCCGTGGGAGGCCAACGTGAAAACCGCCTATGAGTTTGGCATTATGAATGGTGTTGGGAACAGCAAGTTTGAGCCCGGCGGCAATGTGACCGTTGTGCAAGCCATCATTATGGCCTGTCGCCTGCATGATACATACTACGCGAATGAGGGGAACTTTAAGGCCAGTGGAACACAGCCCTATTGGGAGCCCTATGTGAAATACGCACTGGAGCAGGGAATCATCGTCAAAGAGTACGAGAGCTACAATTCCCCCATTGACAGGGCCTCTTTTGCCATGATTTTGGGTGCGTCCCTGCCCAATGCCGTTCTTCCGGCGGTCAATACAGTGGTGGACGGCGCTATCCCCGATGTGAAGGCAGGGGCCGATTATTATGACGCCGTCTATCGTCTGTATCGGGCAGGTATCCTTCAAGGCGGAGACGCAAAGGGAACTTTTGCCCCGTCCTCCAATATCACCCGCGGCGAAGCCGCGGCCATTGTCAGCCGCATGGCAAGTGAATCCTTGCGAAAAACCATTACGCTTGATACGCCGTACTTCACAGCGGTGCCCATGAAGCAGTTGACAAACCTGAAAAGCATTCAGAAAGGCGCCTCGGATGCCGAACTCACGAAAGCTTACGATGCCGCGCTGAAGATTGTCGCCCCCTATGCGGGGATGAGCCGGGAGGAGCAGCTTTATGGTATTGCATCGGGACTGCGGCAGCTGGCGGAGGACGGTATGGAGTATTCCACAACGGCGGCACATTGTGATGACCCCTACGGCTACTTTGTTTTGGGCGTAACCTCCAGCGCAGGATGTGCCAGGGCGGTCGCTCTCTGCCTGAATATGCTGGGTATTCCCTACGAACACGTCAACGAGGATCAGCCGGGGCACCAGTGGTGCCGCGTCAATGTGAATGGGACCTACTGGATCTGCGATGCCTACGGTCTTTACTGCGGGCCTGAGCCGGCCCCTTATGAGCATCCGTACCTGTGAGCGCAATCAGATAGAAGCTTAAATCGTAATGTGAAATCAAAAAGGAGCTGAATGGTATGAAAAAGCGCGTAATTTCCATGTTCCTGTGCCTGTGCATGGCGTTCACATTGGTGAGCACCATGGTGCCCACAGCAAGGGCCATCACAGTTGATGCGTTTATAGACAAGCATGGCGCATATATTACTGAGAATAACCCTTATTACAGAGAATCAAACAAGGGTACACAAGAATTTAACGGAGTACGGACTTGGCAATGTACAGCTTATGTTTGGCAAAGAGTATATGAGCTTCACCATATAGAGTTATCGAAATTGAGATGGGGAAACGCAAAGGAATGGCTCTCAAAGGCAAAAGATGCCGGATATGAAATAGGAAAAACTCCTAAACTCAATTCTATTGTGGTGTATGATGGCGTGGTGTACGATGGTGTAGAGTATGGCCATGTTGCATATGTAGAAGACGTATCTGTATCTGCGGACGGGAAGACAATAACTGCAATAACTGTCTCTGAAGGCGGTCGCACACAGTATCAAGGAACTGGTGGGATTGCAACCGAAAAAACCACTGCAATTAATGAGGGAGATGTGCGATGGTATTATAAAAACGGTAAAGACAGTACAGTATTGGGCTATATTTATTTGCCGGTCGACGTCGATCCCCCGGCAGCACCTACAAATATCACCGGCGAGTGGACATCCACAGGCCCTGACTGGAGTGCCAGAATTTCCTGGACGGCGGGCAGCGGTGCGACACGCTATGAGGTGCAGTACCGGACACCCAAAACCAGAAACGAATGGAAATCCGACCCAGACTATAAATCCGGCACCTCCTATATTTCCACCAGGTTGAAGGATTACTCCTATTACGAGTACCGTATTCGAGCCTGCAACGCAGGCGGAGCATCCGACTGGGTCTATTACACACTGCATAAAACTACAGCGCAGACAACGCCATCGACACAGGGTATCTCAAAACCGGCCAAGCCGAAAAATGTTTTTGCCAGCTGGACTTTGTCCGGCAAGATGACCGCCAGAGTGTCCTGGCCCGCGGTCAGCGGGGCTGAATATTATAACGTTCAGTATAAGAAAGCAAATGAGAGCTTCTGGTGTTCCACATCTCCTGTCAGATCCGGGACATCTTACACCTTCCCCGAGTTGGGTGCGGATGCCTCCTGGGATTTCCGCGTGGAGGCGGTCAACGCCGGCGGTTCTTCCGGTTGGACAGAGTGTTCGCTTCCTGCGCAAAAGAATATTATTTCAACGATTTTAAAGCCCCCCTCGGTGGTTGCTACACCCACCGGCGTCGCCGCCAAATGGAAGTCGGCGGGAAGCAACGCATCGGCAGAGCTGACGTGGAACACAGTCAGCAATGTGGACCACTATGAAGTTGGTTATAAAAAAGCCGGCGGCAGTTGGGTGACCATTTCCTCGTGCATCTTTAACACAAGCACGTCCTATATCTTTTACAATCTGGACAGCAGTTCATCATATTCCTTCCGCATTAAAGCTGTTAAGTCCGATGTATCTTCTGCTTGGGCGGAATATACGCTTGCCAGGTCAGAGCCGACGGAACTGGCTAATCCCAGCGGTGTCTCTGGTGTATGGACATCCACAGGTTCCAAGTGGCAGGCCAGGATCTCCTGGAACGCGGTCAGCGGCGCAACGCACTATGAGGTACAGTATCGGACGCCCACGACCGGCAATGAATGGAGGACTGACAAGGATTATTCCTCTGGCACCTCCTATATCTCTACTGGCCTGGGCAGCTACAATTCTTATGATTACCGAGTTAGGGCAGTGAACGCTAACGGTGTTTCCGGCTGGACAGAGTATACACTTGTTAAATCAGCACCAACGACGGAGCCGACACCTTCCCAAACCACTTCCACTCCTCCCAGTGCCCCCAGCGGTGTTTCCGGCGTATGGACATCCACGGGTTCTAAGTGGCAGGCCAGAATCTCCTGGAACGCGGTCAGTGGTGCAACACGCTATGAGGTACAATATCGGACGCCCACGACTGGCAATGAATGGAGAACGGATTCGGACTATTCCTCTGGCACGTCCTATATTTCCACCGGCTTGGGCAACTATAATTCCTATGACTACCGAGTGAGGGCAGTGAATGCCAGCGGCGCGTCCAGCTGGACAGAGTACACTCTTTTCAAAACAGTATCAACGCTGGAACCGACACCGTCCCAAGCGACTTCTTTGCCTTCTCCAACAGAAGTGACACCCACTCCTCCTGCTGCTCCCAGCGGTGTCTCTGGCGAATGGACATCCACAGGTTCTAAATGGCAGGCCAGAATCTCCTGGAACGCGGTCAGCGGTGCGACACGCTATGAAGTTCAGTACCGGACACCGACAACCGGTAATGCGTGGAGAACAGATTCGGATTATTCCTCCGGCACCTCCTATATTTCCACCGGCTTAGGCAATTATAATTCCTATGATTACCGAGTGAGGGCAGTGAATGCCAACGGTGCGTCCGAATGGACAGAGTATACGCTTGTCAAGACAGCATCAACGTCGGCACCTACAGCTACAGCACCTGCAGCTCCCACCAACGTCTCTGGAACCTGGACCTCCAGAGGGCCTAATTGGCAGGCAAGGATTTCGTGGACACCGGTCAGTGGTGCAACACGCTATGAGGTACAATATCGGACGCCCAGAACCGGAAATGAATGGAGAACCGATTCAGATTATTCCTCTGGCACCTCTTACATCTCCACTGGTTTAGGTAGCTATAATTCTTATGATTACCGAGTTCGGGCAGTGAATGCCAATGGTGCTTCTGAATGGACAGAATATACGCTTTATAAATAAGTTTAAGAAAACGGGAGCAGAAGAAGAATACCAAGAATAGCAAATATCAGGCACCTGGGGGCGGGATTAGAATCCCGTCCCCAGGCTAAAGTATACCATTTGACCCATTTTATTTGATTGCTTACGAGGAGGATGGATATATGGTTTGCCCTAAATGTGGTATGAATTTGGAGCAAAATCTAAAACACTGTCCCTATTGCGGAACGGAGATTATTCTAATACCTTCAGCCAATTTGGATGATAACTCAAAGAGTCCTGATAACCATGGTGATTTTGCTCGCACAAAAAGATCTACTCCATCAAAAGGCTTATTCATTGTTGCTGCAGCAATTGTTTTGGTAGTAGCTTTGACAGTGTTTGTGTTCGGCAATAAAACTGAACGGGAATCATCTGACATAACAGCGGAACTGGCAGATATAAGCTTTATTGCGTCGAGATCAGAAGGCGGTTATGAGTATGACGTATACTCGGACCACATAGTTATTACAGATATCAGATATACCGACGCAGACGGCCAACTGATAATTCCTTCGGAGCTTGAAGGCAAACCAGTTACGGAGATAAGAAATGATGCCTTACTGGGACTGTCTTGCTATGATGTTTCATACCTTGAGATACCATCAAGCATCACAAGTATCGGGTACAACGCATTTTATCAGGACTCTGCGTTAGAGGTGGTGGTCGGTGGAGATGGGTTGAAGGAGCTGGGGGCTGGTGCATTTTATAATACGCCATGGCTTAATGAGCAGACGGAAGAATATGTGACGATTGGTGACGGAATTTTACTCAAGTACAATGGGTCAGATCAGAGCATCAGAATTCCTGATGGGGTAAAATTCATTGCAGACTATGCTTTTGAAGGTCATGATATTGTGAGCGTCTCATTTCCTGCGTCTGTGAAAAAGATAGGTGATTACGCCTTTGTAAGTATGAAAACCTTAGAGCAGATAGATTTTTCAGATGGGCTCATTGAAATTGGGAATGCGGCCTTTGCAGGCTGTGAGAAGTTGCACAATATAGATCTTCCGGATTCCCTTGAATCAATTGGTGTTTCTGCATTTGAGCAGTGCATTTCTTTGACAAATATTGCGATTCCAAAGAACACACAAGCCATAGATGAGAATGCTTTTAAGGACACTCCATTTGGGGAAAGTCTTCGTGACGAATTTGTGATTGTGGGTGACGGGATTTTACTCAAGTATAATGGAACTTCACATTATGTAGATATTCCAGATGGGGTGAAGAGCATAGGTGCGGCTTTCAGCGGGAACGAATTACTTCAAGGTGTAATTGTGCCTGACGGTACTACCCGGATTGGACGATTCGCTTTTTCTGGATGTACTTCATTGCAATCTGTTACTTTACCCGATACTCTAACGCAAATTGAATATGGTGCATTTAGAGGTTGCCGTGAGATGGCAAGAATAGCTTTACCGGAGAATCTACAAGTTATTGAGGCTTATTCATTAAAAAAAAAAAAAAAATTGCAAATAACTCTCCCTGAAAGTGTTTTATATATTGGGAAAAGTGCCTTTTCAGGTTGTGAGTCGATAACCAGGATGGTGATACCACCCAATGTCCATAGACTATATAGTGAAACGTTTGAATTCTGCCATTCGCTTAGAGTGATTTGTCTTACAGATTCTATCAGAGATATAGAGTATAGGGCTTTCTATGGAACTTCAGAGCTTGTGATTTGTTGCGAAAAGGATGGAATTGCTTACCAATATGCCCGCGAAAACGACATCAAAACAGCAGAAGAGCAGGAGGATGGTACATACAGAAGCACGGATATGCACACAGGGCTGATCTGGTTTGATTATTACAGTGATGCAGGCTTCCATACAAAATATGAGTGTTATTTGATTGATGTTGAATCCGATATCTCTGGCGGAGCTCCTGAGGACAGTACTGGGGAACTTATAGAGGCCTCAGAAAACGAATATGATGAGGCGGGCAACTTAATAATTACTAAGTTCTATGATTCCTTTATGGCACTTAGTAGCTACACTAAATACCAATATGGCCCAAATGGACTTCTGGTTCTATCCGAATCGTTTGGCTCAAATGATTCACTCCAGTATTGCGTATCTTATGATGAGGAAGGACAATTTCTTTCTTCAAAGTCATTTGATGAAAACGGAAATCTAACTGGATACCGATTAGTTGAAGTTATTGATAGCTATGGAAGCAAGATCCGCATGATTTGCACCTATGACGCCCAAGGAAATTTGATTAATATGCGTGACGAGTAACACAGTGTGCTGAGGGCCTTGAACAGAGTGTGTAAAAGAGAAATTAGGTTGCCCTTTCTGTCATGAATCGGAACAAAATCGGTTAAAAAGATACGTTGCGAAGCTGAGAGACTGGAGACATACACCGTAAACAAGATTTAAATATTTTGTTCTGATAAATTTTGTGCGTTTTCAGAAATTGGAGGATATTATCATGAAGCGGCTTTTCACTCTACTTATCCTGCTTATAATTCTATTGATGCTTCCCGCTTGCACAAAGCACTCTGCTCTTATCTGCGATAGATGTGGTATAGCATTTGAAGGAGATGACGATTATTCCAAACAATTAGCTCGGGACGAAGAAATTAGGTCTGCGCTTGGTATTGATTTATATAGATTCTATTGTCCTGACTGTCAGGACGAATTGGGGTTTGGCACTGCAATATCGTATTGTCTTATGAGCGAGGAAGATTTAGCGCGATTGGAGGCATATGACGCTGGAATTGAAGTAGTATCAACACCGCAAATTGATGAAAACGTAGTTTTACTTCAATCCACAAATACAGATCCATATTATGTTGCAAGGGATATTATTACTGGCCTTTACGGTATATATGATGTCTCAAATAATGCTTGGGAAGGCGAACCTGTTTTTTCCGATATTGGCACATTTGACTCTGATGAAATCGCTTTAGCTAAAAAGAATGACTTCTATGGATACATAGATCCTAAAGGAAATACCGTCATTGGCTTTCAATTTCTTGAGGCTGATTCATTCTTTAATGGAGTCGCTCGTGTTTGCATAAACAAATGGGGAGTGATTGACACGACAGGGGCTTTTGTTATTGACCCCATGTATGAGGGAATCACAGTATACGAGAATAATTACATCAGCATCTATGATGGCGAAGGATATGGTCTTTGCAATCCTAACGGGGAAATAATTATTGAGCCCAAATTTCTTGAAGGCTTTAAATTTTCCTTATCAAGAATATATGCCTGCACGCGTATAGATAGCCAAAGGTCATGGTACAAGTTATTTGATTATGAAGGCAATAGCCTTATGGATGCATTTACTACAGAAAATGTTCAATATGTTTCTTACCCATATGATGGTACCCATATTGTGTGCTATGAACATGCAGAAAGTGGATTAAACTTTTACTATGTCCATGATGAAAACTTAAATATCCTTTTTGGCGATGCGTGTGGTTATATTTCTGATTTCAGTTCATTTGGTTATGCGGTTGTCCTTCCTACACCGTCTGTAACAAGATCTTGGACAAATTGGGAACTGGATGTCGAAGGAATATTCGTGATTGATAAGGCAGGAACTCGCATATGCCAGCTTCCCGATTTGCCTTCGTATGATACACGATACTCCAGAGGAGGTGGTGAGTGGCGGTATAACTATGATTTCTACGTTAATGAATACTGTACCATTGCGATGAATGATAGTAGTGGCTATCTAATAAATCTCCAGACTTTAGAGTGCTCACAATGGAAAAGAGCTATACCGATAGAAGATTCGAATTATGTAATGGTTCAAGATAAAAATACTGAACTATGGAGCTTTTATGACGGCAACAATTTAATCGAAGCAAATTGTACCAATATTAAATATTCTGACTCAGGGATGAGCTCGCAGTTCAAACTATATCATGGCGACGAATATATTATATATCCATCTTGATGCTTTTGTAAATTTTCCACGGTGAATATGAGCGTATAGATGAAATTTTATCTTTTTGTATTATTAGCAGCTCAATGTATAAAAAATCAAGATAAAAGAAATGGACAACATGATAAAGAAATTTATGTCTCTGCACCTTGCTATCCATTTTAGCGGCTGAATTTGAAAACTAAATTACGTTTACAAGGAGAACTTCACAATGAAAAGCAGAAAACGGATATTATCCATACTATTAGCGGCGGTAATAATCTTTGCTACATTGCCGCTTACCGCATATGCCGCCGGAACATTATCGAACTTCAGAAAGGTCAACACTTACCGAAATGGAGTATTCAACGATGTCTCGTCCAGCGCCTGGTATGCGGATGAAGTTCGCTCCGCATATGAGCTTGGCCTCATGAAAGGGAGCGGCGGTGCATTCTCCCCTAACGGCACCGTTACGCTGGCGGAGACGATTACGATGGCCGCACGGATCCATTCCATTTACTATAACGGTTCCGCTAATTTCCAGCAGAATACTCCGTGGTATTCCGTTTATGTCGACTATGCAAAGCAGGTCGGCATCATCACGCGGGATTACACAAATTATAATGTTGCGGCAACCCGCGCGCAGTTTGCATCTATTTTTGCCCACGCGCTTCCTGCGTCCGCGCTGGCAGGCATCAATGATATTGCGGATGGCGCATTTTCGGATGTCAGTGCCTCTCACGCAAATGCGCAGGAGATTTATCTGCTGTACAGGGCTGGTGTGCTGACAGGAAACGGTGGGAAATTTTCGCCCGCGTCCTCCATACGGCGCTCGGAGGCGGCCACGATCATTACCCGCATGGCGCTTCCTAACCAGCGTGTAAAACTGGAAACTGAAACAGCGCCGACCTACACATGGGAGGGCGATCCCTCACTGGACTTTACAGTGCAGATGGCCGACGGGAGCAGCTTCACGCTTTCGGAGCAGGCAGGAAAGGTCGTTATGGTGAATTTCTGGGCCACATGGTGCGGCCCCTGCGTGAGAGAACTTCCGGATATTGCTCGGCTCTATGAAGAGTACAGTTCAGGCGAGCAGGTCAAAATCGTTACAATCAATGTAGGGGAGTCTGTCAGTACGGTACAGAGGTTTCTTGACAGGCAAAGCTATACTATCCCGGTGGCTTTTGATACCAATAGGATCATTTCCGGACGCTATAACATAACCAACATTCCTCGCACGGTGATTTTTAACAAGGACGGAACGGTTTCGTGGGATCACATCGGGGCGCTGACCTCTGGGAATTACGAGAGACTTAAATCAGTCATTGAGGATGCACTGGAGAGGTGATGAGTATGAGGGGCAAAGAAAGCATTATTGCGTTGGGATGCCTGGCCATTGCCGCGCTATTCATTGGACTTGGTTTTGCAGATGAAGGCTATCAGGATGTGTTGAATAAAGCCGTATTCCTCTGCTATGAGTGTATTGGGATCGGATGATGAAGAAACGCAGAATCACGCAGGTTATCTGCGCATTATTGTACAACTGCAATTTTACGGGTTTCATGGATGGGACTCTTTACCAAGGCAACCTTAAAGGCTTGTGCGTTCCCGGGTTGAACTGCTATTCCTGCCCGGGCGCGATTGCCGCCTGCCCGTTGGGCAGCGTACAAACGGCACTGATTTCATCTGCGTATAAGGTGCCCTATTACATTCTTGGGGTGCTATTGCTGTTTGGCGCTCTGCTGGGGCGGTTTATCTGTGGGTTTTTATGCCCGTTTGGCTTCCTTCAAGAGCTGCTGCACAAGATCCCTACACCGAAAATCAAAAAGAGCAAGTGGACCCGCTGTCTATCCTGGCTGAAGTACGCGATTCTGGCAATCTTTGTAGTGGTGATCCCCCTTGTGCTGTTGGAGCCGGGGTTCTGCAAGTACATCTGCCCGGCGGGGACTCTGGAGGGCGGCATCCCCATGCTCATTCAGAATGAGCCGCTGCGGGAATATGTGGGCTGGCTGTTTTCATGGAAGTGCCTGGTACTGGCTTTGTGCGTGGCAGGCGCCGTGTTCTGCTATCGCTTTTTCTGCCGGTTCCTCTGCCCGCTGGGCGCATTCTACTCTCTGTTCAACAAGATTGCGTTGGTACGGCCCCACGTGGATATGCATAAGTGCAGCGGCTGTGGGGCCTGCGTAGCCCAATGCAAAATGGACGTGAAGCACGTGGGGGACCGGGAGTGCATCTCCTGCATGGACTGCAAGCAGTATTGCACTCATGGAGCGATTTCCTGGGGCGTGGCTCATCAAAAATCAACGGCTTCCATAGAAAGAGATGTATAGCGGATAATAGCCGCGGGTCAGGGTGAAAAGGGCGCAACAATAGCGGCAAGAAAAGTAATCCTTCCTGCCGCTATTGTCATAGGGGATATAGTTTTTGCTTGCTGAAACAAATCTGTTAGGGGAAACGCGGGTGCTGATATGGTGCCTGTTCCGGGCCACAATACAGACCATAGGCGTCGCATATCCAGTAGGTTCCATTCAGGTTTACTCTCGTCCACTGATGAGAGTAGGCATTCTCATTGACGTGTTCATAGGGGATGCCCAGCATATTCAAGCACAATCCGGTGGCACGGGTGCAGCCGGCACAGGAGGCCGAATGATCCACAAAGAAGCCGTAGGGGTCTCCGTAATTGGCGGATTCCATGGAATATGTGATATTGTTCTCGGTGATCACCCGCAGAGCAAGGGCAATCGCGCACAGCTGTACCTCACGGCTCAGCCCCCTGAGCGGCTCAACAACCGTTTTCGCGACCTCATAGGCTTCCGCGAACTGGGCGGAGCTGGCCCTTCTCTTTACGCTGGGCAGGTTTGCCAGCTGATCCACAGGCACCAGCTCCACCGTCTTTTTCACCAGCGTGACCTGCTTACGCAAGGACGGTTCCACGATACGGCTGAGGATGGCCGCGACCTCGCTCCGCATGATATTGGACGCAGGGTTAAATGTGCCGTATCTGTCACTGCCGGCCAGAATCCCTGCCCGGTACAGGCGATAGACGGCATCCTGCTCTTTCGAGGCTGAAATCGTGCCGGCGCCCATGGCAGACGATAAAAGCTGAAGCCGGGAGGCGGCCCCGCTCCCAAGGACCCCCGAGTTCACCAGAACTGTAACGGCATCGCTGCAGGGAGAACCGGCATATAAGTCCGGGATATCGTTTTGCTTGATGTTGTTGATCTTCGGCAATGCCGAATCCGGGAGCGCGTTGCTGATGAATAGCGCGAAGTCCAGACGGCTAATCGGCGCGCCATAGCTGTAGTCCCGCTCAATGATCTTATTCCTTTTTGCGTAATCCACATAGGACTGATACCATGGAGAAGCTCCGCTGAAGTCAGCATTGTTTCCGTAGTAAGTGTTGTGGAGGCGGGAGGCAATGACGATTGCTTCCGCTACCGTCAGATTGCCGTCCGGGTCAAACTTCGCGCCGGATTTTCCCGTCATCAGTCCGTACTCGTAGGTAATTTGGACGTTTTCAGCATACCACTTGGATGAATCCACATCGAAAAAATGTCCCGCCTCATAGGTGTTGACTTTTTGAAACTTGGTCAAACTGGCCGCGGAGACCGGGGCGCACAGTACAAGCAGCAGACTTGCCGTCAGGAGCAGAGAAATGGCCCTTTTCATGGCAGAGATCACCCTTTCTTGATTGTAGCTGTTACACATATTGAGAATACCACAGAAACCTATAAATTACAACACAAACGTCCCGCGTCACAAATATATGGGGGAGAGAAAACTGTGAAGAAGAGAATTCATATCCTGTTCTGCGCCCTGGCAGCCGTGCTGGCCGCGGTATCGTTGACCACCACCGCGGCATTGGCCTCCTCCGGGGTCAGCGCCAAACGTTGCACCTCGCAGATCTACCTCAACGATAAAGCAATCAGCGTTGTGGGTTACACCATCGGCGGGAGTAATTACTTCATGATCCGGGATCTCGCCTGGGCATTGAGGGACTCGCCAAGTTGCTTCGACGTGACCTGGAATGCTAAGACCAAACAGGTGGAACTTGTCACCCGGTGCCCCTATACCCAGGGCAGACCTCAAAGTCCGGGCAGCTCCACGGCCAAGGCTGTCCCCGGTAACGACCAGCTCACCGTGGATGGCAAGGCGGTGAGGGCGGCCGCCTACACCATTGGGGGCAGAAACTATTACCGGCTGCGGGACTTGGGGGCAGTGCTGAATTTTGACGTGTACTGGGTTCAGGAGACTCGATCCATCTGCCTCTACACGGCGGATGAACACGCCCGCATGGCCGATGCCACCCCCGCATCCAGCCGACCTATGACTGCTTCCGATTCTACCGCCCGTTGGTCTCATCTGCTCAGCTCTTACCTGTATGAGAACGACGGGGACACGTTCTGTGTGGTAGATGCCAAACCCAATGGCTTGAGCAACGTGGTGGCAGTGGATACCTATGACCGGGAGACCTTCGCCTTGCTCAGCTCCCGTACCGTGCCCGTGGAGCTGGATACCTTTGGCGGGTTCTTCGCAGGCGAAAAATACAACTTTATGGTCTTTGGCCAAAACAACACAGAGGAAGACAACCAGAAAGAAGTCATCCGGGTGGTGAAGTACGACAAGGATTTTCAGCGCTTGGACGCGGTATCCGTCACGGGTGGGCAGAGCTTCACTGTCGTTCCTTTTGACGCCGGCTCACTGTGCATGGCGGAGGATGGGGATATGCTGGTTATCCACACCGCACGCGAACGTTATACCACTGCGGACGGACGAAATCACCAGTCTCAGCTCACTATCTGTGTCGACACCGGCAATATGCGTGTGACCAATGACCTGGGCCGCTTTCAGGGAAACCACGTCAGCCATTCTTTCAACCAGTTCGTCATTTTTGACCGCGGGCAGCTGGTGCTGGCCGACCATGGCGACGCCTATCCCCGCAGCATCGTGCTCAGCCGTGTCAGCGGTGGCCGGACTACCGACAGAGCCTTCAAAACAGACTTACTGAAAATACCCGGATCCACTGGGGCTAACTGCACCGGTGTCACCCTGGGCGGGCTGGCGGCTTCATCTGACAGCTATCTTGTGGTTATCAACACCATAGACCACAGCAAGGTTACTGCCTACAGCAGCTTTTCCATGAGCGGCCTGGGTCGGGATGAGCGGGACGTGGTGCTGCTGGTCACCTCTAAAGGCGGTTCCTCTACCCAGCAGATCCGGCTCACTGATTACGTCGGCAATGGGAAATTAGCCAGTACCCCCTATCTGGTGAAGGTTGATGAGAACAGGTTCCTGGTGCTGTGGGAAGAGTTCGTTTACCCAGACGCATCCCCTGTTGTTTTTAACCAGGGTGTCCGTTATGTTGAGGTAGACGGATCCGGCGAGATTTTGGGTGAGGTTCAAACCTTGCCCGGCGCAAGACTATCCAATGACTGCCAGCCGATTTTGATGGACGGCAGAGTGACCTGGTATATCAATACCAAGGTGGGCCGGATGTTCTATCAGATTGCTGTGCTTTCAGCGGACAGTTAGGATGGGGGCACAGCCTGTTCTGAATTAGTCTGCTGGAGAACATGAAAATGCTGAAAAGGAGAACTGCAAGATGAAAAAACGGATCCTGACCGTATTCCTGGCGCTGGCTCTGTGTGTAGGGCAGGCAGTCCCGGCGTTTGCTGCGCCTTCAGCCGAAGATGCCGCAAAATGCGTTAACTTGAGCATCAAAATGGGGGACACCACATTCGAATATATAAAGCAGGGCGAATTTGGTGACCGCATCATCGTGAACAAAGATATGAAACTTACCCAGTGGGACGGAAGCCCTCTCACGGGGACTGGATACAATGCGGCAACTTCTGACACGGTATTCACAGCAACACACTCGGGCAGTGCTGACGACGGAAGCTATATCACAATCTGTTCAACGGCTTTTGTAAACAATGGCAGCGGTGTATACGAACAGGATTGGTATACGAGCCAAGTGCTGACGCAGGATGGGGAGTTTTTGGATGTAAACGTAGCCTATCCGCTCGACAAGGAGCTTACCCTCAAAGCGGGTCAGTCCGTTGAGTTCAAGCTGCCGACTGTAACAACACACGGAAAAGTTGAAACAGATGTGTTCTATTTTTTGGAAATCTATCTCAACTATCCGAATTCCGACACTACGTACACCATGGGTTTACTGCCGTTTAAATTAGATGACGCGGCGGTTGACGCATATTTTGCTGAACAGAAGTCTACGCCTGCCTTTACCGATGTGCCCAGTTGGTTTGAAAAAGAGGTAGCCTGGGCCGTAGAGAAGGGAATCACCAATGGCTATGGCGGCAGCACCACCTTCGCCCCCACCGCGGAATGTCCTCACACCCAGATCCTGACCTTCCTTTGGCGGGCGGAGAACAAGCCTACTGCCACCGCCAAGGCTCCCGTCACCGTGGCTTCCTACTACCAGGATGCCGTCAACTGGGCTTATGAGAAGGGCCTGATCGACGCCTCTTTTAACCCGGACGCCCTGTGTACCAGGGCCCAGGCTGTGCAATATATCTGGCAAGCCCGGGGCAAGCAGGAAGCCAAGACGGAGGCCAGTTTCACTGACGTGACCGCTGATGCCACATACACCAGAGCGGTGTCCTGGGCTGTGGAGAAGGGGGTGACTAAGGGCTACGGCGGCAGCGATACCTTTGCCCCGAACCGGGTGTGCAACCGCGGCGAAATTGCGGCGTTCCTCTACCGGGCCTACAACAACTGAAGAATGATTTCAAGAAGGGCCCCGCTTAAGCGGGGCCCTTCAGCCTGTTGACAGGAGCGTGTTCCTGTCAACGGTCTTTTATTTTTCTGCGTTTTTCTTTTTGCGGTTCGGAAAATAGTCCTCCATCCACTGCTCGTATTCCGCTACTGTGAGTTTTCCGGCCTCGCATTCATCCCGCAGACGCATGGCCTCATACCGCCACTTCTTGAACTCATCCTCCTTGATCTGCCGCACCTTTTTACGGGCGGCATAGCGGCGGTAGTATCGGTCGTACACGCCAAAGGCAGGGCGGCCAGCTGCCTTTTCCTTGAAGTTCTCCTGCGCTGCCAGTTCCCGGCAAGTCCGGTTGCACCATTCCTCCACACGGTCACAGTACCGGGGATTGAAATTTCCCCTCATGATGAAGTATCTCCCGCACCGCTGGCACTTGCGGAACCGCACATCGCTCTCCAACAGCTTGGTGAATTCCAGCTCCAGGATCTGGTCCGGGCGGCTGAACTCGTAGCCCACCCGGAGGTAGCGCGGGATCGTGAGCAGCATACTTACCTTCTGCGGGTCGGCATGATAGTGCTCCGCGAACTCGATCAGCTCATCGGTGATGGGGAACTGTCTCTGCAGCCGCTTACTTACATCGTCCAAAGACATCCCGTAGGGCATCGATTTTCCGACAGTCATCATCCGGGAGAACGCAAGGCTCTCCGCCCGCTCAAAGCTGGTGGAAAGCCCATGAAGCTGCCGATAGAGATGGAACCGTTCCGCGGGACACCGTTCTCCCAGCAGGCCGGGATGAAATGTCTCGTCGAAGCAGAACTCCAGCAGCTCCAGGTATTCCTTCTGCAATTCGCGGAGGTACGTGTAATAGTGTTCCACGGCTTTGTGCCGGTCAGCACCTTCGGTGAAAACGGGCGGGCACACCATGGTGTACAGGGACTGGATCATGATCTCTTTGATAAGGGGCAGTGTGTTCTGGTAGCGGTAGTACTGCTCCACGATCTCCTGTGTCTGGTCGTAGACCTTCTCCGTGCTGGGACCGGATTCGGTCTCTCTGCCGTATGCCACGTCCAACCATCGAATGTAATCCAAAACCATTTGCGCAGGCGAGTCGAAGTCCGCGTAGATAAAGTCCAGCAGGCCCTCACCGTATTTCAAGTGGACATCCCTTCCGCTGAGCACGTTGTTCATCGGGACATCCCGCGGCGCTACACCAAACGTCTTCATAAGCTGGTCGCTCTTGATGAGATCCTCATACGGGAAGTAGCTGACGCGGTAGCGCTTGTCCAGCCGTGACACGTCCTCCTCGTTGCCCCGCCAGTCCTCCTCTGTGCCGTCCTCGTCCAGCCCGAGAAATTCCTCTCCGCCCCGTTCCTCCCGCGCCGATTCATACTCCTCTACAAGCTCATCCATCCACAGACTCTCTTTTTTGCCGTCCACCTGGATGTCCAGCGTCCTGCGCTCCGGGTCGAACCTGGCGCGGTTGTTGAAGTACTCAAAGTCGATGAATTCGTTCCCCCGGCGGCGGAGCTGATACTGCTCCTGCTCAGTCGGCACATACTCTGAATAGTCTTTTTGCATCCCATCCACCCCTCTGTTTTAGAGAATGCAAATCGCCCCAAAAATCTACGATTTGCATCACTTCAAAGAACATTCTACAAAGCCCTTGTAAAGCTGTCAAGGGTCTGTTAAAATCGGGAAAACTGAAGGGGAGGACGATAAGAGTGAAAACCTCAAGCTACAAAAGCTACGATGAACTACCGCTGTTTCTCAACGCAGAGTTGGTGGCGAAGGTGCTGGGTGTATCGCCATCCAGCGGGTATGAGCTGATGCACGAGCCGGACTTTCCTGTGCTCAAAGTCGGCAGCCGTATGGTGATACCCAAGGAGAAGTTCATTGAGTGGGTGGAGCGGAACACGAAGGGAAGTGGGAACGATTGAAAGCACAGTGGAGTTATGATCCTAATCAAAATTCGTTCCCTCTGCCCCATGAAGTTTTCGAACTCGGTCTGGAACAGGGTACACTGCTGGTGTATGTCTATCTGGTGTATCACAAGAGTCTGAAACACATCCCAAACGCATTGAGCTACGCCATTGTCAGCAAGGCTGTTGGTCTGTGCGAGAAAACAGTGCGGCGGCATCTGCGTACGTTGGCAAGCAGCGGTTTCATTCGGATGAAGTGTGCAGGAAAAAGTTTTTCCTACACATTGTGTCCTATCCGAAACAACGTGAAGAAGCATCGTGATGTGGATCTGTTCTCAACCCATGAAGGAGGCCTGTCTGCATGAAGCAAGAATGGATCACGGGCGAAGTGTTCGAAGCGGTGTTTCCTCTGCCCAATGAGGTGTTCCAGCTCGGCCTCAAGGCTGGTGATCTGCTGGTGTACATATACCTCCAGTATCAAAAAGGCGCGCGGAGCGGTCAATGCTGGCCAAGCTACGCCACCATCGGTAAGGCGGTGGGAATGAGCAGGAAAACCGTGCAAAAGCACATCGGTGCATTGGTGGACAAAGGTCTCGTCCAAACTGAGGAAACCACCATCCGCAGGAAGAATGGGTTCGTCTACAACGGCAGTCTTCTCTACACACTCAAGCCGATACAGCAGGTGATGCGGGAGCGTGAGAAGGAATTTCTGGCAGAGCTGAAGCTGGTAGAAGCCCAGCGCAAATGGGCCCAACGGCAGGGCATTACTATGGTGAAAGTGTGAGCGCCCCTGTTTCGCGTTGTAAGGCTGTTTGTGCCCATCCTGCGGGCTGAGTGGCATCCGTACACCTCCGAAGGACTGAAACGCGGTGTTGCCCGCCCTGTGGCCCGTTGTTGGCAAGCCACCAAAGGAGACCCCGGATTCAACGTTCAAAGCGGACAAATCTACCACGCTGTAATCAGTAAGAGCACCTTGGGAGCCAGCTCCCAGGGCAGTCCAGAGGGCCGATAAGGGCAACCCAGAAGGCCCGATTAAGGGCAAGCAGGAGAAAGCCCCGACGCTTTTCTGCGCCGGAGCGTCCACTTCTGCCCGCAGTGCGGGCAGTTTCCAAGGTCTGCCGCCGGCGCTTTTGTGGACGGCGAAAAACGCGGTTGACGCTGTTTCAACGCAGAGGGGGCAAAAAGGGCCGATGTATGCGGCTTTTCCCTGACGCTAATTCAAAAAATGGAGGATTTTATACCGTGAAGGATCAAAAAGACCGCCACACGGTCTGGATGAAGCCGGAAACATGGGACATGGTGGAGAGCCACTACCGTGGGGACAACTGCTCCGTCAAAAATGAGTACATCGAGAAGGCTATCCGCTTCTACACCGGCTACCTGGATGCGGCGGGAGCGGACGAGTATCTGCCCCGTGTCCTCTCCGACGTGTTGGAAGGGAAGCTGGGTGCGCTGGGCAGCCGAATCGGGCGTCTGCTGTTCAAGCTGGCGGTGGAGCAGGATCTAATCGCCAACATCCTCGCGGCCATGGCGGAGATCAACCTGGACGCTGTGGAGCATACCCGTGGGCAGTGCGTCCAGCGGGTCAAGCAAACGAACGGAGTGATCGAATTTGAAGATGTACTCCGTAGCCAACAGAGGTTAGATTGACATGGTTGGGCTGATCCAAAAGAGTGGTTTCATCAAACCAGGGAAAGCGGCAGGGTACATCGAGTACATCGCCACCCGCGATGGCGTGGAGAAAATCGGCGCGGATGGTTACCTGGAGTATATGGCGACACGCCCCGGCAGCCATGGCCTGTTCAGCAGTCGGCCTGTGGTGTCACTGGATGCTGTCCTGAAAGAAGCGGAGCGTCACACTGGCCCAGTCTGGACACTCATCTACTCTCTGCGCCGGGAGGATGCCACACGGCTCGGTTACGACAACGCCGAGAGTTGGCACGAGCTCATCAAAGCCTACCAAGTGGAGTTGGCCACCGCCATGAAGATCCCGCCGGAGCAGTTCCGTTGGTACGCCGCGTACCACGATGCGGATACCCACCCTCATATCCATGTGACAGTCTGGTCCGATAATCCAAAGCTGGGCTTCCTCACTCCGGAAGGGATCAAGGCCATGCGCTCGGTTCTCACCAACAGCATCTTCCAGGATGAGCTGTACTCGCTGTATCAACAGAAGGATATCTCCTACAAGGAACTCACCGCTCAGGCTCGTGCGTCCATGCGGGAGTTGGTGCGGCAGATGGAGAACACGATCTGCGACAGCCCTGTCATTGGGATGCAGATGGTTAAGCTGGCGCATGACCTAAAAAATGTATCCGGCAGAAAAGTGTACGGCTATTTGAAGAAGCCGCTCAAGGCGCAGGTGGACGCCATCGTGGATGAGCTGGCAAAGGTTTCTGCCGTCGCGGAGTGCTATGAAGTGTGGAACGGTCTGCGGGATGAGCTGGAGAGTTACTACAAAGATACGCCCCGCCAGTACCTGCCGCTCTCACAACAGAAGGAGTTCAAAGCCATCAAAAATATGGTCATCCAGGAGGCGGAAAATCTGCGGTTGGGTGTGGTCACGTTCGAGGACGAGAGGATGCAGGATGAGCCGCCGGACAATTCCCGATTCAGCGATCCCGATTTCTCGGATGAGGACAAACGCTCAGTAGCAGAAGAACTGGCGCAGGATTGGAAATACAACAAATCCTCCTCCATCGCTTATCGGCTGGGCCGGGTCTGGCGGGATGGTCTTGGCGTGCTTCCAAACGACGAAAAAGCGGAGGTGTGGTTTCAACGTGCCGCCGAGGGCGGGCACAGAGGTGCGCAGTATGCGCTGGCAAAGCTCCTGCATGAGCAGGGGAGAATCAGTGAGGCGATACCTTGGTTCGAGCAGGCCACGGAGGGTGGAAATCCGTTTGCCAGTTATCAGTTCGGCAAGCTCTATCTCGCCGGTGAGGATGTGCCAAAGGATGCTGCCAAAGCGTTGGAATATCTCGCTGACGCTGCCGAGCAGGGCAATTCACAGGCCCAGTACATCCTGGGCAAGCTGTATCTGCTGGGCAGTGAGGTAGAGCAGGACAGGGAAGCGGCTGTTCAGTGGCTGACACTGGCGGCTGCCCAGGGCCACGAGTACGCGCAGTTTTTCTTGGACCACATGGAGCAGGATCGTGACCCATCTGTCCTGCTCTGCGCCACCCGTCTCCTCTGCCGCATGGCCCAAATCATCCGGGACACTCCACCGCCAGCACCGCCAACCGGCCTGGTCATCGACCGCAAACGGTTCCGACAGCTCATGGAGAAAAAGATTGCCATGGGACACAAGCCGGATGACCATGAGGAGCAGGGTTACATCG
>JAAVHY010000047.1 GCA_014799485.1 Clostridiales bacterium | reverse complement strand
GTCACGTTGGTCACGATCACCGCCCCGGCGGCGGTGGCCGTCCACTGGGCGGTGGGGGTGCGCTGGCTGCCGTACTCCAGGGGGGTGCGGTACTGCCGCTCCGCCGAGCAGAAGTGGGACGAGGTGACGGCGGCGGCATACCTGCCGTGCCCGCCGCTGAGCAGCAGGCTGGCCAGAGCCAGGCTCTCCCCCATGGTGGAGCACGCCCCGTACAGCCCGAAGAAGGGCACCTCCGCCGTCCGGGCGGAATAGCCCGCGCCGATGCACTGGTTCAGCAGGTCCCCCGCCAGCAGTACGTCCAGATCCGCCGTTTTCAGCCCCGCCCGCTTCAACGCCGCGTCCAGGGCCAGCTGCTGCATGGCGGATTCCGACTTCTCCCAGGTGGTGCAGCCGAAGGTATCGTCCTGGCTGGTGTGGTCGAAGTGCCGCCCCAGGGGGCCCTCGGTCTCCTTTTTGCCGGCGGAGGAGCCGTGGCCGATGATAATGGGGGGCGTCCCCGGCTGGAAGGTCTGCCGCCCCAGCTTTTGATTTTCCATGGATGTGACTCCTTTGACGTGGTTTGCCGTTAGTTTGCGCCAAAGGGAAAAATTCATGCGCCCGGAAACATTTGACAAATAAAACGGCTCCGTCACTGGAAAATCGGAAAAGATAGTGATATAATGTCTCCCGGAAATTTTTTGGGAGGGATCGCCCATGCCCGAGGAGACACGCACCATCGGTTATATCTGCCCCGTCTGCGGAAACGCCGTCATCGCGTCCCGCACCGCCTTCCAGCTCGCCGCCGGGGACAGCACCCTGCCCTGCCCCTGCGGCAAATCGGAGCTGGGCTTCCGCCAGCTGGGCGACCGCTGCGAGATCACCGTGCCCTGCCTGTTCTGCGCCAAGGACCACACCGCCGTGTGCGGAAACGACGCCCTGCTCCACCGGGAGCTCCTCGCCCTGTCCTGCCCCGCGTCGGGGCTGGCCACGTGCTATGTGGGCGAGGAGGGCCAGGTGTTCCGCGCCATGGAAAAGCTGGAAGCCGCCGTGGACAAGCTCCGCGCAGACGACCAGGCCGGCAGCCGGGGCGCGTTTTTGAACAGCGTGGTCATGGAGGAGACCCTGGCCGAGCTCAGGGACATCGCCCAGCGGGGCGGCGTCCGGTGCGCCTGCGGCTCCGGGGATTACGGCGTGAAGGTGGGCTACTCCTGCGTCGACCTGGTGTGCGCCTCCTGCGGCGCCGCCCTGCGCCTCCCCGCCGCCTCCCCCGACGACCTGGCCGCCCTGTGCGCCCGGGATTCCCTCACCATCCCCGGAAAGAAGGATTGAACCATGAGCACCGTCTATGAAATGGACCTCCGGGTGGACTCCCGGGACGTGGACCTGTTCAACCAGTGCCGCCCCTCCGCCCTGCTGGGCTACCTCCAGGAAGCCGCCACCCGGGCCGCCCTGGCCCTGGGGGCCTCCGGCCCCGAGATCCGGGCAAAGTACAACTGCCTCTGGATGGTGGCCCGCTCCTGGGTGGAGCTGGACGCGCCCCTGCGCTGGAACGACCCCGTCACCATCAAAACCTGGCACCGGGGGGCCTCCGGGGCCTCCTCCTACCGGGACTTCGACCTGTTCCGGGACGGCGTCCCCATCGGCCAGGGCACCAGCCAGTGGGTCATGGTGGACGCCGACACCCGCAGGCTCTTCCGCATGAAGGATTTGGCCGAGTTCCAGGGCACCGGCGGCGGCGAACTGTGCAAATCCATCAAGCTGCGCCGCCCCGCCCTGCCCGAGACCTTTGACGGCCGCGTCCGCCGGGACCTGCGCTACTCCGACACCGACATCAACGGCCACGTCAACAACACCCACTACGCCGACTTCGCCTGCGACAGCCTCCACCTGGAGGCGCTGGGCCGGGGGAAATTCGTGCGCTCCTTCCAGATCGGCTACACCGGCGAGTGCATGGCCGGCGAGACCATCTGGGTGGACACCGCCGCCCGGGGGGACGGGCTGTTCGCCCGGGGCGAGGGGGAGGACGGGGTGGAGCGGTTCGACTTCGCCCTGACCCTGGACGGCCTGCCGGAAAATATTTAATCTTTTTGTAACAAATATCCCCGAACTTTTGTAACGACTGCCCGTTATCCTAATACTCGCAAGAGACGCTTTTCTTTTTCATTCTATCCTCCATCTTCAGGCCGGGGCGGGAACGCTCCGGCCCTCCTTTTTTTCTCCGGGGCTTTCGACAATTTGATTGGGCTTTTCTTCATCAGATGGTTGACTTTTGAAAAAAAGTGGTGTACATTATTGCCATGGCTTTATGCTTCAAAAGCCCCATGTAAAAAATCTGTCAGATGGAAGGAGACTATTAAGCTATGAAGCACACCAAGAATAGGGTCATGGCTCTGCTGCTGGCCCTGGCGATGGTTCTGTCCCTGATGCCCATGGCGTTCGCCGCCGATGAGTTCCCGGACATGCCCGCCGAAGACGATCCCTCCTACGCCGCCGTCAAGTCCGCTGTGGACAACGGCATCATGACCGGTGACAACGGCATGCTGAACCTGGAGGACAACATCCTCCGCTCCACCGTGTCCAAGATGCTCGCCGTGGCCTTCGCCGCCAAGGGCGAGGCCGACGTGAGCGGCTTCTCCGACGTGGCCGACGGCGCGTGGTACGCCGAGTGGATGGCCAAGGCCAACCAGATGGGCATCATGACCGGCGACAACGGCAAGATGGATCCCAGCCGCAACGTCACCCTGCAGGAAGTCGCCACCATGCTGGTGCGCGTCCTGGGCCTGCCCCTGGGCACCGCCGAGGATCTGGCCAACGTGCCCGGCGCGGGCAGCGTGAGCGCCTGGGCCATTCCCGCCGTGGCCGCCCTGGTCAAAGCCGGCTACATCTCCGACGTGACCGACGCCGGCCTGCCCATGAACCGCCGCGCCTTCGCCGAGGTCATCTATAAGGTCTCCGGCGACGGCAACTACGTCTCCGAGGGTGAGATCACCACCGACGTGAACGGCAACATCGTCATCACCGCTGACGGCGTGTCCCTGAAGGGCATCACCGTTACCGGCGACGTCATCATCGCTGACGGCGTGGACGCCGGCACCATCATCCTGGACGACGTGACCATCGAGGGCCGTCTGGTGGTCCGCGGCGGCGCTGAGACCAAGCTGAGCAACGGCACTTCCGTCGCCTCCACCGTGGTGGCCGCCCCCGCCGGCGAGACCGCCATCGTGGCTGACGTTACCTCCGACGCCGGCGACATCACCGTGGCCGGCACCAACGGCAAGGTCGCCGACAAGGTGACCCTGGACATGGCCGAGCCCAAGGTGGCCGTGAACGCCGCCACCGAAGTGGCCGTCCAGAACGCCAACGGCGGCGAGGTCACCATGAACGCCGCCGGCTCCCTGTCCGTTGAGAGCGGCAAGCTGGGCAACGTCACCGTCGCCGCCTCTGGCGCCGCTGTTGACGTGGCCGCCGGCGCCACCATCGAGATGGTCACCACCAACACCGACATCACCATCACCGGTGAGGGCAAGGTGGAGGAGAAGACCGGTTCCGGCACCGTGACCGACGCCTCCGGCAACGAGGTGGGCGGCTCCGACGAGCCCGCCGACATCCCCGACGTTCCCGACCTGATCAACCGCGCCGATCCCCCCTCCGTGACCGATCCCGGCGACGCCCCCGATGAGGCCGAGGCTGTCGACACGAGTGCCACCATTCCCGAAGGTGTTGACGAGAACAATCAGATCACCACCGAGCCTGCCGAGGGTGTCGACCAGCATGATTGCAGCTTTACCGGCGATCCCGTCGTGGTCGAGCCCACCTGCACCACCGCGGGTACCTCCACTGTGACCTGCAGCCAGGAGGGCTGCGGCGCCACCCAGACCACCTACACTGCGGCCACCGGCCACACCGCCAAGGAGACTCCCGACAAGTACGTGGCGGGCAACTGCCTGGGCGCTGGCTACGCCAGCTATAGCTGCGAGGACTGCGGCACCAAGAACGTGACCGTCACGACCAGCGGCAGCATTACCGTTGGCGATCGCTCCATCAACCTGGATAAGCAGGCCCACAGCGTGGGTTCCTACGTGACCAAGACCGTTGAGGGCACCCAGAAGCACTTCACCAAGTGCGCGAACTGCCAGCAGGAGTACGGCGACGGCGAGGCCTGTGCGGAAGCCGAGGACGCCACCTGGACCGTGACCGCCACTGGCCACAGCGCCAGGTGCGAAACCTGCAACACCAAGCTGACCTATGCCCATGATAACACCGGCGCAGAGGCCGAGGGCACCGCGCCCACCTGCACCGCCGCCGGCAAGGCGGCCGCCAAGACCTGCAGCGAGTGCGGCTATGTGCATCCCGCCGACAGCATCCCCGCCACTGGCCACGACTGGGGCGACTGGACGGAAGAGGGCGCGCCCGAGGGCAAGCTGATCCGCACCTGCCGGAATGGCTGCGAAAGCACCCAGACCAAGAACAAGCCCGCCACCACCGAGCCCGATGAAGGCGAGGAAGTGCCGCCCGTGGTGCACAATGCGGTTCAGGCGTGGTCGAAGGACTCGGGCCATCACTGGCACGCCTGCTCTGTCACGGGTTGTACCGAGCATATGGGCGCGAAAGCCCACGGTTACGCCGTGCATAGCTTCCCCCAGTCCAAGGACAGCAGCTGCGAGTGTGGCCAGAGCCACACCTGTGATAATACGGATGACACCACTGTAGCGTGCGGTACTTGCGGGTGGAAAACCACTGCTGAGCCCAATCTCGACTAATAATTCTGCCAGTTGGTAACCAACCGGCAAACAAGCCAGCCCCCGGCCAATGGCCGGGGGCTGGCTTTTGCGTTCCGGGTCTGGCGGCGGGGGCGGCGGTTTCTGCTTTTGGCACTTGACAGCGGGGACATCCCGGGTTATAATCAATATATAAGGACGCCACACATACCGGCGGTTAGTCCGACAAGTTTAAGTTTCTAATGGGTATAGAAACCGTCACTTGGCAGAGTGGCGGTTTCTGCTTTTGGCACTTGACAACACGCCAAATCGCGGGTATACTATGTATATAAAGGGCGCTGCGTGATGGCGGTTAGCCCCCGAAGTTTTGTGTTTCTAAAGTCTTAGAAACCGTCACTTGTCGGAGTGGCGGTTTCTGCATTTTACCTGGATCGTAATCGCCCATTGCTGAACGTAAAACGTCATGGTAATCAGCATCATATAGTCACCCCCTTCCGGGGTCATGTGACCAACCGCCATAGTCTAACTCAAATACGCAGCGCCCTGCCCCTTTTCAGGGGCCATTCCCATCATAGCACGGTTTTCGACAAAAAGCAAGCCCCCGGCGGGAGCCGGGGGTTTTCGCGTCCCCTGGCGGGCCTTTGCGCCCCCGCCGCCTTAAAAAATTTTTAAGAGAAACCCCACCAAAATCTAAGAAGCTCCCACATTGAAATTGAAGATTTGTCCTCTATAATCAGAGCCATCAAAACGGCAGGCTGTACGCGCTGATTTGGGAGGATACTTCATGAACGTTCTGATTTTAACGGCGAAGTTCGGCATGGGCCATCTGTCCGCCGCCAACGCCCTGCGGGAGCAGCTGGCCCAGGACGGGCACCGCGCCGATGTGATCGACCTGTTTGAATACGCCATGCCGGGCCGGGCCGCCGCCATGTACCGGTGGTTCAACGTGCTGGTGACCTACGGCGGGATCTTCTATAACCTCTATCACGGCCTCACCGCCAACGACCCCGGCGAGGACCGGGGGGATTACCTGCTGGACGGCCTGGACGCCCTGCTGGACGAGTACGCCCCCGACGTGGTGGTGTCCACCCACCCCGTCTGCTCCGCCGCCGTGGCGAAGTATAAGGGGGAGGGGCCGTCGTCCGTCCCCCTGGTCACCTGCGTCACTGACGTGACCTGCCACAGCGAGTGGCTCCACCCGGGCACCGACTGCTACCTGGTTGCGGAGGAGGCCGTCCGCCGGGGGTTCATCGCGAAGGGGATCGACCCGGAAACCATCGTGGTATCGGGCATCCCGGTCAGCGGGCGGTTCCGGCCCGCTCACCGGGACCGCTCCCGGCGCCGGGAGCTGCTGATCATGGGGGGCGGGCTGGGGCTCATGCCCCGGCGGGACAGCTTCTACCAGGCGCTGGACGGGCTGGAGGGCGTACACACCACCATCCTCACGGGCCGGAACGAGAAGCTGTTCCAGCGGCTGAACGGAAAATACGCCAACATCGAGGCGGTGCCCTTCACCACCGAGGTGGAGAAATACATGGCCCGGGCGAACCTGATGCTGTCCAAGCCCGGGGGGATCACCTGCTTCGAGGCCATCGCGGCCCGTCTGCCCATCCTGGCGTGGCAGCCCTTCTTGAAGCAGGAGCAGGAGAACGCGGACTTCCTGGTGCGCCGGGGCATGGCCCGCATCGCCGCCAAGGAGGAGGGCGCGTGCCTTTCCGCCATCCGGGAGACCATTTACGACGACGGCGCCCTGGCGGCCATGGGGCGCGCCATGGACGAGGTAGCCGCCACGCTGAGCCGGACGGCGGCCTGCGCGGTGGTGCGGGCGCTGGCCGGAGAGGAGCGGGTGAGCGCATGAAAAACCAGGCAAAAAACATCCTGTGCATGGGGGCGGTGCTGGCCCTGCTGGCCTGGACGGTGCATACCATCCTGGCGGAGCAGACGCCGGGACAGCTGGCGGCGGCCCTGCTCAGCGCGGACTGGCGGGTGCTGCTGCTGGGCCTGCCGATGATGGCGCTGTTCCTGTGCTGTGAGGCCGGGGCCACCTGGTCCACCCTGCGCGCCCTGGGCTGTCCCCAGCCCTTCCGGCGGTGCGCTTACTACTCGTGTACGGGGTTCTTTTTCAGCACCATCACCCCCTCCTCCACCGGGGGGCAGCCCGCCCAGGTGCTGGCCATGACCCGGGACGGGGTCCCCGCCGCCTCCGGCGCCCTGGATATGCTGCTGGTCTCCATCGGCTACAACACCGCGGCCATGGGCTGGGGGGTGTTCGCCCTGTTCACCGCCGGGGGGCTCACCGAGCGGCTGGGCGGCCAGGTGGGGCTGCTGCTGGGCCTGGGGCTGGCCGTATTCGCCCTGCTGGACGGGGCCATGTTCCTCTTCCTGTTCCTGCCCGGCCCGGCGCGGAGGCTGCTCCACGGCTGCATCGCCCTGGCCGCCCGGGTATATCCCGCCCTGGACCGCGCCGCGCTGGAGGAAAAGGCGGACGCCCATCTGGCGGAGTACCGCCGGGGGGCCGACCTGATCCGCCGCGCGCCCGCCCTGCTGGCCCGCGTGGTGGGGCTGAGCGCCCTCCAGCTGGCCTGCTCCTACGCCATGCCCTACGTGGTGTACCGGGCCTTCGGGCTGTCCGGCTTCTCCCTGTGGGAAGTCATGGCCCTCCAGGCGCTGTGCGCCATCGCGGTGGGCTACCTGCCCCTGCCAGGGAGCGCCGGGGCGGCGGAAAACGTGTTTCTGCGGGGCTTCCTGCTGGTGTACGGCGAGGCGCTGGTGGCCCCGGCCATGATCCTCAGCCGGACGCTGAACTGCTACCTGGTGCTGGCCGTCACGGCGGGCATCCTGGCGGTGGGCCGCGCGGCGCGCCGCCCCGTCCGGGCGGAGCGGCCTGAGCCGGACATATCCATACCAAACCCGAAACCCGCGCCCGCAAAACGGGCAGGCTGAACGCGAATCAAACGAAGGAGCGCACCCCCGAGGGGGTGCGCTCCCGCCTTTTCAAGTTCAATACGCCGGGATAAAGAACAGGTACGGCGCGGTGACGATGGCCATGGTCAGGGCAACGATGTGCTTCTCCCGGCCGGTGAGCAGATCGCAGGACTTCATGGCCCGCCTGTCGAAGAAGTAGACGCACACACCCGCCAGCGCCACCCCGATCAGCGTCCACAGGAAGGCCCAGGGGTTGTGGAAGGCGTTGTGGGTGACGTGGGACACGGTGTTCTCCCACCGGTCCCCGAAGGGGATGTACCCCAGCATCCCCAGCAGCATCCACACTACCCCGACGGCGTCGGCGGCGAAGCCCAGCAGCCAGAACTTCCACCAGAGCTGCTTCACCACCCCGCCCTTCCGGGTGTGTTTTAAGGCCAGCAGGGTAAAAAACAGCACGACGCAGTCCACAGCCAGATTGCCGGGGATGATGGCCAGCCACAGCGGGCTGGGGAGCGCCACGATCATCCAAATGGGGAGGATGATGTTATAGAGACGGGTTTGCTTTTTCACGGCGTTCTGCCCTCCTTCTTTTTATGGTCCAGCCCCAGCTTTTTTCGGATGGCAAGCACCTCCCGGTACCACCCAACCCAGCGGCCCAGCCACACCAGGGCATACACCAAGGCCAGCGACCCCAGCCACAACAGCCAGACCTCCGGCTCGCGCGCCCCGATGGACACGCTCAGCAGCAGCGACCATAGACCGGCAGTGACGGCAAAGTGGGCCAGAGATTGCAGTATCAGCTCCCGACCGCTGTCGGCAAAGGGCAGGGTGGCGAGGCCCGCCACCGCGCCCAGACTAAAAAAGAGGGCGCAGGTGATAATGACCGCCCAAGCCGCGCCCACCTGGTCCATTAGGGGCTGACAGAGGGCGGGCATGGAAAAGCCCCCTTGGAACAGCGCGTCCCGGCACAGCGCCGCCAGTAGCAGCCCCGCCAAAGCGCCGGTGAGCGCCCGGGGAAGCCACTGCTTTTTGAGTTCTTCCATAGAATATCCCTCCTCGTTGTCATGTTCCGATTGGGCGCGCGGCCGGGTCGCTTTCCCTCCGACTCGGGCAAAACCCGTCCCCTCTGCGCGGTGACTGGGCTTTTGCCCTCGCTCCAGTCCAAGCTCCCCTGCGCGCCTATCGTCACACTTCCAGCGCCTGCTTGATCTTCTTCACGTACCGCCGGGACACCCAGCACACCGTCCCGCCCTCCAGGGTCATCTTGATGGTGCCGGCCAGGGTCAAATCCAGGCCGGTCACCCGATCCAGGTTGACGATCTCCGAGTTGGACACCCGCACGAACCGGGTGCCCGCCAGCTCCTCCTCCAGCTCGTACAGCCGCTGCCGGACGGTGAACACGCCCTTGCCCGTCTGGCAGGACACCCCCTTGTCCTCGGCAAAGAACCGCAGCACCATGGACCGGCTCACCCGCACCGCTTCCCGCCCGTCGTAGGCGGTGAAGGGCTGGGGGGCCGCCTCCCCCCGGAGGCGCGCCGCCAGGGCCTCCACCTCCTCGGTGGGGCTGGGGGCGCGCAGGATGACCACCGGCTCGTCCAGGCCGGGGTCGATCTGCACCTCTACCTTCATCCGCGCTCCCCCCTTCTGTCTTTGATTTTAGTATACCCATCCGCCCCCGGGATGTCCAGCCATTTGCGACAGACGGTCCTTCCGCCGGGACAGACGGTCAAAACGCCGAAACGGAAAAAAGCGCGGATTGCCCATTGGCAAGCGGCCCCCCGCTGTGGTATAATCTTATGGGTAAAAATGGGTCCGTTTCCCCGGCCGTAGGAAATCAGACGATACAAAGGAGAGCTGCCGACATGAATGAAAAAGTACACGTGGTAAACCATCCCCTCCTGTCCCACAAGCTGACCATCCTGCGGGATAAGGACACCTCGACCAAGGACTTCCGGGAGCTGGTGTCCGAGATTGGGATGCTGCTCACCTACGAGGCCACCCGGGACCTCCCCCTCACCACCAAGGAGATCGAGACCCCCATCTGCAAGATGGAGGCCCCCACCCTGAAGGGCAAAAAGTTCGCCGTGGTGCCCATTCTCCGGGCGGGCCTGGGCCTGGTGGACGGCGTGCTGCGCATGGTGCCCTCCGCCCGTGTGGGCCACCTGGGCATGTACCGCAACGAGGAGACCATGGAGCCTGTCCAATACTTCTGCAAGATGCCCCGGGACGTGGCGGAGCGGGACGTGCTCATCGTAGATCCCATGCTGGCCACCGGCGGCAGCGCCGCCGCCGCCATCGACATCATGAAGGGCTACGGCTGCGCCAACATCAAGCTGATGGTGCTGGTGGCCGCCCCGAAGGGCATCGAGGTCATCACATCCCAGCATCCTGACGTGGACATCTACTGCGGCGCGGTGGACCAGGGGCTGAACGAGAACAGCTACATCGTCCCCGGCCTGGGCGACGCGGGCGACCGCATCTTCGGCACGAAATAAGGCAAAAAGGACCCGCCGGCAGGCGGGTCCTTTCCCGTTCAAAAGGGCAGATCCTCCGGGTCCTCCTCCCGCTCCTGCCCTGGGGCCAGGGCGGCCACGGTGACCGCCCCCTTGCCGTACTTGGAGCGGATCGCGTCCATGGTGCGCTCCAGCTTTTCCACCCGCTCCCGTTTCTTGGGCGCGGCGGACTGGAACAGATCCATCTGCTCCGCCGCCTCCCCCTCCGGGACCAGATTGTGGGCGGTGAGGGTGATGGCCCGGATGGGCGCCCCCGACTTCCAGCTGTGGGCCAGGATATCCATCGCCGTCCGGGCCAGCTCCCGGGCGGTGTTGGTGGGAGCATCCAGGGGCCGCTGGCGGCAGATGTCCTTGAAGCTGGGGTCGCGGATGGTCACCTGGAGGGTGGACGCCTTCATGCCGTGCTTCCTCAGCCGCACCGCCACCTGGTCGGCCAGCATGGCCACGCCGCGGCCTACCTCCTCCCTCCGGATGAGGTTGCGGGGAAAGGTCTCCCCGTTGCCCACCGACTTGGGGGGCGTATACGTCCCCGCCGGGGCCACGGGGCTGTTCTCCAGGCCGTTGGCATAGTTCCACAGCTGTCCCCCCTGCTTGCCCAGCAGCTCGGTGAGGGCAAGGCGGTCAAAGGCGGCCAGCTCCCCAATGGTGGTCACCCCGTACTGCTTCAGCACTTTTGCCGCCGCCTTGCCCACGAACAGGAGGTCGGTGACCGGCAGGGGCCACACCATCTGCCGGTAGTTGTCCACCGTGATGACGGTGGTGGCGTCCGGCTTTTTATAGTCGCTGCCCAGCTTGGCAAAGATTTTGTTGAACGACACCCCCACCGAGATGGTCAGCCCCAGCTCCTCCCGCACCGTGGCCCGGATGCGGTCGGCCAGCGCCTTCGGGTCGCCGCCGAACAGGTGGAGGGTGCCCGTCACGTCCAGCCAGCTCTCGTCGATGCCGAAGGGCTCGATGAGGTCGGTGAAGCGGTCATAGATGGCGTTGACCTTCTTGGAGTACTCCCGGTACAGGTCGTGGTGGGAGGGGAGCAGCACCAGGTCCGGGCACTTCTGCCTGGCCTGCCAGATGGTCTCCGCCGTGCGCACGCCGAACTTCTTCGCCGGCTCGTTCTTGGCCAGGATGATGCCGTGGCGGCTCTTGGGGTCGCCGCACACCGCCGTGGGGACGGCGCGCAGCTCGGGGTGGGAGAGCAGCTCCACCGAGCAGTAAAAGCTGTTGCAGTCGCAGTGATAGATGACCCGGTCCATGGCGCTCCCCCCTTTGGGGACAGTATACACCACCCGTTCTCATTTGTCAAACATTTGTTTTAACATCTTCCCGCGTTTGAGGGAAAAAAGCGCCCCCTCCGCGCCTGCGGAGGGGGCGTAAGTCCACTTACCCGATAAACTGCACGCTGTTGACGCACACGAAATACAGCCGCCGGTCCGTGTCGTTGGCCAGCACCAGCACACTGCCCACGGTGCCCAGCAGGGTGACGCCGGTGAGTACCAGTAATCCCGCCGCCAGGGACACCCGGCGGCTCAGGTTGTTCTGGGCCAGGGTGGCCAGCAGGCCGGCCGCGCAGCAGCAGTCCCGCTCGTCACAGCCGCAGGAGCACTGCTCCTGCCCGCAGTTGCCGCAGGGGCTGAGCCGCTGGGCCAGCCGCTGGCGCAGGCAGCGGAAATTCCGCGTGGCCACCTCTTCGGAGGAGAGGTCGCCCTCGGCCGCGGCCTCCGCGCCCTGGAGCACTACCGCGTCCAGCTGGCACAGGGACACCTGGGTCGCGGTGAGTACCTGCGTCCCGGCGGCGTTGTAAACCGGCGCCTCCACGTCCAGCAGGTCGCAGCCGCACGGGGAGAACCGCCGGAAGCTGCCCGTCAGGGCGGCCGACAGGTTATCGGCGGGGGTGTCGGTGGGCGCGGCGGTATCCAGGGTGGCGCCCGCCACATAGGTGTTGGTCAGGAAGGCCGAGGTGTCGAAGTCCAGCAGGCTGGACAGCCGCTCGTCGCACAGCAGGCCCAGCGCCGCCCGGAAGCTCTGCTTGCAGCAGCAGGCCTCATCCACCTCGGGGGGCTCGGGCTGGGTGGGGACGGGATGGCAGCAGCAGATCATCTGCTGGCAGCACTCCTGCCCCTGGCCGCAGTCGCTGCCCGGGCAGTCGGACGCGGCCCCGCCGCAGCCGCAGCCGGACTGGAGGGTCCCGGCGGCAAACTCTTCGGCGGATATGGGCCTGCCCACAGAGGGGCTATTCAAATAGATTTGACTCATAAGATACGCTCCTTTCATCGGCCCCATCCCAGGCGCGGGAGGCCGGACGGGAGGCCGGGGCCGGGCCGGCGGCCCTCCAACGGAGGGAGGGCCCGCCTGGGTGCATTCCAGTCTATGCCCCGGGCCGCTTCACGGCTACCGCCCTTGTCAACCCCTTTCACGAAAAAAAGGTTGTAGAAAAAAGCGGCTTCCATTTATATAGATTGTCCAGTTGACACCAACCACAAGATATAGTATTATGATGGAGCGCCCCAATTTCAGCCCCAGCTCTTTCCAGGGCGGAGCGGCCCGGTATGGCCAGCCGGCGCGCAAAAGAGAACCGTAAGAGAAGGGAGCCCGCCCCATGAAAGTCATCAAGAGAGACGATTCCATCGTCGAGTTTGACCGGTCCAAAATCGTAGCCGCCATCCAGAAGGCCAACGCCGCGGTGAACGAGTCCTACCGCATCGACGAAGCCTCCATCGACGCCATCGCCGACTCGGTGGCCGCCAAGGAGCGCAGGCGCCTGCTGGTGGAAGACATCCAGGATATGGTGGAAACCAAGCTCATGGCCGCCGGCAAGTACGAGCTGGCCAAGGCTTACATCATCTACCGCTACACCCGGGCCCTGGTGCGCAAGGCCAACACCACCGACGAATCCATCCTCTCCCTGATCCGCAACGACAACAAGGAGCTGGCGGAGGAGAACGCCAACAAGAACACCGCCATCGCCTCCACCCAGCGGGACTATATCGCCGGCGAGGTGAGCCGCGATCTGACCCGCCGCATCCTGCTCCCCGAGCATATCTCCAAGGCCCACGACGAGGGCGTGCTCCACTTCCACGACGCCGATTATTTTGTCCAGCACATCTTCAACTGCTGTCTGGTGAACATCGGCGATATGCTGGATAACGGCACCATGATCAACGGCAAGCTCATCGAGTCCCCCAAGAGCTTCCAGGTGGCCTGCACCGTGGTCACCCAGATCATCTCCTGCGTGGCCTCCAACCAGTACGGCGGGCAGTCCGTGGAAATGAGCCACCTGGGCAAGTACCTGCGCATGACCTATGAGAAGTATGTCCGCCGCACCCGCGAGGCCGCGCCTGAGCTGGACGACGCCACGGTGGAGAAGCTGGCCGCCGCCCGCACCAAGGACGAGCTGCGCAGCGGCGTACAGACCATCCAGTACCAGATCAACACCCTGATGACCACCAACGGGCAGTCCCCCTTCGTCACCCTGTTCCTGGTGCTCCGGGAGGGCGACCCCTATATCAAGGAGAACGCCGCCATCATCCAGGAGATCCTTTCCCAGCGGCTGGAGGGCATCAAAAACGAGAAGGGCGTGTACATCACCCCCGCCTTCCCCAAGCTGGTGTACGTGCTGGACGAGTGCAACAACCTCACCGGCGGGGAGTACGACTACCTCACGGAGCTTGCCGTCAAGTGCTCCGCCAAGCGGATGTACCCCGACTACATCTCCGCCAAGAAGATGCGGGAGCACTACGCGGGCAACGTGTTCTCCCCCATGGGCTGCCGCTCCTTCCTGTCCCCCTGGAAGGACGAGGACGGCAACTATAAATTCGAGGGCCGGTTCAACCAGGGCGTGGTGTCCATCAACCTGCCCCAGATCGGCATCCTTTCCGGCCAAGACGAGGACAAGTTCTGGTCCCTGCTGGAAGAGCGGCTGGGCCTGTGCTTCGAGGCCCTCATGTGCCGCCACAACGCCCTGAAGGGCATCCGCTCCGACGTGTCCCCCATCCACTGGCAGTATGGCGCCGTGGCCCGTCTGGACAAGGGCGAGACCATCGACAAGCTGCTGTACGGCGGCTACTCCACCATCTCCCTGGGCTACATCGGGCTGTACGAGCTGACCCGTCTGGTGAAGGGCTGCTCCCACACCGAGCCCGAGGGGGAGGACTTCGCCCTGCGGGTGATGACCCACCTGCGGGAGACCATCGAGCGGTGGAAGAAGGAGACCAACATCGGCTTCGCCCTGTACGGCACCCCGGCGGAAAGCCTGTGCTACCGCTTCGCCCGCATTGACAAGGAGCGTTTCGGAACAATACCCGATGTAACCGACAAGGGTTATTATACCAACAGCTATCACGTGGACGTACGGGAGGACATCGACGCCTTCGCCAAGTTCACCTTCGAAAGCCAGTTCCAGAAGATTTCCAGCGGCGGCTGCATCTCCTACGTGGAGATCCCCAATATGCGCCACAACCTGGAAGCGCTGAAGGACGTGGTGCGCTTCATCTACGACAACATCCAGTACGCCGAGTTCAACACCAAGAGCGACTACTGCCAGGTGTGCGGCTACGACGGGGAGATCCTCGTCAACGACGACAACGAGTGGGAGTGCCCCTGCTGCCACAACAAGGACCACGCTAAGATGAACGTCACCCGCCGGACCTGCGGCTATCTGGGCGAGAACTTCTGGAACGAGGGCAAGACCCGGGAGATCAAAGCGCGGGTACTTCACCTCTAAAACAAATCACAAAAAGGGGCGGTCGTTCCGGCCGCCCCTTTTCATCCCGTAAAGGAGCTTTTATCCATGAACTATGCCGCCATCAAATGGGCCGATGTGGCCAACGGCCCCGGGGTACGGATCTCGCTGTTCGTGTCCGGGTGTACCCACCATTGTCCCGGCTGCTTCAACGAGGAGGCCCAGGACTTCGGCTACGGCCAGCCCTTCACCCAGGCGGAGGAGGACAAGATCGTCCAGGCCCTCTCCCCCGCCCATATCAAGGGCCTGTCCCTGCTGGGGGGCGAGCCCTTTGAGCCGGACAACCAGCGAGCCCTGCTGCCCCTGCTGCGGCGGGTCAAGGCGGCCTATCCCGCCAAGGAGATCTGGTGCTACTCCGGGTACACCCTGGACGGGGAGCTGTGGAAGGACAGCCGCGCCCGGTGCGAGTGCACCGATGAGATGCTCTCCCTCATCGATGTGCTGGTGGACGGGCCTTTTGTCGAGACGAAAAAGGACTTGAACCTGCGCTTCCGGGGCTCCTCCAACCAGCGGATCTTGAACGTCCCCGCCAGCCTGGAGGCCCATGCCCCCGTCCTGTGGGACGGGGAGATGACCATCCAATCTATCTGAGGAGGTTTCGCTATGACCGCTCCCGTTTCCGTCAAGCTCCTTGACCCCCGGGCCAAGCTGCCCGCCTATGGCTCCGCCGACGCCGCCGGGGCCGACCTGTACGCCCTCACCGACGGCCCGGTAGCTGTCGCCCCCGGGGAGACGGTGCTGATCCGCACCGGGCTGGCCCTGGCCATCCCCCAGGGGTACGTGGGACTGGTATACGCCCGCTCCGGCCTGGCCACCAGGCAAGGGCTGGCCCCCGCCAACAAGGTGGGCGTCATCGACGCCGACTACCGGGGGGAGCTGATGGTATCCCTCCACAACCACAGCGGCGAGACGCGCACGGTGGAGTGCGGCGACCGCATTGCCCAGCTGGTCATCGCCCCGTACCTCACCGCCCAGTTCCAGCGCGCGGACGAACTGGACGACACCCGGCGGGGCGCGGGGGGCTTCGGCTCCACAGGGAGGAAATAAAAAACAGCCCCGCCGGCGGCGGGGCTGCTT
>JAAVHY010000046.1 GCA_014799485.1 Clostridiales bacterium | reverse complement strand
TCCTCAATGGTCAGGGTGTCCAGCAGGTTGAAGTCCTGGAACACGAAGCCCAGCCGCTCCCGGCGGAATTTCGCCAGCTCGCTCTCCCCCAGGGCGGCGATGCTCACCCCGTCCAGCAGGATATCCCCGGCGCTCACCGCGTCGATGGTGGAGATGCAGTTGAGCAGGGTGGTCTTGCCCGATCCGGACGCGCCCATGATGGCGATGAACTCGCCGGAATCCACGTCAAAGCTCACACGGTCCAGGGCCTTGGTGACGTTGCTTTTGCCCCCGTAATATTTTTCGATGTTTTTGACCTGTAACATAGCGCAGCCTCCTTTGTCTGTTACATTCAGGATACAGCAAACGCCGCGCCGCTGGTATCGAATTGATATTGATGTTCCTTACAGTTTTGTAAGGTTCTCTCTGGCCGGGAAGGTGAGGGTAACGCAGGTGCCCGCGCCCTCCTCCGAGGTGATTTGAAGGCCCAGCTCCAAAAACCCGGACAGCTTTTTGCACAGGTACAGCCCCATGCCGGTGGAGCCGCCCCTGGCCCGTCCGTTGCTGCCGGTGAAGCCCCGGTCAAACACCCGGGGCAGCTCGTGACTTGGAATGCCGATCCCGTTGTCCCGGACGGTGAGCCGGGTCTGCTTTCCCAGGGGTTTGGCGGCAATCTGGATGACAGGCTCCTCTCCCCGGTAGCGGGCGGCGTTTTGCAAAAGCTGGCCCAGGATAAACACGGCCCACTTTTCGTCGGTATACACAGGGCAGTCCAGTCCCTCCGTCTCCACCCGGATGCCACTCTGGATCAACAGGGTGCGGTGGTTGTCAACGGCCTGGGTGACAATATGCTCCAGATTTGCCAGCCGGAGGACGCAGTCCCGCTCCGGGCTCTCTGCCCGGGCATAAAACAGGGCCCGTTCCGCATGGGCGTCGATCTGGGCCAGCTCCCGCTCCAGCTTGCGGCGGGGGTCCGGCTCGACCGTCCGGCAGATCAGCCGGGCGGCGGTGATGGGAGTTTTCACTTCATGTACCCAGCGCTCCACATACTCCCGGTATTCCCGCTGGGCGGCCTGGGCGTCGGACACCGCGCCCACCATGGCCCGCCCCGCACGGCGGGTCAGGTCAAAGAGGCGGCGTTCATAGAACCCCTTGGGGGGAGGCGCACATTCGGCGAACAGGTATTTCTGGTCCAGGCCGGCCAGGACGGTCTCCAGCTCCTGAAGGTGGGCACGCTGACGGAAAAAGTCGGACAGCTGGGCCGCGGCGAAAGCCAGCGCAAGGGCCAGGAGCAGGATGACCAGCACCCCCGTCTGCGTGCCGGTGGCGGCGAGAAAAAGCGCCGCGGCCGCGGCGCAGGTCAGCTGGAGCAGAACCTTGCCCAGCCGGTCGGATAAAAATTCTCCCAATGTCATAGCTGATACCCCATTCCCCGGCGGGTCTTGATGAATTCCGGCAGCCCGAGTTCCGCCAGTTTGGAGCGCAGGCGGGTCACATTGACGCTGAGGGTGTTGTCGTCGATATAGATCTGGCTGTCCCAAAGGGCGTCAATGAGGTCAGCCCGAGGGACGATTTCACTGGGCCGCGACATGAGACAGGCCAGGATCTTCAGCTCGTTGCGGGTGAGCTCCACCGATCTCCCGTTTGCCGAGGCTGTGCCCTGGGTCAGATGGAGGATGAGGCCGTTTGCTTCCAGGATATCCGGCTCCGCCGCTCCGCCGGACCGGCGCAAAACAGCCCTGATCCGGGCCAGCAGCACAGGGATGTTATAGGGCTTGGTAACGTAGTCGTCGCCGCCCAGGCTCAGCGCCCGCTGCTCGTCCACAGCGGAGTCCCGGCTGGTGACGAAAATAATGGGCGCCCGGACGGATTTTCGCAGCGCGGCACACAGGGCAAAGCCATCCGGACCGGGGAGGTTCAGATCCAGCAGGATCAAATCCGGCCCGAACCGGGAAACCTGGGCGGGCACGTCGGCAAAATCGGTAATGGCGGCGGCGTTGTAGCCCTCGTTGGCCAGAAGGAGGGCCAGCTCCTCCCGGATGGCGGGATCGTCCTCGATTATCATCACTTTCTGCATTTTGCCCATTCACCTCTGTATCATCTTAGCACAGAACAGCGGGGGCTGTCTACTGTCAGCAATTGCACACATCCTGAAAACGGTCGCGGAATCATGTATGGCGAACTGGAAATCAAGTTGGCTTTTTCTACATAACTGGGCAACGACGGTTAAAATGCGCCAAGAATCTTCTTACCGAGAATTTCGGAAAATGGTTTGGCACAGAACGGTGCCGCCCTCCATCTGGTAAAGGGCCCCCTCTCCAGGATTTGGGGAGGAAATAAATCAACAAGACGAATAACAACAAAGAAAAGACCTTTTTACGAGAATGAGAACACTCTGGGAAAGTTCAAATTTTGAAAAACAGCGAAGGAAAAATCTACCCCGCTGTAATCAATGAGACACTCTCCGTCCAGAGGATAAAGTTCCAAAATGTTTCGGAGAAATAAAAGCAAGTCGATAATCTTTCCGGCAGAGTTTTCTCTGCTAATAGCCGTAGATTTCATCCTGAGCCATAGCCTGAAAACAAGAAGCCTCGTGCCAGCCCTCTTGAGGCGATTTGTGCCGCGCCTGCGGGCCGGGTGGTGTCCATGCACCTCCAAGGGACTGAAACGCGGTGTTGGGGCCTTTGTGCGCGGTCGTCGCGGGTCGCGGTTTTGCCTCCGAAATATCAAGAGCAGTACAGAAGGAATCGCCGGGAGGTTGGGAGAATCCCCCAGCCTCCCGGCGGCGTTTTCCGGCCCTGACAGCGCCCGATTTTACCTCATCTGGCTTCGGCAAAATGCCCAAGGCAAGGGCAGCGCAGAGGGTTCGAAGAAAAAGCTGGATAAATTTAGCCCACATTTACCCGCAGTGCGGACAGTCACTTTGCAGGCCCAAAGGGAGCACCCAGCCAGGATACCGCAGAGACGCCCCGTTGGGGCGGATGCCCACCCTCTTGGGTGGGGCAAGCATAGCGTCCGGCTATACGCCGTCCGCACTCGCCGGGGCCCTGCCCCGGCACCCCCTGCCCCTAAAGGGGTGTGAAAGTGCAGTTCAGAGGGGAACACCCCACGCAGGATTTGCGCCACAGTAAACAAAAAAGGACATCCCAGGAATGTCCGAGAGACCTCCTGATTCCATATACGGATTGCACCAGTGTATACAAAGAGAAGGCCAACACCGCCACCAAAAAAAATATGTGTCTAAGCTGATAACTCTTGCCGTTCCCCCTGGACATTCCTGGCAGGATGTGGTATGGTCTGTCGGTGCGAAAGGAGGCGACACCAAATGGCAAAACGCAGGGCCAACGGAGAGGGAAATATCCGCAAGCGCAGCGATGGCCGCTGGGAGGGCCGGTACACGGCAGGCCGCGACCCGAATACAGGCAAGGCGATTTACAAAAATGTGCTGGCGAAAACCCAGAAAGAGTGCAAAGAGAAGTTGAAGCGGGCTATCGAAGAAAATTCCAAGTTAGACACCATCAGGGCCGAGCAGTACACTGTGGGGCAATGGATGGACGTGTGGTTTGAGAACTGTGCGAAAATCAAGGTGCGGCCCTCATCCCACAAGACCTACCGGGGCTATATCGACAACCACATCAAACCTAACATCGGAAAGATTCCGCTCAACAAATTATCCTCTCTGGATTTACAGAAACTCTACAAAAAGCTGCTGAGCGGCGGCAGGATAGAGCGGGTCGAGTCCAAAAATCAACCCAAAGGCCTCAGCGCCAAAACGGTGCGGAATATCAACCAGGTGATCTCCTCTGCCATGGATTTCGCCATCGACCAGAAACTCATCGCCACAAATCCCACAGACGGCTGTGCGCTCCCGAAGCTGGAGCACAGAGAGATGAAAACCCTTTCGATGGAACAACTGGCATCCTTCCTGCACGAGGCACAGGAGAGCGGCGTATTTGAGATGTACTACATCGAACTGGCCACGGGTCTGCGCCGGGGTGAACTGCTGGGGCTGAAATGGGAGGATATCGACCTGGAGCAGGGCATCATCCACGTCCGGCGGCAGATTGCCCGGATCGACGGGGAGATCGTGGAAGCTCCTCTGAAAACGAAGAATTCCTATCGGAGCGTGTCTATCGGGCAGGACGCAGTAGAGATCCTCAAGGAACAGCAGGGAAAGACCGACAGCGAGTATGTATTCCCGTCCCCCACAGGCGGCCCCATCTCCCCGGACAGCGTACTGAAAATGCTCCATCGGGTGCTGAAACGGGCGGGATTGCCAGAAATTCGTTTCCACGATATGCGTCACACCTTCGCCACAGTAGCCCTGCAAAACGGTGTGGATATCAAGACGGTGAGCGGGATGCTGGGCCACTACAGCGCAGGATTCACCTTGGACACCTACGCCCACGTGACCACAGCGGCACAGCGTCAAGCGGCGAATACGATGAGCAATATCCTATCCGATGCTGCAGGGAACTAATCGGACATTTCCCCGTATGGGTCGGCGCATGGGTCTTGTGGAAAATCGAAATTTTGACCGCGCAGAAAAGTGAGTAAAAACAAAGAAAATCCTCTGATCTCGCATGAAATCAGAGGATTTTTGGTTGCGGGGGCAGGATTTGAACCTACGACCTTCGGGTTATGAGCCCGATGAGCTACCAGACTGCTCCACCCCGCGATATAAAGTTGGTGCCGGAGACCGGGGTCGAACCGGCACGGGATCGCTCCCACGGGATTTTAAGTCCCGGGCGTCTGCCAATTCCGCCACTCCGGCTTATCAAGGCTAAATTATAATAGCACGATTTCCCGTCCCTGTCAACCCCCATTCCCAGGGGGACACAGGTCTTTTTTTGTCGAACGCGCCCACTTGACGGCGGGAAAAAATTATGCCAAACTGTTATTATAAGGAGGCGTTTCCCATGCACAACGAACTGACCGAGAAGGATCTCGAGCTGATGCGCCAGGAGCTGGAATACCGCCGCACCGTCCTGCGCCCCAAGCTCATCGAGGATGTGCAGACCGCCCGGGCCTTCGGTGACCTGAGCGAAAACTTTGAATACAAGGCCGCCAAGCGGGACAAGAGCCGCAACGACAGCCGCTGCCGCTATCTGGAAAATATGATCAAGACGGCGGTAGTCATTTCCGACCACTCCAAAGAGGGCACAGTGGGCCTGTACGACAAGGTCACCTTCTATGTGGAGGAGGACGACGAGGAAACCACCTGCCAGATCGTCACCACCATGCGGCAGAACGCGCTGAAGGGCCTCGTCAGCAAGGAATCCCCGGTGGGCAAGGCGGTGCTGGGCCGCAAGGTAGGCGACCGGGTAACGGTGCAGGTCAACGACAGCTATAGCTACGACATCATCATCCGGGCCATCGAACCCGGCGAAGACACCGGCGAGGCCCCGCTGGTCCGGTTCTGAACGCGGCCCGCCCCCACCCGGACAAGTTCATAAATACGCCATCGAAAAGGAGTTGGACCGAGTATGACCCGTTTATCCGCCCACCGGCGCAACGGCGCCCTTCTGCCCGCCTCCGCCCTGTTCGGCCTGGCGCTCATCGCCTTTGGCCTGTGCCAAGCTTCCCCCAGTGAAACCCTCTCCGGCCTGTACACCATCGTCACCATGGAAGACGTGCTCATCACCGACTACATCGCCGTGGCGGGCATGGGGGCCGCTTTCGTCAACGCGGGCCTGGTCACCCTTATCAGCGTGGCCATCCTCTGGGCGTGGGACGATTCGCCCAACGGCGCCACCATGGTGACCATCGGGTTGATGTCCGGCTTCTCCCTGTTCGGCAAGAACATCGTCAACCTGTGGCCCTGCCTGCTGGGCACCGCCCTGTACGCCATCGTACAGCGGGAGCCCTTCTCGAAGCACGTCAACCTGGCCCTGCGGGGCACCGCCCTGGCCCCTATGGTGAGCTTTATGGCGGTGCGGTTCAGCCCCTGGCTGGGCATCGCCACCGGCCTGCTGGTGGGCTTCCTGCTGCCCCCCGTGGCGGAACACGCCCACCGCGTCCAGAACGGAATGAACCTGTACAGCGTGGGCTTCTCCTGCGGCCTGCTGGCCATGATGATGGTGCCCGCCTTCAAGGCCTTCGGCCTGAACCCCGCCTCCGCCCACTACTGGTCCACCGGGAACAACCGGCCGCTGGGCATTGCCCTGGCCGCGCTGTGCCTCGTTTTCATCGCCGCTGGATTGTTCCGGGGCCCCAAACCCGTGCTGCAAAAATACTGGGCGCTGCTGCGCACCTCCGGCCGGGTGCCCAGCGACTATGTACGCACCTTCACCCCCGGCCCGGTGCTGGTCAACATGGGGGTGAACGGCCTGATCGCCACCGGGTACATCGTGTTCACCGGCGGTGACCTGAACGGGGCCACCATCGGCGCCATTTTCACCGTCATCGGCTTCTCCGGCTACGGCAAGCACGCCTTCAACATCGTCCCCGTCATGGCGGGGGTACTGCTGGGCAGCCTGACCAACCACGTACATCTGAACAACAGCTCCCTCCAGCTGGCGGGCCTGTTCGGCACCACCCTGGCCCCCTTTGCCGGGGTGTTCGGCTGGCCCTTCGGGGTGCTGGCGGGGCTGCTCCACTCGTCGGTGGTGCTCCAGGCCGGGCTGCCCCTGGAGGGGATGAACCTCTATAACAACGGCTTTTCCGGGGGGCTGGTGGCCATTGTGCTCTATCCCGTGCTGGAGTCCCTGGTGAAGAGCCGCCGGCCTGTACTTATGGAAGAGGACCTGTTTGCTATGTTTGCCTCCGACGCTCCCCAGCCGCCGGAGGAGCTGCCCCCCAAAGAGCGGCGGCTGGGCAAGGACAGGCGGTCCGGCAAGGAACGGCGGGTCAGGACCGGGGCTTGGGCCGGCGAGGAGCGCCGGTCCGGCAAAGACAGGCGTTCCGGCGCGGACAGGCGGTATGCGGCCAAGGGGTGAGAGAAACCCCGGCTTCGCCGCCCCAGGCCGCATATCAGAAGCCCCGGCCCTTGGGCCGGGGCTTATTTCGTTCACATTTGGAAGATGACGCCCGCCAGCGCCGCCAGCCCGATGAAGCAGATGGGGTGCAGCTTTTTCAACGGGGTAAATTTCACCAGCGCAAAAACGACAACGGCCAGTATAATGGCGGGCCAGTAAAACAATTCGTAGCTGACAACGCCTTCCCCTGGGGCGGTGTCAATATACACTTTGTGGAACATCAGGGCGATTTTGGCCACCTGGAGCAGGGCGGCGGTAATCAGGGCCACCGACGCCGCCCGCAGGCCGTAGAACACCCCGTCCACCGCCTTGGACTGCCGGAACTTCTGCAAAAAACCGGCGATGACGAGGATGATGACGATGGAGGGGAAAATGAGCCCCAGGGTGGCGGTGACGCCTCCGAGGATGCCCAGCAACGGGCCGCCAACCAAACTCCCGGTATGGAAGCCCACATAGGTGGCCATGTTCACCCCCATGGGGCCGGGGGTGGACTCGGAAATGGCGATCATGTTGGCCAGATCGCCGGGGCCAAACCAGCCGGTGCGCTCCCCCAGGTCGGTGAGGAAGGGGATGGTGGCCAGCCCCCCGCCCACGGAGAACAGCCCTACCCGGCAGAACTCAAAAAACAGTCTCAGGAGGGTCATTCCTTCAGCCCTCCCTTGGCGGCGCGCACGCACAGCCCTACCGCCCCGGCGGCCACCACCAGGAACACCGGGGAGGTCGCCACGCTCAGCACCGTGCCCAGCGCGCCCGCGGGCATGGAAAAGAAGGTGTTCCACGCCGCCAGCACCAGCACCACGGCGTAGATGACACGGGTGGGCCAGTCGATGACGGAGGTCTTGAACAGCTTGATGACGCTGGACGCGATCAGCGCCACCACCCCGGCCCGCACGCCGTTGAAGGCGTGGATCACCCAGGAAATGTGCATGAAGTTCTGCAAAAAGGCGGCGATGACCATGATGATGACGATGGACGGGAACACCAGCCCCAGGGTGGCGAACACGCCGCCCATGATGCCCGCCTGACTGCGGCCCACAAAGGTGGCGGTGTTCACGGCGATGATGCCGGGGGTACACTGGCCCACGGCGTAGTAGTCGGCCAGCTCGTCCTCGGTGGCCCACTTCTTGTTCTCCACCAGCTCCCGCTGGAGGATGGGCAGCATGGCGTAGCCGCCGCCGAAGGTACACACGCCGATCCGGGCGAAGGTCACAAACAGATCAACGAGCAGGTTCATTCGATCCCCTCCAGATCATCCAGCCATAATTTTGCCACGGCGTCCGACGGCATCCGCCAGTCGCCCCGGGGGGACAGCGTCACTGAGCCCACCTTGGGCCCGTCGGGCAGGCAGGAGCGCTTGAACTGCTGGGAGAAGAACCGGCGGTAGAAGTTCTTCAGCCACTTCAGCAGCGTCTCCCGGTCGTATCGGTCCCCCAGGGCGTACTCCGCAAGCCGCAGCACCTTCCGGGGCGGGAAGCCCCAGCGGATGGCGTAGTAGAGGAAGAAGTCGTGAAGCTCGTAGGGCCCCACCAGATCCTCGGTCTTCTGGGCGATCTCCCCGTCCTTGGGGGGGAGCAGCTCGGGGGAGACGGGGGTGTCCAGGATGTCCCGCAGGACTTCCCCGGCCCGGCCGCCCAAGCGGCCGGCCTCATAGGCCACCAGGTGGCGCACCAGCGTCTTGGGGATGGAGGCGTTGACGGCGTACATGGACATATGGTCGCCGTTGTAGGTGGCCCAGCCCAGGGCCAGCTCGGACAGGTCGCCGGTGCCAATGACCAGGCCCCCCCGCTGGTTGGCCAGATCCATCAGCACCTGGGTGCGCTCCCGGGCCTGGGCGTTCTCAAAGGTGACGGACTGGTCCTCCATGGACTGGCCGATGTCGGCGAAGTGCTGTTCCACCGCCTTGCCGATGTTGACCTCCATGAAGTCCGTGCCCAGCTCCCGGGCCAAAAGTTCGGCGTTGGAGCGGGTGCGCTTGGTGGTGCCGAAGCAGGGCATGGTAACGGCCAGGATCCCCTTCCGATCCCGGCCCAGCATATCGAAGGCCAGGGCGGTGATGAGGATAGCCAGGGTGGAGTCCAGCCCGCCGGACAGGCCCACCACGGCGCAGGAGGAATTGGTGTGCTCCAGCCGCTTCTTGAGGCCCAGGGCGGCGATTTTCAGGATTTCCTCGCACCGTTCGGCCCGATCTCCCGCGTCCGCCGGGATAAAGGGGGTGGGGGAAATGGGGCGGGTGAGGGGAGTTTCGTTTGCTCCCAGAGAAAAGGAACCGCTCCAGGCGCCGCCCGCATTGAGATCCGGGAACGTATTCATCCGCTGGCGCTCGTAGCCCAGACGGGACACATCAATCTCGCTGACGGTCAGCTCGGCGTCGAACCGCTTTTCTGCAAGAATAGTTCCGTTCTCCGCGATTATGTTGTGACCGGAAAACACCAGATCGGTAGACGATTCTCCCTCCCCTGCGTCGGCGTAGACATAGCCGCATACGCATCGGGCGGACTGGCTTGTCACCAGCGAGCGGCGGTAGTCCGCCTTGCCCGCTACCTCGTCGGAGGCGGACAGATTGAGGATGAGGGTGGCGCCTGCTTGGGCCAGATGCACCGAAGGGGGATCAATAGCCCAAAGATCCTCGCAGACTTCCACGCCAATGTTTAGTCCCGGTATATTTTCGCATTCAAAAACGGCATTAGGGGCCAGTATGACCGATTGCCCCGCGAGCGTCACGCTGTCTATAAACCGATCTTTTGGGGCCGGGGCCGGTATAAACCAGCGAGCCTCGTAAAATTCCCCATAATTAGGAATACAGTGTTTGGGCCGACCGCCTAAAATCTCTCCGCGCAGTATTACAACAGCGCAATTATACAGTTTGTGGTCCCAGCGGTTCCGTACCGGCATCCCCAGTGCGGTGAGCAAATCCAGATCCTTTGTCTCCTCCAGAATGCGCCCCAGTGCCCGCTCGGCCCCGTCCAGCAGGGTGTCCTGCAAAAACAGGTCGCCGCAGGTGTACCCGGTGACGCACAGCTCCGGCAGGGCCAGCACCTTTACCCCCTGCGCCGCCGCTTCCTTCATCAGCGCGATGATCTGCCCCGCGTTGTAATCGCAGTCGGCCACCCGGATTTTGGGCGTCCCCGCGGCCACCTTCACAAAACCGTCTCTCATGGAGTGTTCCTCCTTTTATCCCTCGTCGTCCAGTTTAAGCACAGCCATGAACGCTTCCGTGGGCATCTGCACCGTGCCCAGGGAGCGCATCTTCTTCTTGCCCTCTTTCTGCTTCTCCAGCAGCTTCTTCTTTCGGGTGATGTCGCCGCCGTAGCACTTGGCCAGCACGTCTTTGCGCAGGGCCTTCAGCGTCTCCCGGGCGATGACCTTGCCGCCGATGGCCGCCTGGATGGGCACCTCGAACATCTGGCGGGGGATGTTCTCCTTCAGCTTTTCGCAGATGCGCCTCGCCCGCTTGTACGCCTTATCCCGGTGGGCGATGAAGGACAGCGCATCCACCTGGTCGCCGTTGAGCAGCAGATCCACCTTCACCAGATCGGAGGGGCGGTACTCGTCCAGCTCGTAGTCCAGGGAGGCGTAGCCCCGGGTCTTGGCCTTCAGCGTGTCGAAAAAGTCGTAGATGATCTCGTTCAGCGGCATCAGATACCGGATCTCCACCAGGTTGGTGTCCAGGTACTGCATATCCTTGTACTCCCCCCGCCGATCCTGGCACAAAGGCATGATATTGCCCACATAGTCCGGTGGCGAGATGATGGACACGTTGGCGTAGGGCTCCATGGCCTCCTTGATGGAGCCGGGGTCGGGGTAATTGTGGGGATTGTCCACCCGCACCAGAGTACCGTCCGTTTTTGTCACCTCATAAATAACGGAGGGTAATGTGGTGATGAGGTCCAGATCGAACTCCCGCTCCAGCCGCTCCTGGATGATCTCCATGTGAAGCATTCCCAAAAATCCGCAGCGGAATCCAAAGCCCAGGGCGATGGACGACTCCGGCTCAAAGGACAGGGAGGCGTCGTTGAGCTGGAGCTTTTCCAGCGCGTCCCGCAGGTCTGGGTACTTGGAGCCGTCCTCGGTGTACACGCCGCAGTACACCATGGACTGGGCGGGGCGGTAGCCGGGGAGGGCCTCCGCCGTGGGCCGCTCCACCCCGGTGATGGTGTCGCCCACCCGGGTGTCCTTCACCGTCTTGATGGACGCGGTGAACCAGCCCACCTCGCCGGCGGACAGCTCTTTCGCGCTCTCCATGCCAAGGGGACGGAGATAGCCGCAGTCCAGCACCGTGTACTGGGCCCCGGAGGCCATGAGCCGCACCTGCATCCCCGGTCTGATGGTTCCCTCCATGACACGGAAGTATACGATGACCCCCAGGTAGGGGTCGTACTGGCTGTCGAAGATGAGGGCCTTCAAGGGCGCGGCGGGGTCGCCGGAGGGGGCGGGGATGTTGTTCACGATGTCCTCCAGCACCGCCGGGATGTTGATGCCCTGCTTGGCGGAGATCTCCGGCGCGTCCAGGGCGGGCAGGCCGATGATATCCTCGATCTCGTGCTTCACCCGCTGGGGGTCGGCGGCGGGCAGGTCGATCTTGTTGAGGATCGGGCGGATCTCCAGGTCGTGGTCCAGCGCCAGATAGGTGTTGGCCAGCGTCTGGGCCTCCACCCCCTGGGCGGCGTCCACCACCAGCACCGCCCCCTCGCAGGCGGCCAGGGAGCGGCTGACCTCGTAGTTGAAGTCCACGTGGCCCGGGGTGTCGATGAGGTTGAGGCAGTAGGTCTCGCCGTCGGCGGCCTTGTAGTCCATGCGCACCGCCCGGGCTTTGATGGTGATGCCCCGCTCCTTCTCCAGCTCCATGTTGTCCAGCAGCTGGGACTCCATCTGCCGCTGCTCCACCGCGCCGCAGATTTCGATCATGCGGTCGGACAGGGTGGATTTGCCGTGGTCGATGTGGGCGATGATGGAAAAGTTGCGGATTTTAGATTGGTCTGTCATAAGTCGAACCTCCGCGGGCCGTTATTTGAAAATGGCCTCGTAGTCATAGCTGTGGATGAATTCCCGCAGCCCCTCCAGATCCTCCATATAGCGCTCCGGGGTAAGGAGGAAATACCCCGACATCATGTGCTGGGCCATCCACGCGGTCACCGAGCCGGAGCAGTGGATGTGGTCGGTGTAGTTGTTCAAGTCGGTGGCCACGTCCGTGTATAAAAAGGAGTGCAGCGTCACGTTGTCATATTCCAGCAGCCGTGAGGCGGCGTACTCCACCGCGGTGATGACGGCGTCCGCCGTCCCCTCCCGGGTGGTCTTGTCCCAATAGAGGATGCTGTACGGGGGGAACCACAGCTCGAAATGCACCTCCGGGTGCTGTTCGATCCAGCCCAGCACCACGTTCAGGTTTTCCTCCGCCACGTCTAAATAGGCGTCGTCCGGGAGCGCGGTCCCGCTGACCTCCGGCCGTGGGTAGCCCGCCAGGGCGCTTGCCCGGGAAAAGGTGTAGACCCCGTCCCACACGTAGGCCTCGTCCAGGGGCACCATCTCCTCCGTGTCCCGGCGCAGCCAGCTGCGCATGGCCTCCTGGTAGGTGTCGGCGTTGAGGAAGTACTCCACATCGTCCAGGGGGTTCTGGTTGTAGAGGTAGCGGGGCAGCTCCACCGTCCGCTGGCTTTCCGGCCGGATCAGGATGTTGGGGTCCAGGCAGAACCAGACCTGCTCCAAATCGGGATGGGTGCGGAAGGCCAGCTTCAGCGCCGTGTCGAACTCGGAGATCCATCCGTCCGGGATGGTGACCTTCAGGGTCTCCATCCCCAGCCGGTTGGTGAACCAGCTGGCCCGGTAATTGGCCACCATGGAGGTGCCCACCACCAGGTTGGTGTACTCCTGGTGGCGGATCAGCCCGGCCATCTGGTAGCGCTGGTTATTGAACCGGGCGGTCTCCCCCTCGTCCACGCCGCGCAGCACGAAGAAGGGGTCCACCGACGACATCAGCCCCACCAGCACCCCGAAGCAAATGAGCGTCCCCAGGATCACCGCGATAAAAAAGTGCTTGGCTTTCATGGCGTCCCTCCGCTAAAAATTCGCGTAGATGAAGGTGTCCACCCCGGAGAAGAAGATCACCGACACCACCAGGCACAGCACGCACAGTACGGCCTTGCACACGGTGGGGCGGAATCCCTCGGCCTGGGCCGTCGGGTTGGGGCAGGCCAGCAGCGCCATCCCCGCCGGGAGGAGCATCAGCGGCGCCCAGTAGATGAGGGCACGGCCCCCCGGCATCCACTGCTCCTGGAGGTACTTCAGGGCGTTGGACATGACCTCCAGCGGCAGGGACGCGGCCAGCTCCGGCCCGGGCAGGCCCCAGTTGGCCTGGAACAGCCCGCCCAGCAGGGCCAGCGCCTGATCCAGCGTCTCCGCCCGGAAGAACACCCAGGCGATGTTGACGAACACGAAGGCGAGCAGCCAGGCCAGGGGCCTGGGCAGGGAGAGCTTCCCCTTGAGCATCCGCTCCGCCACCTGGGCCGCGCCGTGGAGGGCGCCCCAGATGATAAAGCCCCAGCCCGCCCCGTGCCACAGGCCGGACAGCAGAAAGATGAGCATGACGTTGCGGTAGGTGGCCCACTCCCCCCGGCGGTTGCCGCCCAGGGGGATGTACACGCACCGGCGGAAGAACCGGGACAGGGTGATGTGCCACCGGCCCCAGAAGTCCTTCACCGACAGGGCCTGGTAGGGGCTGTTGAAGTTCACCGGCAGGGATACGCCCATCATCCGGGCCATGCCGGAGGCCATATCGCAGTAGCCGGAGAAGTCGAAGTAGATCTGCAGGGTGTAGCACAGGATCACCACGATGGTGTCCACCGGGGACAGGGCGCCGATGTTGGCGTAGCCGAAATTGGCCCCGTTGGCGAATATCCCCGCCGCCAGTACCTTCTTGGCCAGCCCCAGGGCAAAGCAGTACAGCCCCGCCGACAGTCCGTCCCAGGAGAAGGGGGCGGGCCGGCGCAGCTGGGGGGCCAGCTCCCCCACCCGGGTGATCGGGCCGCAGGTGGCGGTGGCGAAGAAGGTGAGGCAGCAGGCGTAGTCCAGGGGGGACACGTCCTCCCCCACCTCCCCATCATAGCAGTCCCTCAGCCAGAAAAGCTGCTGGAACGTGACGAAGGACAGCCCCAGGGGGGCCAGCCCCGCCGGGGGCGTGAACAGCCCCTCCAGCGGCGTCAGGGACAGCAGGAAGCCGGTGTATTTGAAAAAGGCCAGCACCGCCAGCAGCAGCGCCGCCCCCGCCCACAGCAGGGGCCTGGCCCGGGCGCGGTCCCGGGCGATGCGCCGCCCCAGCAGGTAGCTCACAGCCCCCTCGCCCCCCAGCACCAGCAGGGACAGGGGCGAACCCCAGCCGCAGAACAGCGCCCCCGCGCACAGCAGGAACACCCGGGCCCACCGGTTCCCGGCGCACCTGTCCAGCACCCGCCACAGCACCAGCACCGTGGGCAGGTAAGCCAGCACGAACAGATGGCTTTGTACGTTCATCGGGTGTTGTCCAAATGGCCGGCCATCTCGCCGTTCACCCGCTCGCCGCAGGTGTGGACGATCTGAAGCAGGGATTGGTACGTCCCCGGGTAGGCCGCCTTCATGGTGTCGTGGTCCATGGCCGGGAACCGGGCGTCCTTACCCACGCTGGCCAGGGCCTCCACATACTCCGCCTCGCTCATGATCATGTCCGCCCGGGGCAGCCCGGCGGAGAACCACTCCTTGGGGACGTTGAAGAAATCGTCGTTCTCATTGCCGCTGGCCCGGTGGAGGTGGCGGAACAGAATGTATACCGTGGTGGACAGGTAGTTGGCCGCCGCCCGGATGGCTTTTTTGCTGCCCACCCGGCTGAGCAGGTCGAACAGCAGCCCCACCGAGTTGACCACCAGCTTTTTGGACAGGGTGGCCAGCACCGACCCCTGCAGCACGTTGTCCCGCTCGTCGGACACGTCGTACAGGGTGTCCGCGTCCAGGATGGTGGTGCCGTCCCGGCTCAGGGTGCGGCCCAAGAGAAAATCGGCGGACACATTATAAAAGTCGCAGGCTTTGACCACAAACATCAGGCCGGGCTCACGCGCTCCATTCTCATAGTGGGAAAGCAGTGCCTGGGATATGCCCAGCGTCTTGGCGGCCTGCCGCTGAGAAATACCCTTCTCCTGCCGCAGCAGGGAGAGGGTCCGTGCGAAATCAGGGTTTGTCATCCTGATCTCCCCCTTTCCTATTGTTGCTTTGCGGGATGTCGCCGCGCGGACGGCCCCGCCCCCCTTTTGTCCGGGCGGCTCCGACAACACAGCACGTATAGTATAGCGGGAAGAATACGTTTTGTAAAGAGCTTCCCCCGCAAGTTTGGAATCAAAAATCCTCCATGTTTTTTGTTATTTTGCCCATATACCCCCTTGAAAAAAAGCGCCGACAGTGTTAAATTATATGAGAACACCGTTCAGAATCTATAACCGGCGGGCCACAGCCCGCCTAAAGTGGAGGGAAACTGCCCATGTTCAGATTGATGATCCAGAAGCTGAAGAACAGTCCGAAGAAGATCGTGTTTACCGAAGGCGAGGACCCGCGTATCCTGGAGGCCGCCGCCCGCCTGCTGTCCGGCACCTTCCTGACCCCCATCCTCATCGGCGACCCTGAGACGATCTATAAGGTCGCGGACGAGGAGTGCCTCAACGTCAAGGGCGTCACCATCCTCCAGCCCCATACCTACGACAAGATGGACGAGATGGTGGCCAAGATGGTGGAGCTGCGCAAGGGGAAGATGACCGAGGAGCAGTGCCGCGAGGCCCTGCAGAAGGGCAACTATTTCGGCACCATGCTGGTGGCCATGAAGGAGGCCGACTGCCTGCTGGGCGGCGCCACCTACTCCACCGCGGACACCGTGCGCCCCGCCCTCCAGCTGGTCAAGACCAAGCCGGGCAACAGCATCGTGTCCTCCTGCTTCATCCTGGTGCGCCCCTTCGCCACCGGCGGCAACCAAGTGCTGGCCATGGGCGACTGCGCCATCAACATCGACCCCAGCGAGGACGACCTGGTGGAGATCACCCAGGAGGTCGCCCAGTGCGCCCGCCGGTTCGGCGCGGACCCCAAGGTCGCCATGCTGAGCTATTCTACCATGGGCTCCGGCAAGGGCCCCTCCGTGGACAAGATGCGCAACGCCTGCCGCAAGCTCCAGGCCCTGGACCTGGACTTCCCCGTGGACGGCGAGTTCCAGTTCGACGCCGCCGTGTCCCCCACCGTTGGCCGGCTGAAGGCCCCCAAGTCCAGCGTGGCCGGCAAGGCCAACACCTTCATCTTCCCGGACATCACCTCCGGCAACATCGGCTACAAAATCGCCCAGCGCATGGGTAATTTCGACGCCTACGGCCCCATCCTGCTGGGCCTGAACGCCCCCATCAACGACCTGTCCCGGGGCTGCAACGCCCTGGAGGTCTACTCCATGGCCATCATCACCGCCGCGCTGGCGGATTAACTCGAGGCAAGCTCCATATCCCTCGCTTCCGCCTGCGGCGAAAGCTCGCTCATTCCCCTGCCTCTCGTTTCCCCACGAAACCCGTCCGCTTTGTGGACTGGGCTTTCGCGGGGGCCCCATTAGGGCAAGCTCCATATCCCTCGCACATAGAAAGTTCCCCCTGCCGGCGGCAGGGGGAACTTTTTTACCTCAGCTTGTCCGGGACCGTCCGCAGGATGCCCATCAGGACGTCCAGGTCCTTTCCATCCGGGTCCATCGCGGGGTTGTACTCCACACACTCGAAGGAACAGGTCAGCCCGGTGTCCAGCACCGCGCCCAGAATCCGCTCCACCTGGGCGGCGCTCAGCCCATCCGGGATGTTGTAGCCGGTGGCAGTGAATTCCGAAGGGTCCAGCACGTCCACGTCAAAGCTGATGTGGACGTGTTTCCCCGCCAGGGCGGGCAGCATCTCGTCCAGCACCGCCTCCAGCCCCCGCTGCCGCACCTCGTCCGCCGTGTGCAGATGGGCCCCCACCCGCTCCACGATGCCGTACTCCGGCGGGTCGATGCTCCGGGCCCCGATGAAGTGCAGGTTCTCCCCCAGCAGGTTCACCTTGCTTCTGCCCACCGTCAGCTCGCCGCAGCACAGCCCGCAGGCCGCCGCCAGGTCCATGCCGTGGATGCAGCCGCTCTCCGAGGTCCGCTCCGTGTTGATGTCGGTGTGGGCGTCCACGTACACCACCGCCAGGTCTTCCGGGCGGTAAAACTCCCCCAGCGCCGCCAGGGTGCCCATGGCGCAGGAGTGGTCCCCCCCGATGACCACCGGGTACTTCCCCCGTCCCAGCGCGTCCAGTGTGTTGGCCCGCAGGCGGCGGCATACCTCCATCACCGTGTCCAGGTGGCGCAGGCCGTCCGGCCAGCGCCCGCAGGGGGCCAGCTTTTCCATGGGCATGAGTCCGGCGTCCCCGAACAGGCCGGCCAGCCCCGCTTGTACCAGCGCGTCAAAGGCCCCCTCGCTCCCCCGGGTGGGTGAGCCGCAGGATACGGCCGCTTCTATCAGTTCAAATCGGCGCCCCATCGCGTCCGCCTCCCTTCCCTGGGAACTCCTCCCCAATGAAAAAACCGCCTGCTTCTGGCAGACGGTTTTTTAGATTGCCTTTACGCCAGCTTGTTCAGCTTCAGGGTCATGGCGCTCTTCTTGTTGGCAGCGTTGTTGCTGTGCAGCAGGCCCTTGGCGGCGGCCTGATCCACGGCCTTGACGGCTACCTTATATGCGGCATCGGCCTCGCTGCGGTTGCCGCCGGCCACCGCGGCCTCAAACTTCTTCAGGTTGGTCTTGAGGGCGGACTTCTGCGCCTTGTTCTGAGCGGCCTTCGTCGCATTGACCAGGACGCGCTTCTTCGCAGACTTGATATTGGGCAAACCAAACACCTCCTCCGATATTTTTGATTTCATAAATGCGGTTTCCCATCGCAGATATGTATTCTAACATCAAAAGCAGAAAATTGCAACACTTATTTTCATTTTTTCGCATAGAAACTTTCTCCCGGCAAAAAATAGGAGCGATCGCCCCTGCCGGCCACAATATTTAGCGGCCCCCGGGCCGTCGCCGCCGGCGCGGCGCACAAGAAAGGGGACTTCCATATGACACAGCGACGCACCGACCTGGCCGTAGAGGCCCATCAGCTCTGGCGGGAGGGGGCGCGGGACGCCGCGGCCCTCGCCGGCGTCCGGGCGGAGGAGGGGGCCCGAGAGGGCTTCCAGGTGACCACCGTGACCATTTCCAGCCCCGAGGGGGCCCAGGCCCTGGGCAAACCCCAGGGGGTGTATATCACCGTTGAGCTGGACGGCCTGCTCCGCCGGGAGGAGGGGGCCTTCGCCCGGGCGGTGGCGGCGGTGTCCGGCTGCCTGCGCCCCCTGCTGCCCCAGGACGGCCCGGCCCTGGTCATCGGCCTGGGCAACCGGGCGGTGACCCCCGACCTGGTGGGCCCGCTGACGGTGGACCACCTGCTGGTCACCCGCCATCTGGTGGAGCAGGTGCCTGAGCATTTCGGCTCTCTGCGGCCCGTGGCCGCCGCCGCGCCGGGGGTGCTGGCCTCCACCGGGATGGAGAGCAGCCTGGTGGCCGAGGCCCTCGTCAAGCGGCTCAAGCCGTCCTGCGTGATCGTGGTGGACGCCCTGGCCTCCCGCTCCCTGGACCGGCTGTGCCGCACGGTGCAGCTGTCCGACACCGGGGTCATCCCCGGCTCCGGGGTGGGCAACCACCGCCACCCCCTGGACCGGGAGGGCCTGGGCGTGCCGGTGTTCACCGTGGGGGTGCCCACGGTGGTGGACGGCGCTACCCTGGCCCTGGACCTGCTGGAGCAGGCGGGCCGGACCGGTTGGGACCGGGGCGATCTGCCCCAGGGGGACAGCTTTTTTGTCACCCCCCGGGAAGTGGACCAGCGGGTGGCGGACCTGGGCAAGCTGCTGGGCTACGCCGTCAGCCGCGCCCTCAACCCGTCGCTGACGGTGGAGGATCTGGATCTGCTGCTGGCATAGCAGCGCTGAGCCGCCGTGAGCCGCGCATTTCTTTATTTCGACCTTCTTTTTGGTTGCCTGTGCCCTTGCTTTCTGGTATACTTTCCCCATTGAACGATGAAGGGGACAAGCCTATGAAACAAAAGCTGGACAAGCTGCTGCGCGCGCACCCCCCCATCCGCTTCGTGGCGGACGTGGTGGACGTGTACTTTTCCAAGCGTGTCAGCCGGGCCGCCGCCGAGCTGGCCTATTTCCTCATCCTCACCTTCTTCCCTATCATGATCTGCATCTCCGCCTTCGTCAACGAACTGCACCTGGATCTGTCCACCCTGGTGGATCAGGCCGACCCCTTCCTGCCGGAAGGGGTGCTGGCCCTTTTCCAGGACTATCTGACCTATATCGACACCAATCAGTCCACCGCCATGCTGCTCACCGGCGCGTTCCTCACCATCCTGTTCGCCTCCGCCGCCGTGCGGGGGCTGATGAACATCATGCATGAGCTGTACGGCCGGGCCACCTTCCGGGGGCTGTGGCAGCTCGTCGCCAGCATCCTGTTCTCCGTACTCCTGCTGGCCACCATCTACCTGTCCCTGGCGGTGGTGGTCACCGGCAACTGGTTCTTCCACCTGCTGGGCCAGGTGCTGCGCCTGGAGGGGCTGGTGGAGCGCTTCGGCACCTGGCAGTGGGTAAAGTACCTCCTTCTGCTGGCCATGGTGTTCCTGTTCATCCTGCTGCTCTACCGGTTCGCCGCCCCCCTGGACAAGCCCCGGCCCCCGGTGGTGCCCGGGGCGCTGGCGGCGTCGGCGGCGCTGGCTGTCGCGTCCGTCATCTTCTCCCTGCTCATGGGCAATTCCACCCGGTACTCCCTCATCTACGGCTCGCTGGCCTCCGTCATCATCATGCTGGTGTGGCTGTACCTGTGCGGCACCATCCTCATCATGGGCAACGTGGTCAATTACGTGCTGTTCACCCACCGCCGGAAGCGCGGCCCCGCATAAAATCCCGCGTTCCGCGCACACTATCCCCCGGCGTACATACAGAGGGAGGCGCGGTGTATGTGGCAGATCGGCGTGTGGGATCGTGACGAGGGACTGGCGGAGCGGGTAGGGCGGCTGGCCGAGGGGTTGGCCCTGGTGCGGGCCTGCCGCCACCCGGCGCTGCTGGCGGGGCTGGCCCTGGATCTGCTCGTCGTGTCCCCCGGGGCCACCGGCTGGGCGGGGGCCGGGGCCCTCAACTGCCGCACCGCCCTGCTCCCCGGCGGGCGCTCCGCCCTCACCCGGGCCCTGCCCGCCGGCACGGTGCTCAGCTACGGCGTGTCCAGCCGGAACACCCTCACCCTGTCCAGCCTGGACGGACAGCGGGCCTCGGTCGCGGTACAGCGGGAGTTCGTCTCCCTGGACGGCCGGGCCGTGGACCGCCAGGAGCTGATCCTCCCCTACGACGGCGGCTCCCCCGACCTGCTGCTGGCCCAGGCGGGGGCCGCGCTGCTGCTGGGACGGCTGGCCGAGGGAACGTAGACAAGGCAGGGCCCCTGCTGTGACGGGGGCCCTGCTTTTTGCCGGCGTATCCCCTCTTTACATTTGAAAGATAATGTGATATAATTTTGAGGATTTCGTTGCAGTTGCCGCGTCAATGGGGCCCCCTGCCCCAATCGGAAGGAGACAAAACATGAAAAAACGGTTCTTATCTATGCTCTTGGCATTGGTCCTGTGTATTGGGCTCGCGTCTCAGGTGAAAGCGAGCGCGGCCGAAGCCGCGCCGACCCCGCAGCAGGCCTACCAGGCCATGATCGCCTTGAAGGCGCAATACCCAGAGGGCACGTCCTGGTCAAACAGCAATTACTACGCCTGGCACGGCGGGCTTTATTCGGGCGGCTACGGCTGCGCGGGCTTTGCCTTTATGCTGAGCGACGCCGCTTTTGGCAGCCTCCCCGCCAGAAGGCTGACGCAATTCGCCTTTTCGGATGTACAGGTAGGCGATATCCTGCGTCTCGACAATGACACCCACAGCGTGATCGTGTTGGAAGTCCATGGGGACCATGTGGTAATTACGGAGGGGAATTACAACTACTCCGTACATTGGGGCCGCCAACTGACTGCCGCGGAGGTCTTGGCCGCCGACTACGTCATCACCCGCTACCCGGAGGATACGATTATCCCCACCGTTCCTGTCCCCGCCGCCCCCGCTCCCGCCCCCGCCTTCACCGATGTGCCCAGCTGGTTTGAGACGGAGGTGGCCTGGGCCGCCCAGAAGGGCATCACCAACGGCTACGGCGGCAGCACCACCTTTGCCCCCAACGTGGACTGCACCCAGATTCAAATCCTCACCATGCTGTGGCGGGCGGAGGATAGGCCCCCCAGCGACAACACGGCCTTCTCCGACCTGGCCGGCGACTATGCCCCCGCCGCCAACTGGGCCTATGACCAGGAAATAATCGATGATTCCTTCCACCCAGACGCCCCCTGCACCCGCGCCCAGGCCGTGCAGTATATCTGGAAGGCCCTGGGCGAGAAAAAGGCCGCGGAGGAGGCCAGCTTCTCCGATGTGGCCGCCAACGCCTCCTACGCCGGGGCGGTGTCCTG
>JAAVHY010000045.1 GCA_014799485.1 Clostridiales bacterium | reverse complement strand
TGCGACACCGTCATCCACGAGAACGAGGGCCACTACCCCGAGCTGCGGGAGCGGCAGGACTATATCACCAAGGTCATCCGGGTGGAGGAGGAGAACTTCGCCAAGACCATCGACGGCGGCCTGAAGATCTTCAACGAGATGCTGGCGGGCCACAAGGAGAAGGGGGAGAAGACCTTCTCCGGCGCGGACGCCTTCAAGCTGTATGACACCTATGGCTTCCCCATCGACCTGACCCTGGAAATGGTGGAGGAGCAGGGCATGACGCTGAACCAGGATGAGTTCAAGCAGCTCATGGAGGAGCAGCGCCAGCGGGCCCGCAAGGCCCGGGAGGCCCTGGGCGACTTGGGCTGGGCCGGCGTGGAGTTCGGCAAGGACGTGCCCGAGACCGAGTTTGTGGGCTACGACCACAATGCCATTGAGGACGCCAAGGTGGTGGCCCTGGTGGTGGAGAACGAGCTGGCCGAGGAGCTGATGCCCGGGGTAGAGGGCATCGTGGTGCTGGACAAGACCCCCTTCTACGCCGAGATGGGCGGCCAGGTGGGCGACCACGGCACGATTACCGCCGGGGACGCTGTGTTCCAGGTCACCGACGTGCAGAAGAACAAGGGCGGCAAGTATATGCACTACGGCAAGCTCACCAGCGGCGTGCTGAAAGTGGGCGAAACCGTGAACGCCGCCATTGACGTGGAGCGCCGGAATGCCATCCGCCGGGCCCACACCGCCACCCATCTGCTGGACAAGGCCCTGCGGGACGTGCTGGGCGACCACGTGCACCAGGCGGGCTCCCTGGTGGAGCCTGACCGCCTGCGCTTCGACTTCACCCACTTCAACGCCATGACCGTGGACGAGATCGCCCAGGTCAGCCGCATCGTCAACGACGCGATTTTGGCGGGCTACGACGTGCGTACCGACGTGCTGCCCATCGAGGAGGCCAAGCAGCGGGGGGCCATCGCCCTGTTCGGCGAGAAGTACGGCGACACCGTCCGGGTGGTGGACATGGGCGACGGGTTCTCTGTGGAGTTCTGCGGCGGCACCCATTTGTCCAACACCGCCATGGCGGGCACCTTCCGCATCAAGAGCGAGTTTTCCGTGGCCTCCGGCGTGCGCCGCATCGAGGCCACCACCGGCAGGGAGACCCTGCAGTTCTTCGAGGATCTGCGTGAAATGGCCGTCCAGGCGGCGGCGGCGCTGAAGGCCAAGCCCCATGAGCTGCGGGAGAAGGCGGAGGCCGCCATGGGCGAGATCAAGAGCCTGCACCAGCTGGTGGAGAAATATAAGGCCAAGGAGGCGGCGGGGGAGACCGACCGCATCATGTTCGGCGCCCACGAGGTGGGCGGCCTGAAAGTGCTCACCGCCACGGTGCCCGATGCCGACGGCGCCCGTCTGCGCCAGATGGGCGATATGCTCCGGGAGAAGGCCCCCAATGTGGTGGCCGTGCTGGCCTGCGTCAACGACGGCAAGATCACCTTCCTGTGCTCCTGCGGCAAAGAGGCCGTGGGCAAGGGGATCAAGGCCGGGGACATCATCAAGCAGGTGTGCGCCATCGCGGGCGGCTCCGGCGGCGGCAAGCCGGACAGCGCCATGGGCGGCGGCAAGGATATTTTGATGCTCGATAACGCGCTGGCCATCGTGGACAACGTGGTGGCCATGAAGCTGGGTGTGTAAGCTGTGACACGGGACGATTTGAAGCGCTTTCGGGCGCTGGACATTGATTTCGATTCCATCGGGCTGCTCCAGAGCGGGGCGGACGACTTTGCCTATTTCTGCACCCCGGTGGACGCGGAATTCGTGGGCAGGATCGGCTGTGACGGCGTCCACTTCATCCTCCTGCCGGAAGATGAGCGGGTGTTCTGCGTGGACCCTTCCATGGGGGAGAGGGGGACGTATGTCCTCCCCGTGGCCGGTGATTTTCGGGAGTTTCTCTCCTTTGTCCTCTATTGCCAGGATGCCAATCCGCTGAGCCAGATCTACTGGCTGACCCGGAAGCAGTATCAAGAGCTGGCGGCGGAGGACGCCGCCGCCCGGAAGAACGAGCACATGGCAAAGTTTTTTGAACAGAAGGATCACGCCTTGTCTGTCATTGCGAAGGAATTTGACTTGACGCCGGTTGACCCCTTCAAGAAAATCAAAGCCCTGCAGAAAAAGTTCGACCCGGCGGTGCTGAACTTTTCCGAGGAATACTATGACGCGGTGGGCTATGTGCGCCCGGAGGATGAGACGGACGACGTCGTCCTCATGCCGGAAAGCAGGACCGTTGTATTGCAGGCGGTCAGGGAGGAACCTATGCTGCCACAAGACCCTAACATTTTATTGAGCGTAGTCAACACCAAGCTCCGGGACGCGTATTCCTCCCTGGACGCCCTGTGCGACGGGCTGGACGCGGACAAGGCGGAGCTGGTCAACAGGCTGTCCGGGGTGGGCTATGCCTACGACCCCGGTACCAACCAATTCAAACCCGTCTGAGAGGAGGACAATGTCATGCTCATCGACTTTTCCAAAATGGAGACGGAAACCATTCCCAACTTTATGGGCGGCGAGGGGGAGCTCCACGCAAAGATGCACGTGGACGAGCGCAACCGCATCCTCCACGGCATCCTGCCTCCCGGCTCGTCCATCGGCTACCACACCCACGAGACCAGCAGTGAGATCGTCTATATCCTGTCCGGCACCGGCAAGGTGAAGGTGGAGGACGGCGAGGAGCCGCTGAAGGCCGGGGACTGCCACTACTGCCCCAAGGGGCAGGCCCACTCCCTCATCAACAACAGCGACGGCCCGCTGGAGTTCTTCGCGGTGGTGCCGCAGCAGTAAGAAGCGCTGAGCCGTCGCGAACAGGCGAAGCGTGACAACAAAGGAGGTATAACCATGTCCGACTGCTTATTCTGCAAGATCGTCAAGGGGGAGATCCCCTCCAACAAGGTGTATGAGGACGATATGTGTCTGGCCTTTTATGACATCGACCCCCAGGCCCCCGTCCATTTCCTGGTCATCCCCAAGACCCACATCCCCTCCTGCGGGGCCATTAACGAGGAGAACTCCGCCATCGCCGCCCACTGCTTCGAGGTCATCTCCAAGGTGACCAAGGATTTGGGTATCACCGACTTCCGGGTGGTGTCCAACTGCGGCGAGCAGGCGGGGCAGTCCGTCCCCCACCTCCACTTCCACGTGCTGGCGGGCCGGGATATGACCTGGCCGCCGGGTTGATGTCGGGGCAAAATCTGTTTTGAGGCAAAGCCCGTCCGTTTCTCAGGAAGCGGGCGGGCTTTCTTTAAGAAAATTTTAGAAATCCTTTCGCATTTTTGCCGCATGGACATGATATGCTGTATGCAGCAAAGGAGGCGGCAAATGTGACCAAAGAAAATGTAGCGGCCTTGGCCGGAGGCCGGACCAGGGAAGAGGCCAAAGCGGCCGCCGACAAACCGCTTACCGTCTACCGGGTTTTCTGGCTGTTCCTCATCGCGGGCTTTGCCGGAGATTTTATCGAGGTAGTGTTCTGGCTGATCACCCGGGGAGAGCTTATCAGCCGCAGCAGCCTGGTCTATGGGCCGTTCAGCCTGGTGTGGGGGCTGGCGGCGGTCCTGCTGACCCTGGTGTTCCACCGCATGGACGACCAGAGCGCGGTGCAGATCGTGCTGGTGGGGACGGTGCTGGGCGGGCTGTATGAGTACATATGCTCCTGGGTGCAGGAGATTTTGTTCGGAGCCTGCTTCTGGGATTACCGCCATCTCCCGCTGAACATCCACGGGCGGGTGAACCTGGTGTTCTGCCTGTTCTGGGGCTTCGCCGCCCTGGTATGGGTAAGGCTGATTTACCCGGCGCTGTGTGTCTTCATTGACCGCGTCCCCCGGCAGCGGGGGCGGAGGATGGTCCGGGGATTGGCGCTGTTCCTGGCGTGCAGTACGGTGCTGTCCGCCGCCGCCCTGTATCGGATGGACCAGCGGCGGGAGGGCGTGCCGGCCTCCGGCGCGGTGACCCGCTTTCTGGACGAGACCTATCCGGACAGCATGCTGAAGGCCCGGTATCCCAACATGGGCATTTTGAATGAGATCGGCTGGTGAATGAAAGGCCGCCCCGGCGTGTTCCGGGACGGCCTTTTGCTATTGGGGGCGTTTCGCGGGGGGATGGGGCAGATTGCCGGCAGCGGGGCCGTCCAGCAGCGTTCCGTCATCGGAGAAGCGGGAGCCGTGGCAGGGGCAGTCCCAGGAGTGTTCTTGGGGGTTGTACTTGAGGGCGCAGCCCAGGTGGGGGCACCGGGGCCGGGTGGGCGTGAGCAGGTTCAGGGTGGTTTCCCCAGCGTTGGCCGCCAGCTGGGGATGGAATACGGAGCGGGAAGGGGAAAACACCTCTTGATAGGGACTGTCCCGGCCCAGGATCAGGCCGGCGATCAGGGTGGCGGCGGCCATAGAGGAGGTCATCCCCCACTTGTTGAAGCCGGTGACGGCGTACAGCCTGGGCAGGCGCGGGGAGTACAGGCCGATATAGGGCGCGCCGTCCAGGGTCATGCAGTCCTGGGCGGCCCAGCGGCATACCGGCTTTGTGTTCGGCCAATGGCGGCGGGCGAAGTCCTCCAACCCGGCCCAGCCGCGGCTCTTTTTCCCTGTGCGGTGGGCCCTGCCCCCCAGCAGGAGCAGTTTTCCGTAATTGCGGAAGGACAGCCCCTTGCCGCTGCCATCCACGTACATCCCGCCCAAATCCGGCCCGCCCTCCAACGCCAGCACATAGGAGCGGCTCTGGTACATCTTCAGCCAGTAGCAGCCGAATTTGTTGAGGAAGGGGAAATGGGTGGCGACGACGATGTGATCCGCCTTTATCGTCCCGCCCTCGGTCACCGCTTCGCCGGTTTTGACCTCCAGCACCCGGGTGTGCTCGTAGACCCGCAGGCCGTCCAGCAGTCCGGCGGCGAATTTCAGCGGATGGAACTGGGCCTGCCGGTCAAAACGGATGGCCCCTGCCACCGGGAAAGGGAGGGGCGTTTCATTCACCAGGGCAGCGGGATGGCCCAGCGCCTCCAGGGCGGCCAGCTCCTGATCCAGCCCTTCCCGGCTGTCCAGGGAATAGACGAAGTTGGGCTTTTCCTCAAAATCGCAGGGGATATCCCGGCACAGCGTCCGGATACGCTCCAGGGCAGCCTGGTTGGCGTCCAGATAGGCCCTCGTCCGCTCCGGGCCGAACTCCTTGAGCAGCTTGTGGAAGACCAGCCCGTGCTGGACGGTGAGCTTGGCGGTGGTGTTTTTCGTCGTCTCGCCGCACAGCCGCCCCGCTTCCACCAGCACGCAGTCCGCCCCAGCCCGGGCCAGCTCATAAGCGCACAGCAGGCCGGCCAGTCCCCCGCCGATGACCAGCGTGTCGGCGCGGATGTCCTTCCGCAGCGGTTCAAATTCAGGAAGGCGGACGTTTTCCCAGATAGATTCCATAAAATCACCTCATGTCCCTATTATGTGTGGTTCAGAGGCGAATATAAGCAAACCGGGGGCCGCTTCCACGGCCCCCGGCTGGTCAACCGGCTTTCTTTTTAAAGATGATGAACTTGCTCAGCACATAGTTGACGATGACCACCACCACGTTGGCGGCGAGCTTGACCACAAGGTGGTTGCAATACATCATATCCACGAAAAGCCACATGATGGCCATTTCCAGCCCCAGTGAGAACAGCCGTGCGGCCACCATCTGCCACAGCTCCCGCAGGGCCACCCGCCACGCCCAGTCCCTGGACTGGAACACGAACAGCTTGTTGACAAAATAGGCGAACAGTACGCTGATTGCCCAGGCGATGACGGTGCTGGTGAGGTAATAGACGTGTATACCCTCGGTAAGCAGGGTGTAGGCCGCATAGTTGACCGCGGTGGTCATCACGCCCCAGAACAGGTAGCTGACCAGTTCCCGGTGTTTGCGCAGCAGAGCCCGGACGGCGTCCCGGCCAGGCCGGTTTCCCAAAAACATAAGCACCCCTCCTGTCGGGGCAGAGGCCCCGCATTCCATAATGATATTATAAACCAAATCCCGATGTTGGCAAGTCCATTTTCGACGTGGGAATACAGCGGGGCGCTTTTTTGCCAGGATGGGCATTTTTGGCGTGACTTTTCCCCGGGGCTGTGATATATTGATAAAAGGGAAAAAGGAAGGTAGGCGGGATATGAACATTCTGATTATCGACGCGCAGGGCGGCGGCATCGGGCGGCAGCTGGTGGCGGCTGTGAAAAAGGCGCTTCCCGGCCAAAGCGTGACGGCAGTGGGGACCAACAGTCTGGCGGCCTCCGCCATGCTGAAAGCGGGGGCCGACCAGGTGGCCACCGGGGAGAACGCCGTGGTGGTGAATTGCCGCCGGGCGGATGTGATCCTGGCCCCCATCGGCGTGGTCATTGCCGACGCCATGCTGGGAGAGATCACCCCGGCTATGGCCCTGGCGGCGGGGCAAAGCCAAGCCAAGCGCATCCTGCTGCCCATCGGGCATTGCGACAACATCGTGGTGGGCACGGGGGAGCTGAGCGTGGGACAGCTGGTGCAGGAGGCGGTGGAACGGCTGAAAGCCGTGTATGTGGGCAGCGGCTGCCGGAATGAGGCGGCCGATATTTGAGAAAATAACATAAATAGGAGAGATGAGCGATGAAAAAGCCTGTTTTGGTGATCATGGCCGCAGGTATGGGCAGCCGGTACGGCGGCCTGAAGCAGCTGGATCCGGTGGGGAACCATGATCAGGTGATCCTGGACTACTCCATGTACGACGCGCACCGGGCGGGATTTGAGACGGTGGTGTTCGTCATCAAGAAGGAGATCGAGGAGGAGTTCAAGGCCCGGGTGGGCCGCCGCGTAGAGCGGCATATGGATGTGAAATATGTGTTCCAGCGCATGGACGACCTGCCTGACGGCTACTCCATCCCGGAGGGCCGGGTGAAGCCCTGGGGCACCGCCCAGGCGGCGCTGGCGGCCCGGCACGTGGTGGACGGCCCCTTCGCCATCATCAACGCCGACGACTACTACGGCCCGGAGGCGTACAAGCTCATCTATGACTATCTGCTCACCCATCCGGATGGGGATGTGTATGAGTACGCCATGGTGGGCTACCGGCTGAGAAATACGGTGACGGAGAATGGTTCCGTGGCCCGGGGAGTTTGCGCTATGGACCCGGACTGGACGCTTTGCAGCATCCATGAGCGCACCTGCATCGAAAAGGAGGGGGAGGATGGCCGTTATTCCGAGGACGGCGGCCAGACCTGGACGCCCATCGCCGGGGACACCGTGGTGTCCATGAACATGTGGGGTTTCCAGCGGAGCTTCCTGGACGAGGCAGAGGCCCGGTTCCCGGCGTTTTTGGATCAGGCGCTGGCGGAAAACCCGCTGAAGGGGGAGTATTTCCTGCCCAGCGTGGTGAACCAGCTCCTTGGCAGGGCCAGGGTGCAGGTGCTGGTCAGCGAGGATAAATGGTACGGCGTCACCTACCGGGAGGACAAGCCCACCGTCACCGCGGCCATCGCGGCCATGACCGAGGCGGGGCTGTACCCGGATGAGCTGTGGCCGGAAGGCTGAACGGATCAAATTAAAGGAGGAGCAGACGATGAGGATCGAACTGAAGCGGGGAGCCTGCACCGCCGCCGTTGAGACAAAAGGCGGCGAGCTGGTGTCCTTCCGGGACGAGCAGGGGACCGAATATATCTGGGGCGGCGACCCCAAATATTGGCCGGGGCGCAACCCGAACCTGTTCCCCGTAGTGGGCAACCTGGTGGACGGGAAGGTGTCCGTGGACGGCAAGGCTTATGAGATGGGCCGCCACGGCTTTGCCCGCCAGAGCGAGTTTACGGTGGCGGAGCAGGGGGAGGACTACGCCGTGCTGGAGCTGCGGGACTCGCCGGAAACGCTGGCGTGCTATCCCTACCATTTTGTGCTTCGGATACGGCACCAGCTCACCGACAACGGGTTTTATACCCAGTTCGAGACGCAGAACCCCGGCAGCGAGGATCTGCTGTTCTGCGTGGGCGGCCACACCGGCATCAACTGCCCCCTGCGGGAAGGCGAGCGGTTTGAGGACTACCGCCTGGTGTTTGACGAGGTGGAGGACGCCCAGTCCATCGTGCCCAGCGCCCAGGGGCATATGACTGCCCGGCGGGAGCACATCCTGGATCACACCGATACCATTGCCCTGGATCATGCAATATTTGACCGGCTGGACACCATCATCTTTGAGGGCCTGCGCTCCAAGGGGGTGACCCTCCGCCACAAGGACGGCGGCCGGGGCGTTTATATGGATTTTGGCGAGTTCCCCATGATCGCGTTCTGGACCATGGCGAACGTCAACGCCCCCTATATCTGCCTGGAGCCCTGGCACGGCTGCGCCGCGGTGGAAGGGGAGAGCGGTGAATTTGCCGACAAGCCCCACGTCATCCGCCTCGCCCCTGGTGGGGAGAAGAAGCTGAAATACACCGTTGAATTGCGATAAAAGGAGAGTTGATCATCATGAACAAAGCCATCCATACCGACAACGCCCCCGCCGCCATCGGCCCCTATTCCCAGGCTGTCCGCTGGGGGAATGTGGTCTACGTGTCCGGCCAGCTTCCCATCGACCCCGCCACCGGGGCCTTCGCCGGTGAGGACATCGCGGCCCAGACCCGCCAGTCCCTCACCAACATCAAGAATATCCTGGCGGCGGATGGGCTGGATATGTCCCACGTGGTCAAGACCACCGTCATGCTCAAGGATATCGCCGACTTTGGCGCCATGAACGAGGTGTACGCCGAGTTCTTCACCGCGCCCTATCCCGCCCGGGCCGCCTACCAGGTTGCCGCGCTGCCCAAGGACGCGCGGGTGGAGATCGAGTGCGTCGCGGCATTCTAAACGCCGTGTTTCGAGTGATCAAAACCGAGGGTGCGGCCCGCCGTGGGGAATTCACCTGCCCCCACGGCGTGGCGCAGACCCCGGTGTTTATGAACGTGGGCACCCAGGGGGCCATCAAGGGGGCGCTGTCCGCCTTTGACCTGAAGGAGATCGGCTGCCAGATCGAGCTGTCCAACACCTACCATCTCCACCTGCGCCCCGGCGACGATGTGGTGCGGCAGATGGGGGGCCTCCACAGGTTCATGCGGTGGGACGGCCCCATGCTCACCGACTCCGGCGGGTTCCAGGTGTTCTCCCTGGCGGGGCTGCGGAAGATCACGGAGGAGGGGGTCACCTTCTCCTCCCACATCGATGGCAAACGCATTTTCATGGGGCCGGAGGAGTCCATGCGCATCCAGTCCAACCTGGGCAGCGACGTGGCCATGGCCTTCGACGAGTGCGTGGAGAACCCCGCCCCCTACGACTATGCCAAGGCGTCCTGTGAGCGGACCCTGCGCTGGCTGGAGCGGTGCAAGACGGAACATGACCGGCTGAACGCCCTGCCTGATTGCGTCAACCCGGGACAGGTGCTGTTCGGCATCAACCAGGGGGCCACCTACGAGGATCTGCGGGTGTGGCACATGAAGGAGACGGCGAAAATTCCCTGCGGCGGCTACGCCATCGGCGGTCTGGCGGTGGGAGAGCCCACCGAGGTGATGTACCGCATCATCGAGGCGGTGGAGCCCCATATGCCCGCGGACAAGCCCCGGTATCTGATGGGGGTGGGGACGCCATCCAACATCATCGAGGGGGTGGCCCGTGGGATCGACTTCTTCGACTGCGTCATGCCCGCCCGCAACGCCCGTCATGGCAAGCTGTTCACCTGGCAAGGGGCGCTGAACCTCAAGAATGAGCGCTTCAAGCTGGATGACCGGCCCATTGACCCCAACTGCGGCTGCCCGGTGTGCCGGAACTTCTCCCGGGCCTATCTGCGCCATCTGTTCGTGGCGGGGGAGATGCTGGCCATGCGGCTGGCGGTGATGCACAACCTCTATTTCTACAACGACCTGCTGCGGCGCATCCGGGACGCCCTGGACGGCGGACAGTTTGCCGCGTTCCGTTCGGAGTACTCCCAGCGGCTGGCGGGGCGGGCGGATTGAAATATATTTTGAAAAGGGCTTGTCTTTACCAGCCGTTTCCGCTATAATCTTTATAATGCCCCGCAGCAGTCTACATCTTGATATTGGAGGAACCATCATGTTTATTCTGTCCGCCGCCGCGGCGCCCGAAAGTGTGTCCATGTTCCCATCACTTCTCATGATCGTGGTGATGATCGCCGTCTTCTACTTCCTGCTTATCCGTCCCGAAAATAAGAAAAAGAAAGCAGCTGACGAAATGCGCAGCAGCTTGAAGGTGGGCGACACCATCACCACCATCGGCGGCATCGTAGGCACGATCTGCGCCGTGAAGGACCAGACCGTCGTCCTTGAGACCGGCGCCGACCGGGTCCGGATAGAGTTCACCAAGTGGGCCATTTCCAGCAAGGGCACCCAGAGCACCGAGGAAGCCCCCATGCCGGAAAAGGAAGAGAAAAAGGGCAAGAAGTCTGACAAATAATCCAGGAATGGCAAGCACCCCTTTTGCATATGGTATAGAAACCATGTGAAAAGGGGTGCTTTTATGGGTAAGGCCGAGGCTCAGGGGAACAACGCGGTGCAGATGGCCACAGGGGTGGCGTTGGGCGGACTGCTGGCCCTGGGCGTGGAGCTGGTGATCCTGCTGCTGGGCGCGCTGGCGGTGTCGAAGGGTATCTTGAAGGAGGACGCCGCGCCCCAGGTGACGGCGGCGGCCTGCGTATTGGGCTGCTTTTTGGGAGGGCTGCTGGCCTGCGTCCGCTGGAAGTCCCGGCGCCTGCTGGGAGGGCTTGCCACCGGGGCGGTATGCTACCTGCTGATTTTGGCCGTGGGCCTGCTGATGAGCGATGCCCTGGAGCTGGGGGCCCAGGCCCTGATCGAGCTGGCAGGCTGCCTGTGCGGCGGCGCGCTGGCGGGACTGATCGGGGGCGGAAAACGGAAAAAGCGGGCGTCTGGCCGGAAAAAATGACCGATTGTGCTTTCGATGTCCTGGAACCACTTGACAAAGACGGATAAAATATCTATAATTCCTTAGAACAACTGCCGCGGTAATGCGGAGGAAGAAAGGATGAGGCAAAGATGGCCAAGGAATTCAAGCTGAGCGCCGAGCGTCTGGAGGAACTGAAAAAAGAGCTGACCTATCTCAAGACCGTGCGCGAGAAGGAGGTGGCCGACCTCATCAAAGAGGCCCGCTCCTTCGGCGACCTGTCGGAGAACAGCGAATATGACGAGGCGAAGAACGAGCAGGGCAAGCTCTATTCCCGCATCGCCGAGCTGGAGAACATCCTGGCCAACTGTGTGGTGATCGAAGAGCACGACGAAGACCCCAACACGGTGCGTATGGGCAGCCGGATCACGGTAAGGGACGTTGTCACAGGGGAAGAGGAGACCTATCAGGTGGTAGGCTCCCAAGAGGCGGATCCCATGAACGGCCGTATCTCTGAGGAGTCCCCCTTCGGCAAAGCCCTGCTGGGCAAAGCCATCGGCGATATCGCTGTGGTAGAGGCCCCCGCGGGCAACATCGAATACGAGGTGGCCGCCATCCAGCGATGAGGGCGGCCGGTCAAGAGATAAAGGAGAGAACATCAATGTCTGATCAGACCAACGACCGGCAGGCCGTCCAGGAGGAGCCCTCCCTGTCCGAGCTGCTCCAGATCCGGCGGGACAAGCTCAGCGACCTGCGGGAAAAGGGACAGGATCCGTTTGTCATCACCAAGTTCGACGTCACCCACCACAGCGATGAGGTAAAGGGGCGTTTTGAAGAGCTGGAGGGGCAGACTGTCCGGCTGGCGGGCCGGCTCATGAGCAAGCGCGGGATGGGCAAGGCCGTGTTTTCCGATCTCCAGGACGGCGCGGGACGCATCCAGCTCTACGTGCGCATCGACGACGTGGGGGAGGAGGCGCTGGCGGCCTTTAAGAAGTACGACATCGGCGATATCGTGGGCGTGGAAGGGGAAGTATTCCGCACCAAGCGGGGCGAGATCTCCATCAAGGCCAAGACCATCACCCTGCTGTCCAAGTCCCTGCTGCCCCTGCCGGAGAAGTTCCATGGCCTGACGGACGTGGAGACCCGCTGCCGCCAGCGGTATGTGGATTTGATCGTCAACCCGGACGTGAAGCGCAATTTCATGATCCGCTCCCAGTTCATCAAGCATGTGCGGGACTTTATGGATGCCCGGGGCTTCATGGAAGTGGAGACCCCGGTGCTCAACACCATCTCCGGCGGGGCCACCGCCCGGCCCTTTATCACCCATCACAACACCCTGGACATCGACATGTACATGCGCATTGCCACTGAGCTGCCGCTGAAGCGGCTCATCGTGGGTGGCCTGGAGCGGGTGTACGAGATGGGCCGCATTTTCCGCAACGAGGGCATGGACAACCGGCACAACCCGGAGTTCACCACCATCGAGCTGTATCAGGCTTACGCCGATTTCAACGACATGATGGATCTGTTTGAAGATTTGCTGTCCTCCGCCGCCCAGAAGATCTTGGGCACCTATCAGGTGGAGTGGCAGGGGGAGCAGATCGACCTGACCCGGGGCTGGCCCCGTCTGCCCATGCACGAGGCTGTGAAGCAGTACACCGGCCTGGATTTTATGGCGATCACCTCTGATGAGGAGGCCGTGGCCGCAGCCAGGTCCATCGGCGTGGAGCTGCCGGAGACCGCTGACAAAACCTGGGGCAACGCCCTTTACGAAGTGTTTGATCAGCGGGTGGAGGACAAGCTCATTCAGCCCACCTTTATCACCATGCACCCGGTGGACGTGTCCCCGCTGGCCAAGCGCTCCCCGGCGGATCCCCGGCTCACCGAGCGGTTCGAGCTGTTCATCTGTCACAGCGAGATGGGCAACGCGTTCTCCGAGCTCAACGACCCCATCGACCAGCGCCAGCGCTTCCAGAAGCAGGTGGAGCTGCGGGCAAAGGGGGACGACGAGGCCGGCATGATGGACGAGGATTTCCTCACCGCGCTGGAATATGGTATGCCGCCCACCGGCGGACTGGGCATCGGCATTGACCGATGTGTGATGCTGCTCACCAACAATGACTCCATCCGGGAGGTCCTGCTGTTCCCGACGATGAAGCCGCTGGATTAAGAATTTGCCCCAAAAGCATACCGGCAGACCCGCCGGTATGCTTTTGCGCATTGGATCAGGGAGGGAAAATCGTGGAGCGGGAAGTGATCACCAGCAAAGCGAACCCTCTTTTGGGCCGGGTGCGCAAGCTGAACAGCCGCCGCTCTTTCCGCCGTTCGGAAGGGGCTTTTGCGGGGGAGGGGCCAAAACTGCTGGCCGAGGCCCTGCGCTGGGGGGCAGAGCTGGAGACTGTGATCTGTGCTTCAGGTGTGCCGCTGCCCCAGTTTGCCCCCAATGTGAGGGTGATAGAGGTGGCGGACAGCCTGCTTTCCTCCATCGCGGACACGGAGAGCCCCCAGGGGATCGTGTTTATCTGCAAAGCAAAGTCACTTGCCATGCCGGAGCGGATCGTGAACGGACGGTATTTACTGCTGGATGGCGTCCAGGACCCGGGCAACGTGGGGACTGTTTGGCGCGCAGCTGACGCTTTTGGGGCGGACGGGCTGATTTTGTGTAACGGCTGTGCCGATCCGTGGAATCCCAAGACGGTCCGGGCGACCATGGGGGCGGTGTTCCGTCTGCCCGCGTATGAGGGGACGCTGGAAGAGGCGGCGGAAAGGCTGGCCCAGGCCGGTATCCCGCTGTACGCCGCGGCGCTGCGGGAGGACACCGCGGATGTACGGGAGGTTCCGCTGAAAAAAGCGGCTGTGATCATCGGCAGTGAGGGCCGGGGCGTATCGGACAAGGCCCTGGAGCTGTGCCAAAAGACGGTCAAGATCCCGATGCGCTCCCGGTGCGAGTCGCTGAACGCGGCGGTCGCCGCGTCCGTGGTGCTGTGGGAGATGGCGCGAAACGATGACGTATGGGAGTAGGGGGCTGTTATGTCTAACCTAAAGCATTGGATTTGGCTGACCCAGCGCAAAGGGCTGGCGGGACAGAGCGCTATCCGGGTGCTGGAGTATTTCGGCACCCCGGAGCTGGTACACGCCGCCGACGAGGAGGCGTACCGGCTGGTGGGCGGGCTGCCCGATGCGGCCATCCGTTCCCTGATGAACAAGTCGCTGGATCTGGCCGATGAGATCCTGGGAGACTGCGACAGGCTGGGCATCCGCTTGCTTACCCTCCAGGACGCCACCTATCCGGAGCGGCTCAAGGCCATCCACCAGCCGCCCATGGTGCTCTACTGGAAGGGACGGCAGTTTGCCTTTGACGAAGAGCTGGCCATTGCCATGGTGGGCACCCGGAGGGCCACGCCATACGGCGTACAGGCGGCCTCCAAGCTGTCCGCTGAGCTCACGCGGCAGGGCGCGCTTATTGTGACCGGTATGGCGGAGGGTATCGACGCCTCCGCCGTGCGGGGTGCGCTGAAGGTAGGCGGGCCGGTGGTGTCTGTGCTGGGCGGCGGTATTGACCGGGTCTATCCCTGGTATCACAAGGATCTGTACGCGGACGTGGCGGCGGTAGGGGCGCTGATTTCCGAGTATCCGCCGGGAACGGAGCCGAAAGGCGCAAATTTCCCCATCCGCAACCGTATCATCAGCGGCCTGTCGATGGGCGTCATTGCCGTGGAGAGCGGCCGCTCCGGCGGCACCCTGCTGACAGTGGGCCACGCGCTGGACCAGGATCGGGAGGTGTTCGCCGTTCCCGGCCCCATTGACGCGCCGGAAAGCGAGGGCACGAACCGTCTGATCCAGGAGGGCGCGGCAAAGCTTATCCTGGGGGCGGACGACGTGCTGTGCGAGTTTTCGGAGCGCTTCCCCAGCAAACTGCGGCCTGTGCGGGAACTGTCCCCGGAGGCGCGGGCGCAGCGCCTGGAGGGCGCGGCCATCGTGCCGGAATACCGGGAGCCCCGCGGCACAAAAGAAAAGCCGCCCAAAGAAGACAAGGACGACATGGTATATCTCTGTTGGTCGGATTGTAAAGATAAGCTGACCGACGACCAGCGGGAGCTGCTGCTGGCCCTGGACGGGGGCGTGGTCCAGGCGGACGATCTGGTGGAACGCACCCAGATCCCAGCCCGGCGGGTGCTGTCCGCCCTGACGCTGCTGCAGATTCAGGGGTACGTGACCGAGGAGAGCGGCAAGCGGTTCCGGGCCGCCGTCAAATTGAAAATGGAGTAGTTGAGAGCATGGCAAAAACGAATTTGGTCATTGTGGAGTCGCCGGCAAAGGCGAAAACCATCGGGAAATATCTGGGCCCCGGCTTCGAGGTAAAAGCGTCCATGGGCCACATCCGGGATCTGCCCAAGAGCACCCTGGGGGTGGACGTGTCTACCTTTGAGCCGGAGTACTCGAACATCAAAGACAAGGCGGACGTGATCCGCGAGCTGCGCAAGTCCGCCAAAGCCAGCGACAAGGTCTATCTGGCCACCGACCCTGACCGGGAGGGGGAGGCCATCTCCTGGCACCTCCAGTCGGTGCTGGGAGTGCCCAAGGAAAAGACCTGCCGGGTCACCTTCAACGAGATCACCCAAAAGGTGGTCAAGGAGTCCATCGCCAATCCCCGGGACATCGACCAGGATCTGGTGGACGCCCAGCAGGCCCGGCGGGTGCTGGACCGGCTGGTGGGCTATCAGCTGTCCCCGCTGCTGTGGAAGAAGATCCGCCGGGGGCTGTCCGCAGGGCGGGTGCAGTCCGTGGCCACCAGGCTGGCGGTGGAGCGGGAGGAGGAGATCCGCGCCTTCACCCCCCAGGAGTACTGGTCCATCACCGCCGACCTGTCCCGCGTCGCCCCCAACCTGGGCGGCTTCAAAGCGGACTTCTACGGCAAGGAAAAGCGGATGGAGCTCACCAGCGAGGAGCAGGTGAACACTATCATAAATACTGTGAAGGATTCTGCCTTTACGGTAAAAAGCGTGAAGCGGCAGGACAAGAACCGCTCCCCGGCCCCGCCGTTCACCACCTCCACCCTCCAGCAGGAGGCCTCGCGAAAGCTGAACATGATCCCCCGGCGCACCATGTCCATCGCCCAGCAGCTCTATGAGGGCATCGACATCCAGGGCGTGGGCACCGTGGGCCTCATCACCTATATGCGTACCGATTCGCTGCGGCTGTCCGAAGAGGCGCTGACGGCGGCGAAAACCTTTATCCAGAGCCGCTATGGCAAGCAGTATTACCCGGAAAAGACCCGGCGGTTCAAGTCCAAAGGCAGCGCCCAGGACGCCCACGAAGCCATCCGCCCCTCCGACGTGAACCTCACCCCGGAGGATGTGAGGAAGAGCCTGACCGCCGACCAATACCGCCTCTATAAGCTGATTTGGAGCCGCTTCCTGGCCTGCCAGATGGCGGCGGCAGTGTACGACAGCGTGATCATTGAGACGGAGGCGGCGGGATACCGTTTCCGCGCCAGTCATTCCTCTGTGAAGTTTTCCGGCTTTACAGCGGTTTACGAGGAGAGCCGTGACGAGGACGACGAGGCGCCCCAGTCCCCGCTGCCCGATTTGAAGGAGGGGGAGCCGCTGAAGCTGGGCGGCCTTACCCCCGCCCAGCACTTTACCCAGCCCCCGGCCCGGTTCACCGAGGCCACGCTCATCAAGGCGCTGGAGGAAAAGGGCGTGGGCCGTCCGTCCACCTACGCCCCCACCATCTCCACCATCACCGACCGGCAGTATGTGGTGAAGGAGGGCAAATACCTCCGGCCCACGCCGCTGGGCGAGGTGGTCACGGGGCTGATGAAGGAGAAATTCCCCGATATCGTGGACACCGATTTCACCGCCCAGATGGAGAGCAGGCTGGACAAGGTGGAAGCGGGCGAGGCGGCGTGGAAGCAGGTGCTGGGCGAGTTCTACTCCGGCTTTGACGCGGAGCTGAAAAAGGCGGAGAGCGAGCTGGACGGCGAGCGCATCAAGGTGCCCGATGAGGAATCGGACGAGGTGTGCGACCTGTGCGGCCGGAAAATGGTGGTGAAGATGGGGCGCTTCGGGCGCTTCCTGGCCTGTCCTGGCTGGCCGGAGTGTACCTTCACCAAGCCGCTGGTGGTGGAGATGCCGGGGAAATGCCCCAAGTGCGGGGGCCGCTTGGTCAAGCGCACCGGCGTGAGCAAAAAGAACAACAAGCAGTACACCTATTACTGCTGTGAGCATTTGAACAGCAAGGTAGAGGCCAAGCGGTGCGACTTCATGACCTGGGACGTGCCCGTGAAGGACAACTGCCCCATCTGCGGCCAGACCATGTTCAAGCTGGCGGGCAAGGGGTTCAAGCGGCCCTTCTGCATCAACCCGGACTGCTCCAACTTCACCCCGGAGGACAAGCGGGGCGGGTATAAGAAAAAGGCGGACAACGCCGCCGGGGGCGAGGGCGCCCAGACGGCGGAAAAGCCGGCGGCGAAGAAGTCCACCGCCAAGAAAACCACCGCGAAGAAGTCCGCGTCTACCGCTAAGACCGCCGCCGCGAAAAAGACCACGGCCACGAAAAAGGCCGCGTCCAAGACGACTGCCGCCAAGAAGACCACCACAGCGAAGAAAACCACGGCAAAAAAGACCACGGCCAAGAAAACGGAGGAGTAGGTCAGCGGGACAGCTCCAGGGCGAGCTGGAACCCGGCGCGGAACATGGCCTGTTGATGGAAAAAGAACAGTGTGTTCCGCTCGTCGATGAGGCTGTCCAAGAGCTGTGCTTCCCCGTCATTGAGCGCGGCCCGCAGGCGCTGTTCCTGGCTGTCCGCATGGCGCAGGGCGTTTTCGTACTCGGGCTCCAGCAGGAGAAGGGGTTTTTCCAGCCACTCTTGGGCGTAGCTGAACAGGACTTCCATGGCATTGGTCATAAGTATCAACTCCCAATATGCGACTTATTTACTCGTGTTCTTATCATACACGAGTAAATAAGTCGTGTCAAGAGGAAAATGTGTTATGTATGGTGAACGCATAAAAAAGTTAAGGTTGGAGCGAAAAGTGCCGCAAAAGCAACTGGCCGATTTGTTGGGCATAGGGATTCGCGGGTATCAGCATTATGAGAATGAAGATACTGAGCCAAAGATTGCCGCGCTGATTGCCCTTGCCGATTTTTACGACGTGTCCATCGACTATCTGGTGGGCCGCAAAGATACCCCGAATTAAAGGACGATGTGCATGAATGTGACTGTCATCGGCGCGGGCCTGGCCGGGTGCGAGGCCGCGTGGCAGCTTGCCCAGCGGGGCGTCTCTGTGACGCTCTGCGAGATGAAGCCCCGCAAAATGACCCCCGCCCACCACAGCCCCGGCTTTGCCGAGCTGGTGTGCTCCAACTCCCTGCGCTCCGACCAGCTGGAGAACGCTGTGGGCTTGCTCAAGGAGGAGCTGCGCCGGTGCGGCTCGCTGATCCTGCGCTGCGCGGACGAAAAGCGCGTGGAGGCGGGGGGCGCGCTTGCCGTAGATCGGGAGGGCTTTTCCGCCGCCGTCACTGAGGCCATCCGAAACCACCCCAACATCACGGTGGTGGAGGGGGAAGTGACCGCCATCCCCGAGGGTGAGGTCATCGTGGCCTCCGGCCCGCTGACCTCGGACGCGCTCTCCCAGGCCATCGCGGAGCTGTTCCCCGAGAATAGCTACCTGAACTTTTTTGACGCGGCGGCCCCCATCGTCACCTTTGAAAGCATCGACATGGACCACGCCTGGTTCGCCTCCCGCTACGACAAGGGGACGGCGGACTACATCAACTGCGCCCTGTCCGAAGAGGAGTATTTGGCCTTTTGGAAGGAGCTGTGCGCCGCCCAGGAGGCGGAGGTACACGGCTTTGAGGACAAGCGGGTGTTCGAGGGCTGTATGCCCGTGGAGGTCATGGCCCGCCGGGGGGTGCAGACGCTGTCCTTCGGCCCATTGAAGCCCCGCGGCCTGCCCGACCCGAAGACCGGGCGGGAGCCCTACGCCGTGGTGCAGCTGCGCCGGGACAACGCCACCGGGACGCTGTACAATCTGGTGGGCTTCCAGACCCATCTCAAGTGGGGGGAACAGAAGCGGGTGTTCTCCATGATCCCGGCGCTGAGAAACGCGGAGTACGTGCGCTACGGGGTGATGCACCGCAATACTTATCTCAATTCGCCCAAGCTGCTGGACCGCTATTACCGGGTGCGGGGGAACGAGCGCGTTTCCTTTGCCGGGCAGATCACCGGGGTGGAGGGGTATGTGGAGTCCACCGCCTCCGGCTTCCTGGCGGGGGTAGAGCTGGCCCGCCGCCTTTGCGGGCAGCCGCCTGTGGACTTCCCCCGGGAGACCGCCATCGGGGCGCTGGCCCGGTATGTGAGCAACGAGGGCATTGTGGATTTCCAGCCCATGAACATCAATTTCGGCATCATGCCCCCGCTGGACCACAAGGTGAAGGGCAAACGGAACAAGAACGCGGAATTGTCCCAGCGCTCGCTGGGCTTGATCGACACATTGAAAGAGAGACTATAAAGAGGGAGGCCGACGGATATGCGCATCATCGTGGACGCCATGGGCGGCGACAACGCGCCCCAGGCGCCGGTACAGGGCGCTTTGCAGGCAGTCAAGGAGTATGGGATCGAAGTGGTCCTGGTGGGCCGGGGGGAGGCCGTTCTGGAGGCGCTCAAGCAGGAGGGCGTGAACGAACTGCCCCAGGGCCTGTCCATCACCCACGCCGACCAGGTGGTGGAGATGTGCGACAACCCCGCCACCGCCTTCAAAGAGAAAAAGGACTCCTCCCTTACCGTGGGGCTGAACCTGCTGAAAAACGGGGAGGGGGACGCCTTTGTGTCCGCGGGCTCCACGGGGGCGCTGCTGTCCGGGGCCACCCTGCTGGTCAAGCGGATCAAGGGGATCCGCCGGGCCGCCATGGCCCCTGTGGTGCCCACAGGGGGCGGCGGGGCGGTGCTGGTGGACTGCGGCGCCACCGCCGAGGGCACGCCGGAATTCCTGCTCCAGTTCGCCTTCATGGGCAGCTACTACGCGGAGCGGGTGCTGGGCCGTCCCGAGCCCAAGGTGGGTCTGCTGAACATCGGCGCGGAGCCCTCCAAGGGAACCGACCTCCAGCGGGAGGCGTACGCCCTGCTGAAGAAGGCGGGGGAAGAGGGCCGCATCAACTTCGTGGGCAACGTGGAGGCCCGGGAGGCGGTGGAGGGGGCCGTGGACGTCATCGTGGCGGACGGCTACTCCGGCAACATCTTCCTCAAGACCATGGAGGGCGCGGGGCTGTTCCTGGGCCGGGAGATCAAGAAAATGTTCATGCGCAGCCTGCGCAGCAAGATCGCCGCCCTGCTGGTGAAGGACGGCATCCGGGATTTCAAGAAGCTGATGGACTCCGGCGAGGTGGGGGGAACGGCGCTGGTGGGCATCTCGAAGCCGGTCATCAAGGCCCACGGCTCGTCCAACGGCTACGCCATGAAGAACGCCATCCGGCAGGCGGTGGAATTCAAGCGCTCCGGCATCATTGAGGACATCACGGAGAACGTGGAGCACATGCGCCTTCCCACCCGTTCCGCCGGGGCTGACGGGAATGAAGGGTAGGGCCAGAAAAAAATTGTCAAAAATACTATTGACAGCCAAGGCCAAAGCCCCTATTATGGTGTTGATTAAAGCAACATAAAGGAGCTGCTCAAAGATGTTTGAGAAACTGTGTAAACTGATTGCCGAGCAATTCGGCGTGGAGCCCGACACCGTCACTGCCGACACCGCTTTTGTGGACGACCTGGGCGCGGATTCCGTGGATCTGATGGATCTGTCCATGGCGCTGGAGGACGAGTTCGGCATGGAGGAGATGGACAGCGATTCCATCGAATCCATTGTCACAGTGGGTGACCTGTATAAGTATATGCAGGAGCATCTGGATATCTGAGTTTACGCTGACCGATGAAAAAGTCCCGCCAAGGCGGGGCTTTTTCCGTGGTGGAGGAGTTTATGAACGAATTGGAAAAGAAGCTGGGCTATCGGTTCCAGGACCGAAGCCTGTTGGAGCACGCCATGACCCACAGCTCTTACGCCAACGAGCACCGGGGCGCGGGCCTGACCAGCAACGAGCGCCTGGAATTCCTGGGCGATTCTGTGCTGGGGGTGGTGGTGGCGGACTATTTGTTCCAAAAGCACCCGGATATGCCAGAGGGGGAGCTGACCCGCACCCGGGCGGCCCTGGTGTGCGAGGGCAGTTTGCACGAGGTGGCGATGAGCCTGGAGCTGGGCCGGTATCTCCGGCTGGGCCGCGGGGAGGACGCGGGGGGAGGCCGGAAGCGGCCCTCCATCCTGGCGGACGCCACCGAGGCCATGCTGGCCGCCGTCTACCTGGACGGGGGGATGGAGGCGGTGCGGCCCATCATCCGGGCGCTGATTTTGGACAAGGAACGGGAGAAGTCCGCCGACCGGGACTATAAAACCGCCTTGCAGGAGCTGGTGCAGCGCAAGCCGGGGGCGGCGGTGAGCTACCGCCTGGTGCGGGAGAGCGGCCCCGACCACTGCCGCAGCTTCGAGATGGAGGCGTCGGTGGACGGTGAGGTCATCGGCACGGGCGCGGGCCGCACCAAGAAGGAAGCGGAGCAGATGGCGGCCAAGGCCGCGCTGGAGAAGCTGAATGGGTGAGAAAAGCAGTCCGACCTTGTCTTTTCTCAAAAAATTTGCTATAATACCCCTATTATGGAAGGGAGGGGAGCCATGGAAGCCCCCATCTACCACCTGGACAAGGTGGTGAAGGCCAGGCAGGAGGACATGGAGGACTTCGACGGCCCCCTGGACCTGATCCTTCATCTGCTGAGCAAAAATAAGATCGAGATCCGGGACATCCAGATCTCTGAGCTGCTGGACCAGTACCTGGCGTGGATGGCCCAGCGGGAGGAGCTGAACCTGGAGGTTGCCAGCGAGTTCGTCACCATGGCCGCCCATCTCGTCTATATCAAGACCCGTATGCTGCTGTCCATCGACGACGAGGTAGTGGTCAGCGAGATGGAAGAACTGATGGCCGCCCTGGAGGAGCACAAGAGCCAGGAGACGTATGTGAAGATCAAGGACGTCACGGAGCAGTTGAACAGGCGCTATGAGTTCGGTCGGGACTACCTTCCTAAGCAGCCCGAGCCGGTGAAGGCGGAGGCGGCGTATGCCTACGTCCACGATAAGGCGGACATATTCGCCGCCATGCGCTCTGTGCTGGCCCGGACGGACAACAAGCTGCCCCCGCCTGTGGCGGCGTTTGAGGGCATCGTGGGCCGGGAGCCTTACCCGGTGGCGGACAAGGCCCGCTCCATTTTGGACAGGTTGATTCAGTTCGGCGTGGCCCAGTTCCGGGCGCTGTTCAAGACCAGCCGCAGCCGTTCCGAGGTGGTGGCCACGTTTTTGGCCATTCTGGAGCTGTGCAAGGCCAACCGTATCCATTTGGCGGGGACAGCGGAGGACTGTACCGTCACCAGCACTGTGGACGACGCGTCGGAAGATATGGATGTAACAGTTGAGAGCTACTAAAAGCGGGGTCCCCACAAAGCCGGCCTATGGCTTTGTGGGGAGAGGAGAAGCAAGGGAGCGGGCGGAGTTTTCGCCGAAGGCGGAAACGCAGTCAAGCGGACTTTGCTTCGACGAGGGGAGGTGTCCGAAATGGAACTGAAAGAGCTGGAGAGCGCCATTGAGGGCATCCTTTTTGCCGCCGGGGACCCGGTGCCTGTGGAGCGCATCTGCCTCACCCTGGGGCAGGACCGGGAGACGGTGGATAACGTGTGCCAGCGCATGGCGGACGCCTACAGCTATGAGCGGCGGGGCATCCGGCTGGTGCGGCTGGAAAACAGCTGGCAGATGTGTTCCGCGCCGGAGCAGGCGGCGTATATCCGAAAGGCGCTGGAAAACCGCAAGCCCGCCAAGCTGTCCCAGCCGGCCCTGGAGGTGCTGGCTATCATCGCCTATTTCCAGCCGGTGACCCGGGCCTACATCGAGCAAATCCGGGGGGTGGACAGTTCCTACACCGTGGGCCTGCTGCTGGAGCGTGAGCTCATCCGGGAGGCGGGCCGTCTGGCGGTGCCGGGGCGGCCCATGCAGTTCAAGACGACCAAGAATTTCCTGCGTGCCTTTGGGCTGGCCTCGTTGGACGACCTGCCGGAGCTTTCCTCCGCCAGCCAGGAGGACATCCAGCTCACTATGGAGATGGAGTCCGCCCTGCGCCGTCTCCGGGAGGCGGAGACAGTGGAGGAGGGGGAAGCCGAGGCCGGCGGGGAGGAGGGCCAATGACTTTTTTGAAGGTTCTGCTGGTCATCCTGTTAGTGCTGTGGCTGATTTCCCTGATCCGCATCGGCGGCAGGGTAAAATATGGGCAGGCGGGGCTGTTTGTCACCGCGCTGGCGGGGCCGTTTAAAATACAGCTCCTGCCCGCCAAGGAGCGCCCTAAAAAAGAAAAGAAGCCCAAAAAGGAAAAGAAAGCGAAGAAAGAAAAGAAGCCAAAAGAGAAAAAACCAAAGCCTGAAGGTCGACCCGGCACATTGTCCAGGCTGATGAAGCTGCTGCCGGTTGTGGGACAAGCCTGCGGCTCACTGAAGCGGAAGATCCGCATCGACGATCTGGAGCTGGAGCTGATTTGGGGCGGCACGGACGCCGCCGCCGTTGCCATGGGCTATGGACGGGCCAATGCCGCGCTGGGAATGATTTGGCCCCTTTTTGCCAATAATTTTAAAGTAAAGAACCATTCGTTCCAAATCGGCATGGACTACGGCGCGGCCCAGCCCATGGTGGAGCTCCAGGCGGCGGTCACCATGACCGTGGGCCAGATCGTTACACTGGGCGCACACTACGGCGTGAAGGCGCTGATCATTTGGATAAAAAGCGGGAGATCCGCGGTCAAAAGACAGGAGGCAATGAGTCATGAGTGAGAACAATCATCCGATCAACGAGGTGCTCCAGACCACCATGAACAAGATCCGGGAGATGGTGGACGCCAACACGGTGGTGGGCCAGCCCATCACTACCCAGGACGGCGTGACGCTGATCCCGGTGTCCAAGCTGTCCTTCGGCTTTGCTACCGGCGGCTCCGACTTCGGCAAGACCCAGAACGTGGCAAAGAACTTCGGCGGCGGCGCGGGGGCTGGGGTGAACGTGATGCCCATTGCGTTCCTTGTGGTGAAGGACGGCTCCGTCCGTCTGCTGCCTGTGGCGCCCCCGCCGGGGGATACCGTCAGCCGGGTGGTGGATTTGGTGCCCGAGATGTTTGAGCGGGTCACCGGCTATATTGACAAGAAGACCGCTGAGGATAATCCGGCCCAATAAAGGTATACTACTCCCATCTGAGCATTCGGATGGGAGTGACCTTTTGTGAGAAAAACAACTGCGGCCCTGGCCGCGTTCATGGTTCTGGCCCTGCTGTGCCAGCCCGCCTGGGCGGTGGGCACCAACGCCTCCTGCGCCATCCTCATGGATGCCGAGAGCGGCCGGGTGCTTTATGAGCACAACGTCCATCAGCCCCGGCTGATTGCCAGTACGACCAAGCTGATGACCGCGCTGGTGGCGGTGGAGCGGGCAGGGGATTTAGAGGAAACGGTAAACGTCAAAGGGGAGTGGCTGGGCAGCGAGGGATCGTCTATCTACCTCACCGCAGGGGAGCAGATCACATTGCGGGGACTGCTGTACGGTCTGCTGCTCCAGTCTGGGAACGACGCGGCCATGGTCATCGCCTGCCACACGGCGGGAAGCGTGGAGGCCTTCGCGGCGCTGATGAACGAAAGGGCGGCGGAGCTGGGAATGAAAAACACCTCCTTTGCCAACCCGAGCGGCCTGGACGATGAAAACCACTACTCCACGGCCTATGACATGGCCCTGCTGGCCCGGGCCTGCCTGGATAATGAAGCGGTGGCCGAGATATGCGCCACTCGGGCCATCACCATCGGCACCCGCACCTTCGTCAACCACAACAAGCTCTTACACCGCTACGAGGGCTGCGTGGGGATGAAAACCGGGTTCACGGAGAAGGCGGGACGCACCCTGGTGTCGGCCGCCGCGCGAGACGGCCAGACGCTGATCTGCGTCACCCTCAACGATGGGGACGATTGGAACGACCATACAAAACTGTTGGACTATGGGTTCCAAACCTTTCCCCGGCAGGTGCTGTGCCAAGCGGGCGAGGTTCTGGGCTCGGTGCCTGTGGAGGGCAGCCTGATCCCGACGGTGGCGGCGGTGACGGCGGAAGAGGTGGGCTATCCTCTCAAGGAAGGGGAGAAGCTGACCATGGATGTGGAGCTGGCCGGTTCCGTCCGCGCGCCCTTTGAAAAGGGGGAGTCCATCGGCGAGGCAGTGTGGAAAAAGGACGGCGTAGTCGTGGCCCGGGTGCCGCTGGCAGCCCAGAGCGGGGCGGGGCGCGATGTGCGTGAGCCGCTGGGCTTTTGGCAGCGGGTACGGGAAAAGCTGGCCGGAACGGCATAATTGCAGGAAAAAGGAGTGGCGGCAGTGGAAGAGCGGCTGCAAAAGCTGCTGTCGGCGGCGGGGGTGTGTTCCCGCCGCCGCGCGGAGGAGTACATACAGGCGGGGCGGGTATCGGTGAACGGGAAAACTGCCGAAGTGGGGGACAAGGCCGACCCGGCGCGCGACCGGGTGGAGGTGGACGGCAGGCCGCTCCCCGCCCCGAAGGGGCATACGTACATCATGCTCAACAAGCCCCGTGGATACGTCACCACCCTGTCCGATGAGAAGGGGCGGAAAACGGTAGCGGATCTGGTGGCCGGCTGTCCCGCCCGGGTGTGGCCGGTGGGGCGTCTGGATCTGGACTCAGAAGGATTGCTGCTGCTCACCGACGACGGTGGGCTGACCCACCGGCTCACCCACCCTTCCCACAAGGTGGAGAAGGAGTACCACGTCCAGGTTTCCGGCGATGTGGACAGGGCGCTGCCGGTTTTGTCCGCCCCGGTGTATGACGGCAGTGAGACGCTCACCGCCGACCGGGTGGAGCGGACAGGGGAGAACACCCTCACCGTGGTCATCCACCAGGGGAAGAACCGGCAGGTGCGCCGCATGTGCGCGGCGGCTGGGCTGAAAGTGGAACGCCTCCGGCGGGTGCGGGAGGGGGACATTCGCCTGGGCGGGCTGAAGCCGGGAAGGTGGCGCCCCCTCACGGCGGAGGAGATCGCCGCTATGCAGGATTAAGCAGGAAATCTTTCAAAATCTATTGCATTTTTGACTGCGAAACGGTATGATACATCTATTGGGCCGGATGCTGGATGCCGTGCCCACAGAGGAATTGCAGGACCGCGCGGCGGCGCCGAAGGCGGCGAGGGGCGGTGCGGCCAAAAGAAAGAGAGTAGGGTTGCTGCATCATGAGCCGTGATATTTTGACCGTGATCCAGAGCAGGATGGGCACATTTTCCAAAGGACAGAAGCTGATCGGGCGGTATATCCTGGACAATTATGACAAGGCCGCCTTTATGACGGCGGCGCGGCTGGGCCAGGCGGTACAGATCAGCGAGTCCACCGTGGTCCGTTTTGCCGTCGAGCTGGGCTACGAGGGTTACCCCGCCATGCAAAGGGCCATGCAGGAGATGATCCGGGGCAAGCTGACCACCGTTCAGCGCATCGAGGTATCCTACGACCGGCTTGGCTCCCAGGGAGTGCTGGACAAAGTGGTGCAGTCGGACATTGAAAAGCTGCGCATGACGCTCAGCGAGCTGAGCCGGGAGGACTTCAACGGCGCCGTGGACGCGATCGTAGGGGCCAAGCGCATTTATATCCTGGGTGTCCGCTCCTCGGCGGCGCTGTCTGATTTCCTGACCTTCTACTTCAAGCTGATTTTTGACGACGTGTGCCAGGTGCAGACCAGTCTGGCCAGCGAGATGTTCGAGCAGATGCTCCGGGTAGGGGAGGGCGATGTGGTCATCGGCATCAGCTTTCCGCGGTACTCCACCCGTTCTGTGCGGGCCATGGAGTTCGCCCGGGATCAGGGGGCCACGGTGGTGGCCATCACGGACAGCGAGATGTCCCCCCTGTATGACACCGCGAATTTCCGCCTGCTGGCCAAGAGCGATATGGTGTCTTTTGCGGACTCCCTGGTGGCTCCGCTGTCCATTATCAACGCGCTGATCGTGGCGGTGGGGCGGAAAAAGTCCGGCGAGGTCACGGCTACCTTTGAGCGGCTGGAGCGCATCTGGGACGAGTACCAGGTGTACGAAAAGGTGGAGTATGAGGACAAGTGAAATAGTGGTCGCCGGGGGCGGGGCGGCAGGCATGATGGCCGCCGTCACAGCCGCCCGGGCCGGTGGGTCGGTGCTGCTGCTGGAGCCCAACGAGAAGGTGGGGCGGAAGCTGTACATCACCGGGAAAGGGCGCTGCAACGTGACCAACAATTGCGGCCCCCAGGAGCTGATGGCCTCGATTCCCCGTAATGGAAAATTCCTTTACAGTGCCTTTAGCCGATTTGGTCCGGCGGACACGATGGCTTTTTTTGAGGGCCTGGGCGTAAAACTGAAGACGGAGCGGGGCAGCCGGGTGTTTCCCGTTTCGGATAAAGCGGCCGATATTGTGGACGCGCTGTTTTTTGAGCTGCGCCGCCGGGGGGTGGAGCTGCGTCAGGACCGGGTCGTTGGGCTCGAGGTCCGGGACGGCGCGCTGACCGGCATCCAGACGGAGAACAGCGGCCTGATCAGCGGAAGTAAAGCGTTTATTCTCGCGACGGGCGGGGCCTCCTACCCCCGGACCGGCTCCACAGGTGAAGGCTATGGGTTGGCTCGGTCGGTGGGGCACACCATTGTGCCCATCCGGGGCTCCCTGGTGCCGCTGGAGTCGGACGACCCTTGCTGCGGGGCGCTCCAGGGGCTTTCCCTGCGGAATGTGAAGCTGACCGTTCGGGATGAGAAAGGCAGGATTGTGTTTCGGGAGCAGGGGGAGCTGCTGTTCACCCACTTCGGGCTGTCCGGGCCGCTGGTGCTGTCCGCTTCCGCCCATATGGACTGTACAAAACACAGTTATGTCGCCTATATCGACTGGAAGCCCGCGTTGGACGATCAAACGCTGGATGCCCGCCTGGTACGGGATCTTGCGGCCTATGCCAATCAGAACTGCGCAAACGTGCTGGGCAGATTAGTCCCCCGTTCGGCGGTGCCTGTGATGGCGAAGTGGGCGGGCATATCGCTGGAGTCCAAAGCCCATGAGGTTCGGAAGGATCAACGCCGGTCCTTGCTGGCGGCGCTGAAGGGCTTTACCGTTCCCGTTGCGGGCGCCCGCCCGGTGGAAGAGGCGGTGGTCACCTCCGGCGGCGTGGCCGTGGGGGAAATAGATCCCAAGACCATGGAGTCCAAAAAAGCGAAGGGGCTGTACATTGCCGGGGAGCTGCTGGACGTGGACGGCTACACCGGCGGTTTCAACCTGCAGATCGCCTGGTCTACCGGCTATGCCGCCGGGTTGGCCGCGGCGGAACGGGCAAATCATGTATGAGAGGGGTACTCCTATGCAATACCGCAGCATTGCCATTGACGGGCCCTCCGGGGCGGGGAAATCCACCCTGGCCAAGCGGCTGGCCCAGGAGCTGGGTTTCCTCTATGTGGACACCGGGGCCATTTACCGCACGGTGGGCCTCGCCGCCCGCCGCCGGGGTGTCGATCCCACAGACGCGGACGCCGTAAAGGCGATGCTCCCCGGCCTGACCATCACCATGGGCTATGGGGCGGACGGCCTCCAGCATATGCTGCTGGACGGGGAGGACGTGACCGAGGCGATTCGGGAAAACGAGATATCCGCCTGCGCGTCCAAGGTGGCCGCGCTCCCGGCGGTGCGGGATTTCCTCCTGGAGATGCAGCGCCAGACGGCCCGGGAGCACGACGTTATCATGGATGGCCGGGACATCGGCACCGTGGTGCTGCCCCAGGCGGATCTGAAGATTTTCCTGACTGCCGCGGCGGAAGCCCGGGCGGAACGCCGGTACAAGGAGCTTTTGGAACGGGGCCAGCAGGCCGAATTCGAACAGGTGCTCCAAGAGGTGGTCGAGCGCGACCGTCGGGACAGGTCGCGGGAGACGGCCCCGTTGAAGCAGGGGGCGGACGCGGTGCTGGCGGACACCACCGGGCTGGATCTGGAGGAGAGCTTTGCCCTGCTGCTGGGGATCATCCGGGAGCGGCTTGGGGACGGGGAGGGACGGCATGAAAAATAAGGTATACGCCGTACTCTACCCGATCATCTGGATTTTTATGAAAATATTCCACCCATGGAAAGCGGTAGGGGTGGAAAATATCCCGGAGGGGGCGGCGCTCATCTGTGGGAACCACACCTCCCTGGGCGACCCGCTGTATGTGGTATGCTGCATGGGCAGTAAAAGGCAGACCCATGTGATGGCCAAGGCGGAGATCATGAAGTGGCCGGTGATCGGTTTCCTGCTGAAAAAGGCGGGGATTTTCGGCGTCCAGCGGGGGAAGTCCGATATGGCCGCCGTCAAGGAGGCCATGCGGGTGCTGCGTGCGGACGAAAAGCTGCTCATGTTCCCTGAGGGGACCCGTGTAAAGGAAGGGGAGACCTCTGAGGCGCACACCGGCGCGGCCATGCTGTCCACCCGTACCGGCGCGCCGCTGGTGCCTGTTTACATCTCGCCGAAAAAACGGATATTCCGAAAGACCACGGTGATTTTTGGGGAATCGTACCACCCTGAGTTCGAGGGGCGCAAGCCCACTGCCGAGGACTATCAGCGCATCGCCGATGATCTGCTGGCCCGTGTGCGGGCGCTGGGAGGGCAGGCGGTATGATCGTCCGTTTGGCCAAGACCGCCGGATTCTGCTACGGGGTGCGCCGGGCAGTGGAGCTGGCAGAGCGAGCCGCCGCTCAGGGGCCGGTGGTATTGCTGGGCCACATCACCCACAACGACCATGTGATCCGGCATTTAGAGGAGCTGGGGGCGGAGACCGTTTTCTCGCCGGAGGAGGCGGCCCGGGGGGCCGTTGTGATCATCCGCGCCCACGGCGAGCCTGACAGGACCTACCGGGTGCTGGAGGAGCGGGGGTGCCGGGTGCTGGACGCCACCTGTCCCAATGTGGCCTATATCCATGATATCGTCCGGGAGGCGGAGGCCAAGGGGCGGGTGCCTGTGATCGTGGGGGAAGCGGACCATCCGGAGATCCTGGGTATTTTAGGATGTACCCGGCGGGGGATCGTAGTATCAAGTTGGGAAGAATTGAGGCAAATTTTTGAAAAAACTCCGGGATTGTGCGGCGAGCCGCTGACATTTGTGGCACAAACCACGGCGATTTTGGCCAGTTGGGAAAAAATCGTGGAAAACGCAAAAAAAGTGTGTACAAACGCGGAATTTTTTGATACAATATGTAATGCTACGTCCAAGCGGCAATCTGAAGCCTTGGAATTGGCCGGTCAATGCGACGGAATGATCGTCATCGGCGATCAAAAAAGCTCCAACACCCGGAAGCTGGCCCAGCTGTGCGCCAGCCGCTGTCCCGCGGTGGTGCAGGTGGAGCGGAGCGAGGACATTGACCTGGAGCGGTTCCAACGGATCGGCACGCTTGGGATCACTGCCGGCGCATCTACGCCGGAGTGGATAATAAAGGAGGTCAGCAACAAAATGAGCGATGAAATCATGGAGATTGAACAGTCCTTCGCGGAGATGCTGGAGGAGTCGTTCAAAATTTTAAATACGGGGGATCGGGTCACCGGAACAGTCGCGGCCATTACGCCGACTGAAGTGCAGGTCGAGCTGGGCGTCAAGTATCCCGGCACCATTCCCCTGTCTGAGCTGAGCGACGACCCCGATGTGAAGGTGGAGGATCTGGCCAAGGTGGGCGAGGAGATCGAGGCCATCGTCATGCTGGTCAGCGACCGGGACTGCGTGGTCAAGCTGTCCAAGAAGCGCCTGGACGCGGACAAGAACTGGGAGACCGTGGAGAACGCCGTGGAGAACCGGGACGTCCTGGAGGGCATCATCACCGAGGAGAACAAGGGCGGCCTGGTGGCCAACGTCAAGGGCATCCGCGTGTTCATCCCCGCGTCCCAGTCCGGCAAGCCCCGCGGGGCCGACCTGTCTGAGATGGTCAAGACCCGCGTGCAGCTGCGCATCACCGAGGTGAACCGTGCCCGCCGCCGCGTGGTGGGTTCCATCCGCGCCGTGGCCGCCGAGGCCCGTGCCGCCGCCGCCGCTGCCATTTGGGACAACATCGAGGTGGGCAAGCGGTACAGCGGCACCGTCAAGAGCCTGACCTCTTACGGCGCTTTCGTGGACATCGGCGGCGTGGACGGCATGGTCCACATCTCCGAGCTGTCCTGGTCCCGCATCAAGACCCCCTCCGAAGTGGTCAGCGTGGGCGACCCGATCGAGGTGTACGTCATTTCCTTCGACCCGGAGAAGAAGAAGATCTCCCTGGGCGTGAAGGATCACAGCCAGGAGCCCTGGACGATGTTCATCGAGAAGTACGCTGTGGGCGATGTGGCCCCCGTGCGCATCGTCAAGCTGATGACCTTCGGCGCCTTTGCCGAAATCGTCCCCGGTGTGGATGGCCTGATCCATATTTCCCAGCTGGCCGACCACCGGGTGGAGAAGCCCGGCGATGTGGTGAACGAGGGCGAGACCGTGGACGCCAAGATCACCGCCATCGACGAGGAGAACAAGAAGGTGTCCCTGTCCATCCGCGCCCTGCTGGAGACCGCCGCCCCCGCGGCCGACTGGGAGGAAGAGGCCGAAGAGGACAGCGAGGCCCCTGTTGAGGAGTAAGCTCCCGTTTGATCAAAAAAAGGCTGCCGCAGTCGCGGCAGCCTTTTTGAATAGAGGTGGAAAAGTATGAAAGCAGATGTGGTCATTACCCCTTGCGCTGATTATTCCGAGGGGGAGACACGGGCCGCGCTGGAGCGGGTTTTGGAACCGCTGGGCGGGCTGGACTGGGTGGGACCCGGCATGAAGATCGCGGTGAAAGTGAACCTGGTCACCTTTGCCAAACCGGAGAAGGCGGCTACCACCCACCCCGGCCTGCTGTGTTCCCTGGTCAAAATGCTGGTGGAACGGGGCGCGGACGTGGTGGTGGGGGACAGCCCCGGCGGGCTGTACAACGCCGCCTATGTGAACCGGGTTTATGCCGCTACCGGGATGAACGCGGTGGAGCGGTGCGGCGGGAGGCTGAACCAGGATTTTTCGGAGCGGCAGGGGAGCTGCCCGGAGGGAAAGGTGTGCCGCCAATTCCGTTACACTGCCTATTTGGATGAAGCGGATGCCATCATCGACCTGTGCAAGCTCAAGACCCACGGCATGATGGCCATGACCTGCGGGGCGAAAAATATGTTCGGGACCATCCCGGGCACCATGAAGCCGGAGTACCATTTCCGCTACCCGGACCCCAGGGACTTCGCCCGGATGATCGTGGATCTGGACGAGTACTTCAAGCCAAAACTCACCATTGTGGACGCGGTGGACTGCATGGAGGGCAACGGCCCCACCGGCGGTACGCCCCGGCACATGGGCGCGCTGCTGGCATCGGAGAGCCCCCATAAGGTGGATCTGGTTTGCGCCGAGCTGATCGGGCTGAAGCGGGAGGAAGTGCCCACCCTGGAGGCGGCGCTGGAGCGGGGGCTGATCCCCGCCTCGGCAGAGGAATTGACGGTGGAGGGCGACCCCGCCGCTTTTGCCCTCCCGGATTTCCAGCGCATCACCACCGGCAACAGCCACCTGTTTCAAGGGGACGGGAAGAGCCTGTTCCACCGGGTGAAGGGCTCGGTCATGCAATGGGCGCTGTCCCAGCGGCCTGCCGTGAAAAAGGCGGAGTGCGTTGGCTGCGGCGAGTGCCGCGATATATGCCCCGCCAAGGCCATCACCATGGTAGGCGGGAAGCCGAGCATTGACCGCAAAGCGTGCATCCGATGCTTCTGCTGCCAGGAATTCTGCCCGAAGAGCGCGATGGTCGTCCGCCGAACCGCCATCGCGAAGCTGCTGGATCACTGATAATGAAGAAACCCTCCGGCGTAGCCGGAGGGTTTCTTTTTACGCGGACAGCGTGTACAGGGAATAGAAGAGGCCTTTTTTCTCCATCAACTGGTCAAAGTTCCCGGCTTCCCGGATTTGGCCGCCGCGCAGGACGATGATCTCGTCGTACTGCTCCATCAGCGCCGCGTCCAGCCGGTGGGTGACCACCACCCGGGTGAGACCGTCCAGATGGAGGATGGCGTCGGTGACGGAGAAGGCGGTCTGGTTGTCCAGGGAGGCGGTGGCCTCGTCCAGCAGGAGCACCGGCGCGCCCCGGAGCAGGCACCGGGCGATGGACACCCGCTGGCGTTCTCCGCCGGACAGCGCCACGCCGTTTTCGCCGCAGCGGTAGTCCTCGCCCCGCTGGGCCAGAAGCTCTGACAGGCCGGAACGCTTTACAGCTTTCTCCACCTGCTCGTTGGGGAAATCCCGGAACATGGTGATGTTGCGGCGAATGGTGTCGTCAAACAGGAACACGTTCTGACCGATCAGGCTCATCAGGTCATAGAGGCTGTCGGGGTCCACCTCCCGAAGCTCCCTGCCGTCGATGGTGATGGAGCCGCCGTAGCTGTCGTAGGCCCCCATCAGCAGGTTGAGCAGGGTGGACTTTCCAGACCCGGAGCCGCCCACGATGGCGTACTTCTTTCCCGGTTCCAGCCGCAGGGACAGGTCTTGCAGCACCGGCTTGTCCGGCTCGTAGCCGAAGGTCACGTGATTTAGCGTGATGGCCTCCTCCAGCACCGGGGGAATGGCCTCGCCGGTGCGCCCCGCGTTCTCCTCCGTCACCTGGGCCAGCTTTTCAATGAGGGCCTGTGCGGCTTTTCGATTGGCCCAGTACTGGGGTACGATGTTGATGGGCTGGATAACGAAATTGCACAGATTGACGAAGATCACTACCGTGCCTGGGGTGACGTCCCCTCGGATGGCCAGGAACGCACCCAGGAAAAAGATCCCAAACTGGACGAGTAAAGAGGCCATATCCTGGCTCACCGTCATCAGCAGACACTCCCACCAATAGCGGCGGCGCTTGTGCTTCTCCACGTCCTGATTGGCGGCGTCAAACATCCGCTGGGCCTCTGTCTCTGCCTTAAAACTTTTGATGACGGAGAAGCCGGCCAGCAAATCTTTGAGCTGGGAGACAAAGCCCTCGTTTTTGTCGCTGACCGCTTTCTCCCGGACGGATAACTCCTTGCCCATGAGCAGGGATGCGGCCAGGGGGAACAGGGAAAGGACGATGGTGGCCGCGGTGAGGGCGGGGCTGTACCAGAACATCATGCCCAGCGTCCCGAAAAAAAGCAGGGCATTGTAGATCAGGTTAAAAGAGTATTTGAGGTAGTTTGTCTCCACAGAACCCACATCATTGGTGAGGACAGAAATGTAACGGCCCGTATTTTCCCGGGAAAAGGCGCTGATGCTCTTTTCCGAGAGGTTGTGGAAAGCCAGGGATTTGTACTGAGTCAGGGCCTTGTGGATGAAGCTGCTTTTCATTCGGTACATAGCTATACTGAGGGAAACGCTGGGGACGATGAAGATGACAGCAATAATCAGGGTTCGCCAGAGCAGGGCCAGATCTCCGATGGCAATGACGTCGATGATCTCTCCAAGCAGCCAGGAGACGATGAGCGGGAATGGAAAGGTCGCAACGGTAAACGCCAGGGCCAGGACAAAACACAGGTGGTTGTTCTGGTAAAAGGCCCGGTAATACTGGCGGGCGGCGGGGTTTTTCTGCTGTTTCATGGGTCAGTCCTCCTTCTTTTGCTCGGGCGGGGCCAGGATGGGCCGCTTCCGATTATACCAGCCGACGGCCCAGAAGTCGTCCTTTTCCATGAGCCAGCGGGTCAGATAGAGGAAGGGGACAAAGCCCGCGTTGTCGTGGATAATATAGACATCGGTGCTGCCCTCCTCCAGCTCGATGGACCGGCAGCGCAGAAGGCCGCACTGTGCCAGCGCCTCCACCACCGTGCTCACCTGATCTTGGGGGAGGCCGACGCGGTTGGCCAGGGCCGGGACGGAGTAGAACGCCTCCTTCTGCCCATAGAGATAGCGCAGCAGCTCCAGGCTGCCCTCCATAGACAGTGCGGAGAACAGACGGCGGTACTCCTCATCGGGGGCCAGCTGGGACACGTAGCCTTCGGCTGGCTCGGGCAGGAGCATATAGAAGGGGAAGTCCTCCGCCGGGATGACCAGACAGAGGGCGTTGTCCAGACCCAGCGCGGAGCGGAGCCAGTCGTGGCTGGGGGTGTAACAGGAGGGCAGGATTGTGCCGGAAAGGTCAATATAAAAGTCGTGGCCCATGGTGGTCAGTGCGGTGAACGTGGTGGCCAGCAGACGGAAGAGCTGGTCGGGCCGCCGCTCCGCGGGGATGGCTTCTAGCCAGCGGGTGAGCATCTGGGGCATATCCTCGATTTCCTCCTGGCTGCGTCCAAACAGGGTGTCGATGGTCACCCCCAGGCGGTCGGCCAGGGCAGGGAGGAGTTCTACGTCGGGCGCGCCGCCCTTTTCCCACTTGCTCACCGCCTGAGCGGAAACCCCCACCAATTGGCCCAGCTGCTCTTGGGTGAGGCCCCGTTCTTTTCGCAGCTCGGCAATGCGGTCACTCAACAGATTTGCCATGAAAACACCCCGTTTCGCTTGATGGTTGTATCATAACAAAAACAATAGTTGAATTCAATGGCGGTAATTTTGTCAAAAATCAACTGATGATTGAAAAACGCAAATAAAAACCCGGCGGGCCGTGTGTGACCCGCCGGGTTTGTTTATCAAAGGAACAGCTTCAGCAGCCAGGGGACGAACCCCGGCGCGTCCGCACAGGCGGCGTCGATGGCGGCCCGGGCGGCGTCCAGCTCCAGGCCATGCAAGCCCTCCAAGGGAATGAGGATGGTCTGCGCTCCCTCGGCGGCGCCCCCTATGGCCAGGGGGGCGGACACCGCGCCGCCCACGGCCACCTTTGAGGCGGTCACCACGCCCCCCGCGGCGTAGACCCCGCAGGAGATGCCGCCCACAGACAGCACGCCAAAGGCAAAGCCGCCCAAAACCAATACCCCCAGGGCCATCCCGCCGATGGAGACGATCCCTACTGTTACCGCTCCCAATGCCAGAATGAGGCCGAGGCAGAGCGCGCCCAGGCTGAACAGCCCCACGGCAATACCGCCCAGGGCTACGAGCCCGGTGGCGATATCGCCAATGGCGATGATGCCCCGGGCCCAGTGGATGCCGGGACCGCAGTTGATGTGTACCAGCGGCAGGCCGAACAGGGTGCGTTTGCTCTTGTACTCGTAATGCCAGCGGTGGTGGTGCTCATAGTAATTGTTGACGATGGTGGGCGCGGGCGGGGGAGTGGGCTCCCTGCCCGTAACCAGATAATCCAAGGATACCTTGAAATACTCCGCCAGGGACACCAGGTTGTCCATATCCGGGCGGGACGTGCCAGCCTCCCACTTCTGCACCGCCTGCCGGGTGACGCCCACCAGGTTGGCCAGCTCCTCCTGACTCAGCCCGGCCTGACGGCGCAAATCAAATAAACGCTCTTGAAAATTCATTGTGATACCTCCAAAGAAAAACTGTCCGGCGCCTTTGGACAGCTCCATCTTAGCAAAAACCAGCGGACATGGCAACCAAAAACAGTGTACAATGCGACAACTACAGGTTGCGGAGAAGCCGGGAGCAGGGGACTAAGGCCAGAGTGGAGCGAAAATCAGGAGGGGTTGAAAGCCCTGGATGATTTTTGCGCAATCGGCGGACTTAGGCCCCATCGCGGAGGCTTCGCAGCACGACTACAGGCGGCGGAAGCTAAATCTGTGCTGAAAGAAGGAGAGACGCTTGCTTTTCCGGCCTGTCCATAGTAAAATAAAACCATACTATTATATAATGAGGTGATACCAATGGACAGCAAGACCATTTTAGCGGCAGTCGACCACACCTTGCTCACCCAGACCGCCACCTGGGAGGAAATCAAACAGATCTGCGACGACGGGGCCGCCTACGGCTGCGCCAGCGTGTGCATCCCGGCGAGCTATGTGAAGCAGGCGGCGGAGTACTTGGGGGACAGGCTCCCGGTGTGCACCGTCATCGGCTTCCCCAACGGTTACTCCACCACGGCGGTGAAAGTGTTCGAGGCCAAGGACGCCATTGCCAACGGGGCGAAGGAGATCGACATGGTCATCAACATCGGCTGGGCCAAGGACGGCCGGTGGGACGATCTGCTCTCCGAGATCAGGGCGGTGAAGGAGGCGTGCGGGACCCTGGTGCTGAAGGTCATCATCGAGACCTGCCTGCTCACCGATGAGGAGAAGGTGAAGCTGTGCCGGATCGTGTCGGACAGCGGGGCGGACTACATCAAGACCTCCACTGGCTTCTCCACCGCCGGGGCGACCCGGGAGGACGTGGCCCTGTTCAAAGCCAACGTGGCCCCCCATGTGAAGGTCAAGGCCGCCGGGGGCATCTCCAGTCTCCAGGACGGGTTGGACTTCCTGGCCCTCGGGGCGGACCGCCTGGGCACCAGCCGTATTGTCAAATTGGTGAAGGGACAGGACGCCCAGGGCTATTAAACGGGCAATATGGGGAAACTTGTGAATTTCCGTAAATGTTCCTTGTAATTTGCGGGCAGGCAAGTTATAATGTTGATGTTCCCAAGGAGGCCCTGCCCGGCCGGAAGCGGCTGGGAAGACAGGCCCTCCTTTGCGGCAAAAATGAGGAAAGGATGAAACAGCAATGAAAAAGCTCTTTGCGATGCTGCTGGCGCTGGCTATGGTGTTCAGCCTGGCCGCCTGCAGCAACAACAAGCCCAGCGAGAACAATGACAACGGCCCTGACAGCATTGCGGATACCATGACTTCGGAGGACGGCAAGTACCAGGTGGCCTTCATCACTGATGTAGGCCAGTTGAAGGACAAGTCCTTCAACCAGGGCACCTTCGACGGCGTGAAGCTGTACGCCGCCAACAACGACAAGTCCTACAAGTATTATCAGCCCTCCGGCGGCGACCAGGCCACCGACGACGACCGCTATGACGCCATGAAGGCCGCCGTGGAGGGCGGCGCCGAAGTGGTCGTCTGTGCCGGCTTCATGCAGGGCACCGCCCTGGAGAAGGCCGCCAAGGAGTTCCCCGACACCAAGTTCGTCTTCATCGACGGCTGGTCCCTGGGCCTGGACAACGTGGTGGGTATCGCCTTCAACGAGCATGAGTGCGGCTACTTCGCCGGCTATGCCGCTGTCAAGGAAGGCTACACCAAGCTGGGCTTCTCCGGCGGCGGCGGCGGCACCAACGACGCCTGCCAGCGCTACGGCTACGGCTACGTCCAGGGCGCCAACGCGGCTGCCGCCGAGATGGGCGTTACCGTGGACATCAACTTCTCCTGGGAGTACGGCGCCAGCTTCTCCGCCTCCCCCGAGCTGCAGAGCATGATTTCCGGCTGGTATGAGACGGGCACCGAGGTGGTCTTCGCCTGCGGCGGCTCCATGTTCCAGTCCATCACCGCCGCCGCCTCCGCTAACGATGGTCTGGTGATCGGCGTGGACGTGGATCAGTCCAGCCAGTCCGACACCGTCATCACCTCCGCCATGAAGGGCCTGTCCGACGCGGCCCAGTGGGCCATCGCCAAGGCCTATGACGGCAGCTGGAGCGAAATCGGCAACTCCGCCGTTTCCCTGGGCGCCAAGGACGGCGCCACCGGCCTGCCCACCGACACCTGGAGCCTGAAGAACTACGCTAAAGAGGACTATGAGGCACAGTTCAAGGACGTGGTGGACGGCAAGCTGGTCATCGACTCCGACTTCACCAAGCTGGAGCAGAATTGGTCCAATGTGAACCTGACCATCGTCTGATCGCATCATATGCCCTTGACGGGCGGGACGCACTGCGTCCCGCCCGTTTTTGATTCCTGCGGAAAATGCTTGTTTTTTTGTCAGCTGTAAGGTATAATTGACGTAATAGGGCCCTGCGCGGCCCGGTGCCGACATTTTAGAGAGGAAGCGGGATGAGAGGACGATGGAATCTGAGAACATCATCGAGATGCTCCACATCACCAAGGAATTTCCCGGTATCATCGCGAACGATGATATCACGCTCCAGCTCCGCCGGGGGGAGATCCACGCCCTGCTGGGGGAGAACGGAGCGGGCAAATCCACGCTGATGAGCGTGCTGTTCGGTCTGTACCAGCCGGAGAAGGGGGTCATCAAAAAGGATGGCCGGGAGGTCAAGATCAATAACCCGAACGATGCCACGGCCCTGGGCATCGGCATGGTGCATCAGCACTTCAAGCTCATCGAGGTGTTCACCGTGCTGGACAACATTATCTTGGGCGCGGAGACCACCAAGGCGGGGTTCCTGCAAAAGAAGGAGGCCCGGGCCAAGGTGGAGGCCCTGTCTGAGCGCTACGGCTTGAAGGTGGATCTGGACGCCAAGGTGGAGGACATCACCGTGGGGATGCAGCAGCGGGTGGAGATTTTGAAAATGCTCTACCGGGACAATGAGATCCTCATCTTCGACGAGCCCACCGCCGTGCTCACCCCCCAGGAAATCGACGAGCTGATGGCCACCATGAAGGAGTTTGCCAAGGAGGGCAAATCCATCCTGTTCATCTCCCACAAGCTCAATGAGATCATGGCGGTGTCCGACCGGGTCACTGTGCTGCGCAAGGGCAAGTATATCGGCACCGTGGACACCAAGGACACGGACAAGCAGTCCCTGTCTGATATGATGGTGGGCCGCTCTGTCCGGCTGGAGGTGCAGAAAGAGGCCGCTAAGCCGGGCGAGGCAGTGCTGGCTGTGCGGGATTTCTGCGTACCCTCCAAGGCGCACAAGCGCAATGCCGTCAGCCACGTCAGCTTTGACGTGCGGGCGGGGGAGATCCTGTGCATCGCGGGCATCGACGGCAACGGCCAGACTGAGCTGGTGTATGGCCTGACCGGTTTGGAAAAGAGCTCCGGCGGCAGCGTTACCTTGTGCGGGGAGGACATCTCCCACGCCTCTATCCGCCGGCGGGGCGGGAATATGAGCCATATCCCCGAGGACCGGCACAAGCATGGCCTGGTGCTGGATTTTACCCTGGAGCAAAATATGGTGCTTCAGCGCTTCAATGAAACCCAGTTCCAACATGGCGGCTTCATTGACCGGGGCGCGGTACGGCAGTATGCCGAGCAGCTCATCGAGCAGTATGATGTGCGTTCCGGCCAGGGGCCGGTGACGACGGCCCGGTCCATGTCCGGCGGCAACCAGCAGAAGGCGATCATCGCCCGGGAGCTGGACCGTGAGAAGCCGCTGGTGGTGGCCGTCCAGCCCACCCGTGGGCTGGACGTGGGCGCCATCGAGTACATCCATGGCCAGCTGGTGGCGGAGCGGGACAAGGGCCGGGCGGTGCTGCTGGTCAGCCTGGAGCTGGACGAGGTAATGAACCTGTCCGACCGCATCCTGGTGATGTATGAGGGCGAGATCGTGGGCGAGTTCGATCCCAAGCAGACGAACGTGCAGGAGCTTGGCCTGTATATGGCGGGCGCCAAGCGGATGGAGAAGGGAGGTCAGCCGGCATGAAAGAGAAGTGGTCGACCCTCATGAAAAGGGACGGGGCAAAGACCGTTGCCGCCGCCCTGATCTCCATCCTCATCGGCTTGGCGGTGGGCAGCCTCCTGATCCTGGTGATGGGCCTGTTCAGCAGCAACCTGGGCCTGACCAGCGCCTGGGAGGGCATCCGCCTGGTCTTCTTTGGCCTGCTCAGCACCGGCCGGAACGCGGCGGGCGCTCTGACCTGGGGCTTCAATCCCCGGAGTGTGGGCAATATGCTGTTCCGGGCCACTCCGCTGATCCTCACCGGCCTGTCCGTGTCCGTCGCCTTCAAGACGGGCCTGTTCAACATCGGCGCCCCCGGCCAGTACCTAATGGGCACCCTGGCCACCCTGACCATCGCGCTGGGCATCCCGTCCTCCGCGCTGCCCGGCCCTGTCATCTGGCTGCTGGCCTTCCTGGGCGGCATCCTGGCGGGCGCTTTGTGGGGCTGCATCCCCGGCCTTGTGAAGTCTTTCCTCAACATCAACGAGGTGCTGGCCTGCATCATGACCAACTGGATCGCCGCCAATCTGGTGACATGGTTCTTTGACGTGAGTAATTTTAAGAACATAGTGGAGAACACCAAAAGCGGCTACATCTACAAGACTACTTATGGTCTGACCCAGGTGGACGGGGTTTGGACCTATGTGGACGGCAATGGCGTACAGACTGCCAAGCTGGGCCTGGACAAGCTCTTCCCCGGCTCCCAGGTCAACGGCGGCATCATCATCGCCATCCTGATCGCCATCGGCATCTATATCCTGATGAGCAAGACCACCCTGGGCTATCAGCTCAAGGCCTGCGGCTCCAACCGCCACGCCGCCCGGTATGCCGGGATCAACGACAAGCGGAACATCGTGCTGTCCATGGCCATCGCCGGGGCCCTGTCCGGCGCGGGCGCGGCGCTCTACTATCTGGCCGGCAATACGGAGTTCTTCTGGTCTACCTACCAGTCCCTCCCCGCCGAGGGCTTCAACGGTATCCCGGTGGCCCTGCTGGCGGCTAACAGCCCCATCGGCGTGGTATTCACGGGCTGCTTTATGTCCATGCTGAACGTTGTGGGCCTCCAGCTGACCAACCTGACCGCGTACAATGAATACATCACGGATGTGATCATCTCCGTTATCGTCTACCTCAGCGCCTTTTCGCTGGTGATCAAGATGATGCTGGGGGCCCGCAAGAAGGACAAGCACGCGGCTGTGTCCGCGGACACTCAGCCGGGTGCCGGCGATCCGCCCGTGGACGGCGGGGGAGGGACCCCGCCGTCTGGGGACACCACTGAGAAGGGAGGGGAGCAGGCATGACGTTTTTGATCCAACAGACCCTGCTTTACGCTGTTCCTCTGCTGGTGGTGGCGCTGGCGGGCGTGTTTGCTGAGCGCAGCGGCATCATCAACCTGGCGCTGGAGGGCATTATGATCTTCGGCGCGTTTGTGGGGGTGCTTTTCATCCGGGCCATGCAGGAGGTCGGTGTTTTCAGCGGCGCTTACGCCGCGGGGAACTGGCTGGCCCTGCAGGGGCTGGAGCTGCTGGCCATGCTGGTCGCCGCGGCGCTGGGCGCCATTTTCTCCTTGCTGCTGTCCTTCGCCTCGGTGAACCTGAAGGCAGACCAGACCATCGGCGGCACTGCCCTGAACCTGATGGCGCCCGCCCTGGTCCTCTTTCTCATCCGCATCATCGCCAACCAGAACACCCTGGGGATGGCGCAGGGTGACGCGGCCAGTTGGTTCATGATCAAGAAAAGCACGTTCGGCATTGATCGGAACACTGACCTGGGGTTCCTGGGTGAGACCTTTCTCAACCGGGTCTATCTGGCCACTTATGTGTGCATCATCGTCTTTGTGGTGCTGTCCGTCCTGCTGTACAAGACCAAGTTCGGGCTCCGGCTGCGCTCCTGCGGCGAAAATCCCCAGGCCGCGGACTCCCTGGGCATCAACGTTTACAAAATGCGGTACGCCGGCACCACGATCTCCGGCGCCCTGGCGGGCATGGGCGGCTTCGTCTACGCCCTGACCACCGCCAACTGCGCTTCTACCGGCGAGGTAGCGGGCTTCGGATTCCTGGCCCTGGCCGTTATGATTTTTGGCAACTGGAAGCCGCTGAACATCGCCGGGGCGGCGCTGCTGTTCGGCCTGTTCAAATGTATCGCCGCCTCCTACACCTCTATCGACATCAACGGTGACGGGATTTGCATGCTGGCCAACGCACCCATCAGCACCCATTTCTATCGGATGCTGCCCTACATCATCACCCTGGTGGTGCTGGCCTTTACGTCCAAGAAGTCCCGCGCGCCCAAGGCGGAGGGCGTCCCCTACGACAAGGGACAGCGCTGATCCTCAAAACAAAAACAGGCGGCCCGCCGGAATATATCCGGCGGGCCGTTTTTGTATATGAATCGGTTTTAACGCTTGGCGCGGAGGGATTTCATCGCGTCTCTGCGCCGGAGCAGTTCCTCCTTGGCCAGCGCGGCGGCGGCCAGGATGTCCTCGTGGCTGACTGAGTATTGGCGTCCGGCTCTCATTGTGCTGTAGGTATTGCGGAAGCGGCGGCTGACCTTTTCCAGCTGTGCCACCTGCTCGCTGTAACGCTCCCGCAGGGCGGCGACGCTGTCCTCCAGCTTGTCGCCCAGCTCCGCCTTACCCAGCGCCGCCTGGAGCTGGAGCTCCTGTCCCAGCTGGGTGACGCTTTCCACATGCAGGGCCACCAGCACCCGGTTCCGGATCGTGAGGGTGGCGTCCACCGCCAACAGCGCCAAAAACGCGCCGCACAGCATGAACTCCAGCCACACGGGCAGGGCGCCTACCAGCGATTGGATGGGCGGGTGGATAAAGAAAATTACGATGTACGACAGCACGCCCCAGGTCAGGGCTACCCACAGGCACACCCGGCCCTTCAGGTTAAAGCGGTACTGGGAGTAGTCCCAATACTTCACATGGGTGGTCACTTCCAGGACCCAGCCCACAAAGTATTCCCATGAGGTCATGATCACCACAGCCGCCGCGTAGAACAGCACCAGGTTCCCCTTCAGCGGGGTGAAAAACAGAATCATCAGCACCACCCCGCCGCCGTAGATGGGGCAGATGGGGCCGTAGAGGAAGCCCCGGGCCACCAGGCGGCGCTCCATGATGGAGCAGTAGCACGTCTCCATGACCCAGCCCATGAAGGAGTACAGGATGAAATAGAGGAACAGCTGGGAAAGCGGAAAGCCCATAAAGGTCAATTGTGTCCCCCCCCCTCATCATTGCCGGTGAGGAGTACCCCCAGCAGGGCGTTGTATACCCGGTCCGGATGGTCCAGAAAGCTGCCGGCAACGCGCTGGGCGTCTTCGTGGGTCGGGGCCAGCAGGGTGAGGGAGAAGAGGCTCCCCTTGTCATCGTCCATGGACAGGCACACATCGAAGCCCAGGGGCTGCTCCGTCACCTCGGCCCGCACCTGGGATTTGCGTTTCAAGACCCGGTTCAGAGGGTCCAGCCGCCGGTCGCACCGCTGGCGGATGACGGGGGAGAGGCTGCTCTCTCCGGCGGCGCAGGTCCTGCGGCCCTTATCCGTGACTGCGTAATACTCCCCGTCCCGGCCCAAGTGGCCGCTGTCCTTCAGCTCGGCCACCGCCTCGGCAAATCGGAAATAATCTACGCCGTTGTCGCACATGGCCAGGTCGGTGAGAGTGGAAAAGTCGATGGGGGCCGCTACCCGATCCATGATGTAGAGCACAAGCAGTTTGATGTCCAGCTTGTCATGGATGAATCCAGCCATAGGCCTCCTCCTTTGTACTCGTTTTTGGATGCTAAAATATTATAGCGAATCGGCAGGGAAATGGCAAGGGGAGATTTTACAGCTTACCCCCGGGTGACCAAGGCCTGGTAGAGCTGTACCATATAGGCCCAGGTGGCCCGGTCCAGGGTCCCGGTGACGGGCAGGCCGGCCAGCCCCTGGACGATACGGATATTCTCATGGGTCCCGCCGTCATTGCAGCTGTTCAGGCTGCAGGGCTGGAAGTTGCTCATTTTTTTATTGAGGGAGACGAACATGGCCTGGACAATGAGCATGGGTTCGCTTTCCGCCCCCTCGGCGGCGGTATAGGTGCCGTTGGGCAGCACGTTCAGCGGAGGGGGGTTCCCGTAGAGCAGCTCCACCCGGAAATAGGCCTCCCGGATGGCGTCCCAGGTGTCCAGGTCTACCACACCGTTGACCGGGAGATGGTATTCCCGCTGGAATATCATAACGGCTTCCAGGGTGCGCTCGCCGAATATGCCGTCCACCGTCAGCCGGGTGAGGACAGGATTGTGGATGGCCAGCTGGTTCAGCATATGTTGAAGGGAGCGGACGGGTTGGCCGCTGTGCTGGGCCTCATTCATTTCAGGTGTGCTGGTATCATTCATGATAAGTCCTTCCTTTCAGGTGTCCGAACTGCCGTAAGTGAGGTTGTAGCCCGGGAATTGGCCCGCCTGTACCGCCTGCTGGATCTGCTGAGAGCTGGTGGGCAGGTTGGCCCCGGCCAAAGCGGTGCGGGCGATGCCCAGATACTCGTCATAGATGCCCTGCCAGACGGCCCGATCCACCGTGCCGGTGACGGGCAGGCCCAGGCGGCTCTGGATGGCCCGGACGGCGGCGGCGGTTTTAGGGCCGAAGATGCCGTCGATGGCCAGCACCGGCACATCGGAGTTGAACTGGCCGATGATGGAGATGAAATACTGCAGGGCGGACACGGCAATGCCGCCGCTGCCTTCCTGGAGGGTGACGCCGGAGGCGGGGCCCTGGATCTGGGTATAGGGCTGGCCCTCGCTCACCAGTTCCGACAGGTTGGTGACGCCCACATAGAGGAACACCAGCTTATACCAGGTGGCCTGGCCCACGATGCCGTCGGGGGTAAGGTTGAAGATGCGCTGGAAACGTTTGACAGACTCCTCGGTCTGGGCGCCAAACACGCCGTCCACCGGGCTGACACGGGGAATGGCGGGATAGTTGCGGGATATGCGGTTGAGCATCACCTGGAGGACGGTGACGTAGTTGCCGGAGGAACCGCTTTTAAGGGGGGAACCGGGGTAGGAGTAGGCGATGTCCCGGATGGGGGCGTTGGACACCAGCTCGATGTTATCCCCGTAGTAGTGGCGGAGGATCTCTATCGTGCTTTTGCCCTGGCGGGCCAGGGACTCGCTGCCCCACTGGGACAGGCCGTCGCAGGTGACGGTGGTGCCGTTGCAGAACCGGGCAGACAGCGGCTCCACAAAGCCCTTGCGCCGGATGTAGGTGGTGAACAGCTCATCCACGATTTGGGCCACGTTGTCGAAAATACTGCGGCCCTTGATGAACTTCTGGTCGTTCATGGTGGAGCCGGTGATGTCGAAGTCATAGCCCCGGCTGGGGTAGTATTCGGTATACACCCGGTTGAGGGCAAAGGAGATCTGGGCCAGGATGTTGGCCCGCAGGGCCGCCTCCGGCCAGGTGGGGTAAATCTCGCTGGAGGCCACGTTTTTGATGTAGTCGGAGAAGGACACCGTCACATTTTCCGCCCATTGGTTGGCCGGGCCGGTGTGGACGGTGATGGTCTGCGGTATGTAGGGTGTGACTGTAACAGGCATAGGAACCTCCTTACATAAGTCCGATTACAGCGGCTGTGGGGTGACCACCACCGGCTCGGCGGCGTCCTCGCCGCCGGCGGGCTGGGGCAGGGGGACCAAGGGGATGTTCTGCACCGTCTCCACCCCGGGGAACACCTGGAGCTGCTCGAAGGTGGCCAGGAAGTACCCCGGGTGCTCCACGACCAGGGAGTAGTCGGAAAAGGGCGTGGCCTGGCCCGGGCTCATCCCCAGGTCCCGGTCGGGGGCCTCCAGCTGGAAGGGCTTGGTGCCGCCGCTTTCATCGGTGGTCTGGATGGAGAATACCTTGCGGCGGCCATCCTCCTCGCGGCTGGAGATGATCACCGTAGCGCCGGACACAGGCAGCTGCGCCTGGGAGGTATAGGTGCGCACAACAAGGGAACCGGTTTGAGGCATGGACAATTCCTCCTTGTCAATCAGATATATCACAGACTATGCGTATGGTGGAAAATTGTGAATTCCCCGCTAATCAAATTGACAAATAAATTAATATGGAGTAGAATAAATTGATAAATTTTGAAGCAAGGAACGGTTGTGTGATGAAAAAAGGCAAGATATCTTCCGCGGTCATCCGGCGGCTGCCCCGGTACTACCGGCATCTGGACGAGCTGCTCCGCGCCGGTACGGTGCGCATCTCCTCCAGTTCGTTGGCCAAATCCATGGGGCTCACCGCTTCCCAGATCCGGCAGGATCTGTCCTGTTTCGGCGGGTTTGGCCAGCAGGGGTATGGCTATAACGTGGAGCGCCTGCGCTCCGAGGTGGCGGATATATTGGGCATGAACCGGGAGCACACAGTGGCGATCCTCGGGGCGGGCAACCTGGGGCGGGCACTGATGGAGAACTTTCCGTTTGCCGCCAATGGGTTCCATCTGGCGGCCGCCTTTGACGTGGATCCGAAGCTGGTAGGCACCCAGATCAGCGGCACCCCGGTCTACCACGCCGATACTTTGGAGGAGCGTTTGAAGGCAGACCCGGTGAGCGTGTGCGTACTTACAGTACCGGCGAGGGAGGCGGAAAACACCGCCCGCCGGGCGGCATCCTGCGGGGTGTCAGGTATTTGGAACTTCACCAATGTGGAGCTGCCCGATCAGGATATGCCCGGCGTCCAGATCGAGGACGTCCACTTTGCGGACAGTCTGCTCACCCTGAGTTATATGATTTCAGAGGAGACGCTATGAAAAAGAGAATCCTGGCTGGGACGCTGGCGCTGGCACTGCTGGCAGGCGTGGTGACGCTGGCCGGGGCCAGCAGCCAGTCCCAGGCGCTGGTGTCCCGCAGCTACCTCGGCGGAGGCTTTTGGGACGATCTGAAGGCCATCGTGTTCAGTGAAACGGAAAAGAATACGACCGCCATCTACAATGAGGCTGCCGCCAAAGCGAGGCAGATCGTGGACGGCGTTGCGTCGGGCGGCGCGGGATCCGGCTCTTTCGCCGTCAAGGCGGGGATCAATGGCGATGTATTGACCGCGGCTGTCGGTTCCGGTCTTATCTGGACGGCAGGGACGGGTGTAGTGCGCGATGGGACGCTGGTAGACGCCACGGAAGGCAGGGAAGTAGCGTCAGGCGGCGCCCTCGCCGTAGGCCACCGCTATCTGGCGGGGACGGATGTGTCGCTGGTGGTCACGTCCTCCTCTGCCCAGTGGATGGGGGAGGGAGAATGGGCTGTTACCGCCGGGGAGGCGGTGCTGCCGTTCCCCGATGTGCCCCTGGGCCAGTGGTACTATGATGATGTGGCCTATGTCTATCAGAAGGGGCTGTTTGGCAGCACGGGTTCCGGCTATTTTGAGCCCTACAGCATGATGCAGCGGTGCATGATGACTACGGTGCTTTACCGCTTGGCCGGGAAGCCTCCGGTGAGCTATACCCCCATGTTCCGGGATGTCCCCGATGGCCAGTGGTATACCAGCGGCACCATTTGGGCGGGCCAGCTGAAGGTGGTCACAGGGAAAGGGGACAGCCAGTTTGACCTGTTTTCCAATGTGACCCGCCAGGAAATCGCGGTGATCCTCTACCGCTATGCGGAGAAAATGGGCTACGACGTGAGCCAGACCGCCGACCTGTCCGGCTTCTCCGATAACGCTTCTGTGGCTTCCTGGAGCAGGCAGGCCGTTTCATGGGCGGTGAGTGTGGGCATCCTGAAGGGCAGCGGCGGCGCGCTGCGGCCCACCGGGGATGCGACCCGGGCAGAGGTGGCCGCCATGTTCCATCGATTCGATAACTGGACAGGATAGAAGCAGACAAGCGACGCCGGGTGTTGATGCACCCGGCGCTTTGTCCACAAAAATTTTCTCAGAAAATGAAAAAAGGACTTGCATTTTTTGGGACAGTGTGGTATCATAACAAAGCTCTAAGGAGCGTATGCGGCTGTAGCTCAGCTGGATAGAGTGTTTGGCTACGAACCAAAAGGTCGGGGGTTCGAATCCCTTCAGCCGTACCAGGACTGGACATCAATTATGATTGATGTCCAGTCCTATTATTTTTGGGAAGGACAAGTCAGGCCGGAGCCCCTATTCTTTTGGATGAAGGGTCCATATAAAACTGCTGGTCAAAAGCCAAAAAGGGACGGCTTGGAGCCATGGCTCCAAGCCGTCCCTTCTCAGTTTGCGTTTGGGATTCAGTCAACGATATCGACCGAGAGTTTTTTGCCCTGGCGCTGGGCCACCGAGCGCATCAGCGCCCGGATCTCCTTGGCGATACGGCCTTGACGGCCGATCACTTTGCCCATGTCGCCGGGGGCCACCCGGAGCTCCAGCACCGTCTCGGCGGGCGTCTCATATTCGGAGACAGATACCGCCTCGGGATCGTCCACCAGGCTGCGGGCGATATAAATGAGCAATTCCTTCATGTGGCCTCCAGATTTTGATTACAGGCCGGCCTTTTTCAGCAGGTCGCGCACCGTGTCGGTGGGCTGGGCGCCGGCTTTGACCCAGGCCTGGGCCCGCTCCACGTCGATATTGACGGCGGCGGGGTTCTGCCGGGGATCATAGGTACCGATCTCCTCGATGAAGCGGCCATCCCGGGGATAGCGGGAGTCAGCCACCACGACGCGGTAGAAAGGGGCCTTCTTAGCGCCCATGCGGCGCAGTCTGATCTTAACCATCTTATATTCACCTCCAAAAGTTGTTCGTTCATTTATGGTAAATGCTCTATCAAGAGCAAAACCAACAGGTTGCTGCGCTTTTGCCTGTCCACGGCGCGCGGCTTCAGAATGGCATCCCCATTCCCTTGAACTTTCCAAACAGCCCCTTGGCCTTCTTAGGGTTGGAGAACTGCCGGGTAAACTGCTGGATCATGTCAAACTGTTTCAGAAGGCGGTTCACGTCCACCACCTGGGTGCCGGAACCGGCGGCGATACGCTTTTTCCGGCTGGAGTTGAGCACGTTGGGGTTCTCCCGCTCATAGGGGGTCATGGACTGGATGATGGCCTCGATGCGCTTCAGGTTGCCCTCGTCCACCGACAGATCCAGCTTTTTGCCTCCCATGCCGGGGAGCATCCCCGCGATGTCCTGCATGGATCCCATACTCTTGAGCTGGATCAGCTGGTCGTAAAAATCAGCCAGGGTGAACTTGTTCTTGCGCAGCCGCTCCAGCTGTTCCGCGGCCTTTTTGGCGTCCAGGTTCTGCTCCGCCTTTTCGATGAGGGAGAGCACGTCGCCCATGCCCAAAATCCGGCTGGCCATGCGGTCAGGGTGGAACACCTCCACCGCGTCCAGCTTCTCGCCGGTGCCGGCGAACTTAATAGGCTTGCCGGTGACAGCCCGGATGGAGAGGGCAGCGCCGCCCCGGGCGTCGCCGTCCAGCTTGGTGAGCATGACCCCATCGATGTCCAGCGCGTCGTCAAAGGCTTTGGCGGCGGTGACGGCATCCTGGCCGATCATAGCGTCCACAACAAGGAGGATCTCGGTGGGGGAGACGGCCTCTTTGATGCGCCGCAGCTCGTCCATCAGGGCTTCGTCCACATGGAGCCGTCCGGCGGTGTCCAGAAACACCATGTCGTTTCCATGCTTTTTCGCGTGCTCCACGGCGGCCTTGGCGATGTCGACCGGGTCGATCTGGCCCATCTGGAATACCGAAATGTCCAGCTGCTGACCCACCACCTCCAACTGCTTGATGGCGGCGGGGCGGTACACGTCACAGGCGGCAAGCAAGGGCCGTTTGCCCTGCTTTTTCATCAGGCCCGCCAGCTTGGCGCCGTTGGTGGTCTTGCCCGCGCCCTGGAGGCCCACCAGCATCACGATGGTGGGCGGAGCGGAGGAGATGGCCAGCTTGCTGTCCCCGCCGCCCATCAGCTCTGTGAGCTCCTCGTTGACGATTTTAACGATCATCTGGGCGGGGGTGAGGGACTCCATCACATCCTGCCCAACGGCCCGCTCGGTGACCGAGGCTACGAAGCTCTTGACCACCTTGAAGTTTACGTCCGCCTCCAGGAGAGCCATTTTGATCTCCTTCATGGCCTCCTTGACGTCGGCCTCGGACAAACGGCCCTTGCCGCGCAGACGCTTGAAGACAGCGGACAGCTTATCGGTGAGACTTTCAAATGCCATAACAGTTACTCCTGCTCCAGTTTGGCGGCGTTTTCCTTAATAGTGCGGGCGATCTCGTCCAGCATGGCGTCATGATAGCTGTGCCGGTCAATGGACTGGAGCAGCTGATCGGCGGCGTCATTGATGGCGGCGATGGCGGCCCGTGACTGCTGGAAGCGGCGGATGATATGGGTCTTGTCCTCAATTTCCGTCATGGCCGCTTCGGCCCGGACGATGACATCCCGAACGCCCTGGCGGGAGATGCCGTAATTTTCCGCGATCTCGGCCAGGGACAGGTCTTCGTTATAATAGAGGTCATAGAATTCCCGCTGGCGTTCGGTGAGCAGATCGCCGTAAAAATCAAACAGCATGGCCATACGGTATGCCTGATTTTTCATGGAACCCCGCCTCCACAAGATGTTGTGTAAAGTTAATAAGCTTTACAATGCGATACTATACCACAGACCACACAAAAAGTCAAGAAGAAAATGCCGCTTTTTTCAAGGAAAGTGATTGTTTCAAAAAAATTTACCCCTCCGGGCAAAATAACAGGTGTCAAACAGCGGCAGATGATGTATAATACCGTTTTAGAGTAAAAATTTAAAGGAGGAACACTATGCGGCAGCATTGGAAACGGCTGGCGGACGGGGTGGAGCTGGCGGTAAACCAGACGGATAAGTTCAAGACCGGCCTTTTGGCGGTCACCCTTACCATCCCGCTCAGCGCGGATACCGCGACTGCCGGGGCTTTGATCCCGGAGGTGCTCGGCCGGGGAAGCCAGAACTACCCCAGCATGGAGAAGCTGTCCGCGACCGCCGATGCGCTGTACGGCGCGTCTATCGGTCCCGCGGTGCGCCAGCGGGGGGAGAGCCAATGCGTCAGCTTTTTGTGCAGCTTCATCGGCGACCGCTACGCCCTGGACGGCTCGGCGGTGCTGGAGCCGGTGGCCAGCCTGATGGGGGAGGTGCTGCTGGATCCGGCCACTGAGGGCGGCTTGTTCCGCCGGGATTACGTGGGATCGGAGGGCGCCAATCTGGCCGACCGCATCCAGGCACGGGTGAACGATAAGCGGGGCTGGGCGATTTTCCGGCTCATCCAGGAGATGTGCGCCGGGGAGGCGTACGCCGTGGACAAGCTGGGGGACGCGGCCAAAGCCCAGGCCATGACGCCGTCGGAGCTGTGGGCGGCCTATCAGTCGCTGCTTGCCGGGGCGAGGGTGAACTTCTACTATGGCGGAGCCGCCGCGCCGGAGCGGGTGGAGGAGGCGGTGCGCCGGGCCTTCGCCCCCTTGCTGACGGGGCGGGACGCCCCGGTGTCCTGCAAGGTAAAGGCGCAGCCAGACGGTCCTGTGCGCACGATTGTGGATACGATGGACGTGACCCAGGGCAAGCTGGCCATAGGCTTCCGCACCGGCGGGGTGACCATGGAGAGCGGGGATTATCCCGCCCTGTTGGTGTGCAATGCCCTGTATGGCGGTAGCGCCAACTCCAAGCTGTTCCTCAACGTGCGGGAAAAAATGAGCCTGTGCTATTACGCTTCGTCCATGATAGACAAACTGAAGGGCTTGATGGTAGTATCCTCCGGGGTGGAGTTTGCCCAGTTTGACCGGGCCCAGGAGGCCATCCTGGCCCAGCTGGAGGCGGTGCGCCGGGGGGACTTTACGAAAGACGAGCTGATTGCCGCCGCCAGAACAGTGTCCAACAGCATCCGGGGCCGGCTGGACAGCCAGGGGCAGATGGAGGACGACCGGCTCACCTGCCTGCTGTTCCACTCCGCCGCCGGGGAAGGGGATGCCTTGATCCAGGCGGTGGAAGGGGTGACGGCGGACCGGGTCGCGGAGGCCGCCCGGAAGCTGAAGCTGGACACCGTCTACCGTCTCACCGGGAAGGAGGCCTGAACCGATGGACAAGCTGGAATACACCGCCCTGGGGCAGACGGTTTATCACTGTGTCCTGCCCAACGGGCTGAACATTTATGTGGACGTGCGGCCGGAATACGGCAAGCAGTTTGTCTTTTTTGCCACCCGCTACGGCGGGATGGACGTGCGCTTCCGCGGGGAGGACGGCGAATGGCTGGACACCCCGGCGGGGGTGGCCCACTTTCTGGAGCACAAGACCTTTGACACCAAGGATGGCAACGCCCTCCAGATCATGGCGGCCAACGGCGCCGACCCCAACGCCTTTACCACCGGGAGTATGACAGGCTATTACTTTGACAGCGCGCGGGGCTTTGAGGAAAACCTGCGCACGCTGCTGTCCTTTGTGTCGGAGCCCTGGTTCACCCAGGAGAGCGTGGACAAGGAGCAGGGGATCATCGCGCAGGAGATCCGGATGTACGAGGACGACCCCGCCAGTGAGGTGTACGAGCGGCTGAAAAAGGCGATGTATGTCCATCATCCCGCCCGTATCTCGACGGTGGGGACGGTGGGATCCATCGCCCGCATCACGGCGGACACCCTTTACCAGTGCCACCGGGCCTTTTACCGGCCGGGGAACATGGTACTGTGCGCGGCGGGGAATATCGACCCCCAGCGGGTGGCGGATATCGCACGGGAGGTGCTGTCCGATACGCCCACCTCGGCGGCGGAGACGGATCACGGCCAGCCGGAACCGATACAGGTGGGGGAGCGGGATACCCGCCGGAGGATGCCGGTATCCATTCCGATGTTTGGCCTGGGTTTCAAAGGCACGGCGGCGGAAAAAGGGCAGGGCCTGCGCCAGCGGCTGGTGGCGGAGCTTGTGTGCGACGTGCTGTTCAGCCCCTCCGCGCCGCTGTATAACCGGCTGTATGAGCAGGGCCTGATTAACGGCTCCTTCGGCAGTTATTATGACGCCCGCCCGGGCTGCGCCATGATCGTTGCGGAAGGGGAGAGCCGGGAGCCGGAGCGGGTGAGGGCCGAGGTGCTGGAGGAGGCCGCGCGGCTGGCCGGATCGGGCATTGACCAAGCGCTGTGGGACCGGCTGAAAAAGGCCGCGTACGGCGCCATGGTGCGCCAGCTCAACTCCATGGAGGACACCTGCATCGAGCTGGCCGAGGCCCACTTCACAGGGGAAGATTATCTCAGCTTCCCCCAGGTTTTTCAGAGCATCGAGCGCGGCCACGGCGAGGAACTGCTGCGGGAGTGGTTCACCGAAGAACGGACGGCCCTGTCGGTCATCGTCCCGGAAGAATAACAGACATAAAGAGGGATAGCCATGACAAACACTGTTTTTTTCCCCGGCCTGGGGCTGGAGTTTGAGCTGAACCGGGTGGCGTTCACCGTGTTCGGCCATAACATCTACTGGTACGGCGTCATCATCGCGATGGGCTTCCTGGTGGCGGTGGCTTATGGCTTGTGGCGGGCGCCCAGGTTTTCCATGGACCCGGACGTCATCACAGACGCCATCTTCGTAGTGGTCCCGTCCGCCATCGTGGGGGCCCGGGCCTATTATGTGATTTTCAACCCCATCGTGTGCTACACGGCGGACGGCGCCTTCAGCCTGTACAATATGGTTGCCTTTTGGGACGGCGGGCTGGCGATCTATGGCGGTGTGATCGGTACGGTGATCTCCGCCCTCATTTTCTGCAAGGTGCGCAAGGTGGACTTCTGGAGTGGTATGGACATCACGGTCTACGGTCTGCTCATTGGGCAGATGGTGGGCCGTTGGGGAAATTTTGTCAACGTGGAGGCGTATGGCGGGCTTACCACGCTGCCCTGGCGGATGTGTTCGGTGTCCATCGCCAACGAGCTGTGGCGGGATGGGCTGCTGGAGTCGGAGGCCGCCTACCAGAGCGTCCTGAATGGGACGCTGGGCGTCCATCCAACCTTCATTTACGAATCCCTGTGGAACCTGCTGGGCTTTATCCTGCTGGTGCTGCTGATGAAGCGGGGCAGGAAGTTCAACGGCCAGATGTTCCTCAGCTACGTGATCTGGTATGGTTTGGGCCGGGCGGCCATCGAGGGGCTGCGCACCGACAGCCTGTATTTCTTCGGCACCCCCATCCGCTCGTCCCAGATGCTGGGGATCGTGTCGGCGTTGGCGGGGATCGCGCTGTATGCGCTTCGGAGCAGGACCGCCGGGCCCGCCTCGCCGCCCTTTGTGAAGGCGCAAAAGGAGGGGATTTCCCAGTCCGTGGAAGGATCGGTCCCGGCGGCGGAGATCCCGCCCGAATCGGAGGAGGCAGCCCCTGGGACAGAGGACGCTGCGCCGGAGCCGGAAAAGTCAGTCCCTGTCGCGGCATCTGCGGAATCTGCCGCGCTTGAGGAAGAGGAGAAGGAGGAGAGGCAAGATGGCGGCGACGCTGATTGACGGAAAGGCCCTGGCGGCCAAGCTGAAGAAGAACGTGCTGGAGGAGGCGAAGGCCCTGCCCCGGAAGCCCGGTCTTGCGGTGATCCTGGTAGGGGACGACCCCGCGTCCCGGGTATATGTGACCAGCAAACGACGTGACTGCGAGGAGTGCGGCTTTTACAGCGAGGAGTACGCGCTGCCCGCCGAGACCACCCAGGAGCAGCTGCTGGCCCTGGTGGATGAGCTGAACGGGAGGGATGACATTGACGGCATCCTGGTGCAGCTTCCGCTTCCAAAGGGATTGGATGAAAAAGCAGTGCTGTTGGCCATTGACCCGGCCAAAGACGTGGACTGTTTCCATCCGTACAACGTGGGCCAGCTCACCATTGGTACGCCGGTGTTCCAGCCCTGTACCCCCGGCGGCGTGATGGAAATGCTGCGGGAGTATGGCATTGACCCGGCGGGGAAGCGGTGCGTGGTGCTGGGCCGCTCCAACATCGTGGGCAAGCCCATGGCCCTGCTGCTGCTCCACGCCAACGGCACGGTGGTGATGTGCCACTCCAAGACGCCGGATATGAAAGCGCTGGCCGCGTCCGCCGACATTTTGGTGTCCGCCGTGGGCAAGACGGGGCTGGTCACCGCCGACATGGTGAAGGAGGGCGCGGTGGTCATCGATGTGGCCATGAACCGCAATGACGCGGGCAAGCTGTGCGGCGACGTGTGCTTTGAGGAAGCGGCAGTCAAGGCTTCTTACATTACACCGGTTCCCGGTGGGGTAGGGCCCATGACCCGGGCCATGCTGATGAAAAACACCCTGACGGCGGCGAAGCTGCACCAGGGGTCGTAAAACTGTTTTGTATCGTGAGGCGGGCGGCTGATGCCGCCCGCCTTTCGTTTTGTAAAAATCCTTCCGGTGTGTCAACAATTTTGGCCTGTCGATTGTGTATTAGACAGAAAGCCCAAAGGAGGTGTCCTGATGCAGCGTGGGATCCGTTCCAACGAGGAGCTGGCCAGCCTTTACCGGCGGCACTTTGGCATGGTCTACCAGATCTGCCTGGTGCTGATGAAAAATGTACCCGATGCGGAGGACGCCGCCCAGACGGTTTTCCGAAAGGTGATGGAGTACCCCAAGCCCTTCCGTGATCCGGAGCATGAGAAGGCTTGGCTCATCGTCACCGCCCGGAACGAGTGCCGCAACCAGCTCAAGCACTGGTGGCGCACCCGGTGGGCGGACAGTGAGGCGCTGGACGCGCTTACCTGGGAACAGCCCGAACACCAAGCGGTGTGGGAGCGGGTGGCGGCGCTGCCAAAACCCCACCGGCTGGTGCTCTACCTTCATTACTACCAGGGCTACACCACCGGGGAGATCGCGGATATGCTGGGGGAGAATCCCTCCACCGTGCGCTCCCGGCTGGCCCAGGCCAGGAGGAAACTGAAATTGAAGCTGGAGGAGGAAGGTTATGGACAGGCATGAACTGAACGAGATGTTTGACGAACTCACACCCGAGCCCGCTCGGGAACGGGAACTGCTGGACCAACTCCTCTGTGAAGGCACAAGGGGGAAGAAAACCATGAAAAATTGGAAACGAGTTGTGATAGGCGTGGCGGCGGCTGCCCTGCTGGTGACGGCGGCCGCGGCGGCCACAGCTACGATCACGATGCCGGAGATCAGCCAGAAGCTGCTGGAGTATCTGGGCATGAAGCCGGGGAATGAACGGGCGGCGGAGCTGCTGGCTCCCGGGGCGGCGTCCCTGGACATCAGGGTGGAGGATAACGGGATCACCCTCCACATCACCCAGGTTTTGCGGGAAAGCCGTTCCATCATTGTGATGGCCGACTTTACCGCCCAGGAAGGGAAGGTGCTGGACTATACCGAGGAGGACCAGCTCTATTGTGCGCTCAGCAGTTATCTCCCCGTCTATGATGATGGAGCGAGACTGCTGGACAAGGACGGAAATCAGCTCGAAGGTGGTCCGCAGTTGAGCGGAGGGTGGAGCGTCATTGACGATGACGATTTGAAGGACAACCACCTGACCCTGGTGTGCCGGATGGAGTTCGAGCCGGACAGCGCGTATATGCGGGAGGCGGTCAGCCTGCGCCTGCCCAGCCCGCACCTGTACAGGTTCAAGCGCGGCGGGCTTGAAGAGGTCTATTCCGGCGACTGGTCCTGTGTGGTGCCGCTGCCCCAGGCGGATACCCGGTGGACGCTGAATCCCGACCATGCCGCCGGGGAGCTGGACGGGGCGGTCATTACGGTGGAGGAACTGTACCTGTCCCCGGCCACCCTGAACATCACCCTGAAGCGGGATCGCCCGGCGACAGTGGCAATCGACGCGTATGGCGCGGTGATCGATCAGAAGGAGGAGGACGTCTATGTGCGGTGGTCGGAGCTGGCAAAGGATGCGGCAGGGATCACTCTGACAACGAAAGATGGGCGGACTGTGCCTGTAGAGTTGTATACCAGCAACGTCCACGAGGGGGATCAGTGGTGGAGCTACCGCCTGGACGAAATCACTGACCCCGCCGAATTCCAGGGCGGCACACTGACCCTGGACTGGGCCTTTGGCACCGTCACCATTCCGCTGGACAATCTGATGCCGGTGGAGCCGTAGCACCCCCATGAAGCAAAGAGAGCCCCGTCCCGGTTACCGGGACGGGGATTCTTTTAAGCGCGGAGCGCCGCGGTCTGTTTGGGAAGCAGCGCCTGAATCAAGGCGGACAGCATCGCCCCGGCCAGGACGCCCAGAAAGTTGAGCAGGATGTCATCCACATCAAAACTCCGCCAGGTGAGGGGCTGGAGCAGCTCCACGGCCAGGATGAAACCCAGCCCTGCGGGCAGAACCCGCCACCACCGCAGCTTTTCCCAGAGCAGCGGGGCGAGGAAGCCGAAGGGTATCAGCATGAGTACGTTGCCCAGTATCATGGCCCACACCCAGCTTCCGGCGGTGTACTCCCCCCGGATCATGGCCAGCAGGGTGGAGTCAAAGGAAAATGTGCCCCCGCTCAAGTGAAGGCGGAAGGGGAGGAGTGTCAGGGACAGCACGGCGGCGAGGTACAGCGCGAACAGGGCCAAACCGATTTCGTGGGGTAGGGACCGCCGGGACAGCCGCCCCGCGCGGCACAATAACAGCCGCAGGGACAGGAACGCCGCCGTTCCGATCAGTACGGCGGGAAACTGATTTTGAATGAAGGAACGCGCGTAGTCAAGCAGCATGGATAACATGAGAAATCCCTCCTGATTTCTCCAAGTATAACAGAAAATCTTTAAGAAAAAAGGAAGTCCGGGTTATCATTTGTTGAATTCGGTCTGGGCATACTTACACCAGGGGGCGCACACACACTCCCCGCACTTGGCCTTGCGGGCCGTGCATACCGCCCGCCCATGGAGCACCAGCCGGTGGCAGAAGTTGTTGGACTCCTCCGGCGGCAGCACGGCCCGGAGCTGCTGCTCCACCTTACCGGGGTCCTTCGTCCCGTCGGTGAGGCCCAGCCGCCCGGAAATGCGGATGCAGTGGGTGTCCGCCACCACTACGCCGGGGGTGTTGTGTACATCGCCTAAAATCAGGTTGGCCGTCTTGCGGCCTACGCCGGGCAGGCGAAGCAGATCCTCCATGGTGCCGGGCACTTTGCCGCCGTACTCATTGAGGAGCATCTGGGCGCACAGTACCATATCGCGGCTTTTGGCCCGGAAAAAGCCGCAGGAATGGATGTACTCGCCCACCTCGTCGATGTCCGCCTGGGCGAAGCTCTCCAACGTGGGGAAGCGCTCGAACAGGGCGGGGGTGACCTTGTTCACCCGTTCGTCGGTACACTGGGCGGACAGCCGCACGGCAAACAGCAGTTCGTAGTCCTTTTTGTATTGCAGGGAGCAGATCCCATCCGGGTAAAGTTCCTTCAGGGCGTCCACGATGGCGCGCACACGTTTTTTCTCCATAGATTTCACCTCATGAACAGGATAACATAAAATACGTCAAAAAGCGAGGGCGTTTTTTCAGTTGGTAACAGTTGTGCTTGCGGGAAAAACAATGTATAATGATGGGGACTAAATTTGGAAAGGCGGAAACGCAAATGGTTTTGGAGTATATGGATTTCGTGTCCCGACACGACCCAGAGGTGGGCGCGGCCATCAAGGCGGAGTACCAGCGCCAGTGCGACAACATCGAGCTCATCGCGTCGGAGAACATCGTGTCCGAGGCGGTGCTGGCCGCCATGGGCAGCGTACTCACCAACAAGTACGCCGAGGGCTACCCCGGCAAGCGGTATTACGGCGGCTGCCAGTGCGTGGACGTGGCGGAGAAGCTGGCCATCGACCGGGCCTGCCAGCTGTTTGGCGCGAAATTTGCCAACGTCCAGCCCCACTCCGGCGCCCAGGCCAATTACGCCGTCTACATGGCCCTGTGCCAGCCCGGGGACACTGTGCTGGGCATGAACCTGGATCACGGCGGGCACCTCACCCACGGAAGCCCCGTGAACTTCTCCGGGAAGTATTTTAAGATGGTGTCCTACGGCGTGGACGAGGAGACCGGCGTGATCGACTACGACGAGGTGGAACGGATCGCCAAGGAATGCAAGCCCAAGATGATCATCGCCGGTGCGTCCGCCTATCCCCGGGTGATCGACTTTGCCCGTTTCCGCGCCATCGCCGACGAGGTGGGGGCGTATCTCTGGGTCGACATGGCCCACATCGCGGGCCTGGTGGCGGCGGGGCTGCATCCCTCCCCCGTGCCCTATGCCCACGTCACCTCCACCACCACCCACAAGACCCTCCGGGGACCCCGGGGCGGCCTGCTCCTCACCAACGACGAGGACCTGGCCAAGAAGCTGAACTCCGCCATTTTCCCCGGCTCCCAGGGCGGCCCGCTGATGCACGTCATCGCCGCCAAGGCTGTGGCCTTGGGCGAGGCGCTCACCCCCGGGTTCAAGGCGTATCAGCAGCAGATTTTGAAAAACTCCGCCGCTTTGGCCGATGGTTTGACGAAGCGGGGGATGAAGCTGGTGTCCGGCGGCACGGACAACCACCTGTCCCTGATCGACCTGCGGGACATGGGCGACCTGACCGGCAAGGAGCTGGAGCGCCGCTTGGATGAGGTGCGCATCACCGCCAACAAGAACAAGGTGCCCGGCGATCCCCGCTCCCCCTTCCAGACCAGCGGCCTGCGGGTGGGAAGCCCCGCCGTCACCAGCCGGGGCTTCGTGGAGGCGGACATGGATCAGGTGGCGGGGTATATCACCCTGGCGGCCACCGATTTCGAGGCCAAGGCGGACGATATCCGCGCCGGCGTGGCGGAGCTCACGGCCAAATACCCCATCTACCGCTGAGGACGGAGGAGTGTTCGAAATGGCAAAGAGACTGTTGGACTGCAATGCCTCTGACGTTGAAAAAATGAGCAAGGAGGACCTGCTGTTTTCCATCGGCGCGTCAGAGGGAAGGGCGCTGGCCTGTGAGACCATCGGCTGCTTCACCCCGCTGCTGGGCGACGTGAGCAACGCGGAATTAGCGGCCGCCCTTGGCGCGGACATTTTGCTGCTGAACCTTTTTGACGTGAACGCCCCCCAGATCCAGGGCCTCCCGCCGGTGGCGCCGGAGGATGTGGTGCGGGAGGTCAAACGGCTCACCGGCCGGCCGGTGGGCATCAACCTGGAGCCGGTGGAGCAGAGCCAGGCCGGCCAGGTTGACACCATATGGAGGATGACCGGCGGGCGGCTGGCTACGCTGGACAACGCGAAAAAGGCCGCCGATATGGGGGTGGACTTCATCCTGCTCACCGGCAACCCGGGCACCGGCGTCACCAACAAAGCGATCATTGAGACCCTGGAGCTGTTCCACCGGCATCTGGGGGATCGGATCGTGCTGGCCGCGGGCAAGATGCACGCCTCCGGCGTACTGGGCGAGGGCGGGGAGAAGATCCTCACCAGGGAAGAGGTCAAGGCCTTTGCCGACGCGGGGGCGGATGTGATCCTGATGCCCGCCCCGGGAACGGTGCCGGGGATCACGATGGAGTACGCGGCGGAGCTGGTGGCCTGTGCCCACAGCCTGAAAAAGCTGACTATGACGTCCATCGGCACCTCTCAGGAGGGGGCGGACGTGGAGACCATCCGCCGGATCGCGCTCATGTGCAAGATGGCCGGGACGGATATCCACCATCTCGGGGACTCCGGCTTTACAGGCATTGCCGCGCCGGAGAACATCACGGCCTATTCGGTGGTCATCAAGGGCGTGCGGCACACCTATCGCCGGATGGCTATGTCCGTCAAGCGGTAACGGGCCATGAGCTATCAGCCGCTGGCGGACCGCATCCGCCCGCAAAGCCTGGACGAAGTGCTGGGCCAGGGTCATATCTTAGGCCGGGACGGCCTGCTCCGCCGGGTGATCGACAGCGGGAAGATCCCCAACATGGTGTTCTACGGCCCTTCCGGCACCGGCAAGACCACCGTGGCCAACATCATCGCCCAGCAGTCGGGCCGTACCCTGCGCCGTCTTAACGCCACTACTGCTTCTTTGGCAGACGTCCGGGACGTGATGGACCAGGTGGGCACCTTGCTGGCCCCCAATGGCGTCCTGCTGTACCTGGATGAGATCCAGTATTTTAACAAGAAACAGCAGCAGTCCCTGTTGGAATTCATTGAGAACGGCAAGATCACCCTTATCGCCTCCACCACGGAGAACCCCTATTTCACCATTTTCAACGCCATTTTGTCCCGATCCACCGTGTTCGAGTTCAAGATGCTCACAGCGGAGGATATCATGCCCGCCGTGGACCGGGGCATCGCCCTCCAGTCGGCGGAGCTGGGGGTGGAGGCGGTGTGCGAGCCGGGTGTGCGGGAACATCTGGCTGCCTCCTGCGGCGGGGACGTGCGCAAGGCGCTCAACGCTGTGGAGCTGCTCATGACCGCCAGCCGCATCAGTGACGGCGTACTTACCATTACGCTGGACGACGCCAAGCTGGTGGCCCAGCGTTCCGCTATGCGCTATGACCGGGATGGGGACGACCACTTCGACATCGCCTCCGCGCTGATGAAGTCCCTGCGGGGCTCCGACCCGGACGCGGCGCTCCATTACCTGGCCCGTCTGCTGGAAGCGGGGGATATGCTGACCGCCATCCGGCGGATTTTGTGCTCCGCCAGCGAGGACGTCGGTATGGCCTACCCCCAGGCGGCGTCCATCGTGAAATCCTGCGTGGACAGCGCCCTCCAGCTGGGGCTGCCCGAGGCCAAGCTGCCCTTGGCCCAGGCGGTGATTCTGCTGGCCACAGCCCCCAAGTCCAATAGCGTGGTAAACGCCATTGACGCGGCCATGGCGGACGTGCGGGCGGGGAGGACAGGGGACTACCCCCGGCATCTGCAGAATGTTCACGCTGACGGCGCGGGCTTTGAGCGGGAGCAGGGCTACCTGTACCCCCACAATTTCCCCAACCACTGGGTGGAGCAGCAGTACCTGCCGGACGCCATCAAAGATCACGTTTACTATGAGTATGGGCCCAACAAGACGGAGCAGGCGGCCAAGGCGTACTGGGACAAGATCAAGAAACCGACGAAAGAGGGCGAGTGATATGCCCATGGATATCCAGATCGGCGATGTGCTGGAGCTGAAAAAGGCCCACCCCTGCGGCAGTAAGGAGTGGAAGGTGCTCCGGGTAGGGATGGATTTTAAGCTGAAGTGCCTGGGCTGCGGCCATGAGGTGATGACGCCCAGGAGCAAGGCTGAGAAATCCGTCAAGAAAGTGAAGCGGGAGGGTGAGGCCCAGTGAACCGGTTTTGGAGCAAGCGAATTCAGGATATCATTCCCTACACCCCCGGCGAGCAGCCCCGGGACCGGCAGTTTATCAAGTTGAACACCAATGAGTGCCCCTATCCGCCATCGCCCAGGGCCATCGAGGCCATCCGGGCCGCGGCGGGGGACAGCCTGCGGCTCTACCCGGACCCGGAGTGTCTGGAGCTGCGCACGGCCATCGCCCGCCGGGAGGGGCTGGATATAAACCAGGTGTTCTGCGGCAACGGCTCGGACGAAATATTGGCCTTCGCCTTCCAGGCGTTTTTTGACCCGGAGCGGGAGGTGGTGTTTCCCAAGATCACCTACAGCTTTTATCCCGTCTACACCGACTTTTTTGGGCTGAAGCGCAGGGAAGTGCCCATGAACCCGGATTTTTCCGACCCCATCGACCTGCTGTGCGGCCAGAATGGCGGCGTGGTGCTGGCCAACCCCAACGCGCCAACGGGCATCGCGGTGGGTTTGGACACAGTGGAAAAGCTGCTGCGTGCCAACCCGGACGTGGTGGTGATCGTGGATGAGGCGTACATAGACTTTGGCGCGGACAGCGCGGTCAAGCTCATCGACCGCTATCCCAACCTGCTGGTGGTGCAGACCACCTCCAAGTCCCGAGCCCTGGCCGGTCTTCGGGTGGGCTGGGCCATGGGGAGCGCGGGGCTCATTGACGGCCTGCGCTGTGTGCGGGACTCCATCAACTCCTATACTGTGGACCGGCTGGCCCAGGCGGGAGCGGCGGCGGCCGTTGAGGACGAGGACTACTTCCAATCCATCCGCCGCCGGGTAATGGATACCCGGTCATGGACGGAAAAAGCATTAAAGGAAATTGGCTTTACAGTCCTGACTTCCCAGGCAAATTTTGTATTTGTCAGTCACCCAGAACACAGCGGCAAGGAGCTGTTGGACGGCCTGCGGACGCGGGGTGTGCTGGTGCGCTGGTGGGATAAGCCGGAGATTGAAAACTGGCTGCGCATCAGCATCGGGACGGATGACGACATGAAAGCGCTGGTTCGGGCATTGAGTGAGCTGATTTAAATAGAAAGCAGAAAAGGAACCCAAATGGATAAGGATTTCTCAAAAAAGATCTATTACGGATACCTCGTGAAAGGCGATTTGATCGGGGCAATCAATTATGTGGGGCGATTCCCGGAACAGGCGGAGCTGTATGATCGGTTTATGGCCGTTTTTGAGCGGGAGCAATACGCCGCTTATGAGGTGGACGCTGAGCTGAATGGGATATTGGCTATTTATCAGCGGTATTACCGGGACGTCTTTTACCTTGGCATTGGCAGGGAAGAGGCCGAGGAGAAGCTGAGAGCGGGACTGGCCGCTTTCCTTGGCATTGAGGATGAACGGGCCGAACTGAGCGAACTGGAGCAAAACCAGATTGCCGAAGCGTTTCGGAGCAGAGGGCTTCACTTTTTGGGCGGCAGGACCAGCGGCTATTATGGCCCTTACATCTGGCGGACAACGGAAAACAAAACCTATGAGGTTGAACTGCCGGATGGGATCCAGACCTATCCCGTAAAGCTGTTGGACGGGTTTATCGTCAAAAGCTGGATCGACTACCTTTCCTTTGGTGAGATCGGGCCCGGAGGATGGCCGGATGAGGATGGGGTCATCAACTGCGTGAAGGCCTCCTACGATTTCGACAGCGAAAATTTTACAGTGTCGCTGTTAAAGCATGAGGCGCAGCACGCCAGGGATCTGGCCGTTGATCCGAATATGTCCTCTGAAAATTTGGAATACCGTGCTAAGCTGATAGAGCTGATCTACTCCGAGGAAAGGAACCTGTTGGAGCGGTTTGCCCAGGAAGCCGACGGCGCGGACAAGAGCAACGGGCACGCGTTGGCATCAAGCAGGATCGTGGATGGGTTTGCCAGAATACTGGGGTCAAGCTGCGCGGAGCTGGGAAACCTTCCCAATAGACAAGTTCAAACTGCGGCAAAAATGCTCTTTGAAGAAAGCAGCAGATGACGGCCCGCCGGAGACGGCGGGCCGCTTTTTATTTGACCGTGGACTTGCTTAGACCTTTTTTGATGGGGAACGGGGATATAATCAAGGACAGACCCGCGGAAAGGAAGGGCGCCCATGACGGTGGTTTACATAGATCTTCTGTTCCTGCTGAACCTCATCGCCAACTATTTGCTGTTGCTGGCGGCGGGCCAAATGGCCGGGGCGGTGTTAAGGCGCTGGCGCATTGGCTTGGGGGCCGCCGCAGGGGCGCTGTATGCGGTGCTGGTGTTCCTGCCGGAGACGGGGTGGCTGGCCCATTGGCTGTGTAAGCTGGCGGTCGGAGTATTGATCGCCCTCATTGCCTATGGTGGGGAACGGTATCTGCTGCGGGTGATCGTGCTGTTTTTTGGAGCGTCCGCCGCGCTGGCCGGGGCGGTGCTGGGGCTGGAGCTGCTGGGCAGCGTTTCACTGACCCTGGATCATGGGGTGCTCTATTCACAGTTTGACATTCGGCTGCTGCTGCTGCTGTTTGTGGTGTGCTACTTTGTGCTGTCCCTGTTTTTTCGGCGGTTGGGGCGTCACAGCGGTCGTGAGCTGGTGCGTTTGGAGCTGAAGCTGGAGCTTGGCACGGCGGAAGTCACCGCGTTGGTGGATACCGGGCATACCCTCACTGACCCGGCGGACAACCGGCCGGTGGTGGTGGCGTACTGGCAGGCCCTGTCCGGGGTGCTGCCGGGCTGGGCCGATCCCAACGACCCCGTCCAATCGGTGGAACGGTGCCATGCCATAGGATCCCGCCAGGCCCGGCTGCTGCCCTACCGGGCGGTGGGGGTGGAATGCGGGATGCTGCTGGCCCTGCGCACCCAAGGCGTGACAGCGGACGGAAAGGGCCTGGGGCAGCTTCTGGTGGCGCTTTCCCCCACGCCGGTGGATGACGGCGGCGGATATCAGGCACTGATAGGAGGAATTTGAAATGCGGTTGACTGATACATATATACGGCTTTGCCGGCTGTTGGAGCGGCTGGGGATCAAGCTTTACGGGTCGCTCCACTACATTGGCGGCAGTGATACCCTGCCTGCCCCCCTTACCCGGGAGGAGGAGGGGCGGCTGCTGGCCGCGCTGGGTGAGGAGGGCTCCCGCCAGTCAGCCCGCTCCCAGCTCATTGAGCACAATCTGCGGCTGGTGGTGTACATCGCCCGGCGGTTTGAGAACACCGGGGTAGGCATCGAAGATTTGATTTCCATCGGTACGATTGGGCTCATTAAGGCGGTGGAGACCTATAAACCCGCGAAAAACATCAAGCTGGCCACCTATGCCTCCCGGTGCATTGAGAACGAGATTTTGATGCACCTGCGCAAAAACGCCAACCGCCGGGGGGAGGTGTCCCTGGATGAGCCGCTGAACACCGACTGGGACGGAAACGAGCTGCTGCTGTCCGACGTGCTGGGGACCGACAGCGACAGCATCGAGAAACCCATCGAGGATGATGTAGACCGGGATCTGCTGTTCACAGCCATCACCCGGCTGTCCCCCCGGGAACGCACCATTATCACCATGCGCTTTGGGCTGGACGGCAGGCGGGAACGCACCCAGAAGGAGGTGGCCGACCAGCTGGGGATCAGCCAGTCGTACATTTCCCGGCTGGAAAAGCGCATCATTGACCGGCTGAAAAAGGAGATTTTACGGATGATGTGACCCTGTCAGCAGGACTTGAAAAGTCCATCGAAAGCCGTCTGACGATAAAAAATATACCCCGCCCCGCCGCAGTATGAAAGGGCGTCCATCGGAAATACTGATTTTGAATCCATTCCGAGTGAGGTGCTGTGCGGTGCAGGGAAAGGTGGAGATCTGCGGGGTCAATACGGCCAAGCTGAAGGTATTGAAAAGCGAAGAGAGCATGGAACTGCTGCGCCGGGCCAGGGCGGGGGATATGCAGGCCAGGGAGGAGCTCATCTCAGGCAACCTCAGGCTGGTGCTGTCCGTCATCCAGAAGTTCTCCGGCAGGGGGGAGAACGTGGACGACCTGTTCCAGGTGGGCTGTATCGGGCTGATCAAGGCCATCGACAATTTCAACATCGAGATGGACGTGCGTTTCTCCACCTACGGGGTCCCTATGATCGTGGGGGAGATCCGGCGTTATCTCCGGGACAACAGCGCCATACGGGTGTCCCGGTCGGTGCGGGACACCGCTTACCGCGTACTCCAGGCCAAGGAGAAGTATATGGCGGAACACCAGAAGGAACCCACGGTGGACGAAATCGCCCAGATCCTTGAGCTGCGCCGGGAGGATGTGGTGATGGCGCTGGACGCGGTGGTGGACCCGGTATCCCTGTTTGAACCGGTGTACTCCGATGGCGGGGACACGGTGTGCGTCATGGATCAGGTGAAGGACAAGAAAAACACCGATGAGGCGTGGCTGGAGCACATTGCTTTGGGGGACGCGATCAACAAGCTGGACGAGAGGGAGCGGCGTATCCTGGCCCTGCGCTTTTTTCAGGGCAAGACCCAGATGGAGGTGTCTGCCGAAGTGGGCATATCCCAGGCCCAGGTGTCCCGCCTGGAGAAGAACGCGCTCAATCGGATACGCAAAGAACTGTAATGTAAAAATACTATAACATAATGGTTTGCAACGGGAAGAAGGAAATTCTTGAAAAAGAAACAGGACGGTATGCGCTGCATACCGCCCTGTTTTGATGCTTACGGGGAAGAGGATCACTGCGCCAGCTTGGCGATTTCCTCAGCGAAGTTCTCCTGCTTCTTCTCAATGCCCTCGCCCTTCTCGAAGCGCACGGCGTCCTTCAGGGTGACAGTACCGCCCAGCTTTTTGGCCGCGGCGTTCATATACTGCTCCACGGTGACCTCGTTGTCCTTGACAAAGGTCTGCTGGAGCAGGCAGTTCTCGGCGTAGAACTTGTTCAGCTTGCCGTTGACGATGTTCTCCTTGACCTTGTCGGGCTTGCTGGCCATCTTGGGGTCGTTGGCCATCTGGGCCAGGAGGATCTTCTTCTCCTCGTCCAGGACCTCCTGGGTGACCTGGCTCTTGTCCAGGAAGCGGGGGTTCAGGGCCGCGATCTGCATGGCCAGGTCCTTGCCGATCTCGGTGGCGTCGATGCCGCCGCTGACTTCCAGGTTGACCATGACGCCGATCTTGCCGCCGGCGTGGATATAGGGCACGGACACGCCGTCCGCGAAGCGGGCAAAGCGGCGGACCTTGATGTTCTCACCGATGACCAGGACCATCTCCTGCTGCTGCTGGGTGACGGTCAGGTCGGTGCCGTTGTACTTGCACTCCATCAGCGCGTCCAGATCCGCGGGGGCGCAGGCGGCCACGGTAGCGGCCACGCCCTTGACGAAGTCCACAAACTTCTCGTTCTTGCCCACGAAGTCGGTCTCGGCGTTGACCTCGACCACCACGCCCACGCCGTTGATGTCGGCGGCGTAAGCCATGCCCTCGGCGGCGATGCGGCCGGCCTTCTTGGCGGAAGCGGCCAGGCCCTTCTCGCGCAGCCACTCGACGGCCTTGTCCATGTCGCCGTCAGAGGCGGCTAGGGCCTTCTTGCAGTCCATCATGCCCACGCCGGTCATTTCCCGCAGGGCCTTTACATCCTGAGCAGTGATTGCCATAATATCGTTACCTCCATTATAATTGTAAAAGAAAGCGCCCGCCCGCTTCGGGCGGGCGCTGTGGTGTTTCAGTCGTCCAGCAGGGAAGAAGGCTTACTCCGCGGCGGGGGCGGGCTCCTCAGCCTTCTCGGCGGCGGGGGCGGCGTCCACGCCCTGACGGCCCTCCTGCACGGCGTTGGCCATGACGGAGGAGATCAGCTTGATGGCGCGGATGGCGTCGTCGTTGCCGGGGATGACGTAGTCGATCTCGTCGGGGTCGCAGTTGGTGTCCACGATGGCCACGATGGGGATGTTCAGCTTGCGGGCCTCGTTGATGGCGTTGCGCTCCTTGCGGGGGTCAACGACGAACAGCGCGCCGGGGAGCTTCTTCATTTCCACCACGCCGCCCAGGTACTTCTCCAGCTTGCTGATCTCGCCCAGCAGCTTCATGACTTCCTTCTTGGGGAGCATGTCGAAGGTGCCGTCCTCCTGCATCTTCTTCAGCTGGTTCAGACGGTCCACGCGGGTGCGCATGGTCTTGAAGTTGGTCATCATGCCGCCCAGCCAGCGGGCGTTGACGTAGAACATGCCGCAGCGGGTGGCCTCCTCGCGGATGGCGTCCTGGGCCTGCTTCTTGGTGCCCACGAACAGCAGGGACTGGCCGCTCTCGCTGAGCTGGCGGACGAAGTTGTACGCCTCCTCCAGCTTGCGGACGGTCTTCTGCAGGTCCACAATGTAGATGCCATTGCGCTCGGTGTAGATATAGGGGGCCATCTTGGGGTTCCACCGGCGGGTCTGGTGGCCGAAGTGTACGCCCGCCTCCAGCAGGGCTTTCATGGATACGACGCTAGAATTTGCCATGTTTCTGATTCCTCCATTATCGATTTAGTTCTACCTCCGGCGGCT